>JANQQD010000029.1 GCA_028285185.1 Anaerolineae bacterium | reverse complement strand
CGCGGCGATCTGTTCGGCGAGCGTCTCCAGCTCCGTCTCCTGCGCATCCAGGGTCGCCAGATAGCGGCGGTGCAGGTCGCTGTCCTGCGGGACGGCGCGCAGGTTTTCGCGGATGCGGCCCTGTTCGCGGGTGATGTCGTCGCGCGACTGCTCCAGCTCGCGCAGCTCGCGTTCGGTGTCTGCGATGGCGGCCTGGAAGTCCGCCAGGCTGGCGATGGTCTCGCGGATCTCCTCCGACAGGTCGCTGTCTTCGGCGTAGAACAGCACCTGGGACAGGTTGAGGTCGGATAGCACCACGCGGTCCACCCGCGGGCGTTGCAACACCACCTCGTAGCGCACGGTGTCACCGGCGGCGACCTCCACCGGCAAGCGGTAATGGCCGTCGGTCAGCTCGTCGACCGCGTCTTCGCCTGGCGTCACCAGGTCCCAGCCGCTGCGGCGCGGATGCTCGATCAGGATCAGGCGATCCTCCTGCGCCGCGCCTTCGATCACGTAGGTCGTGGTCTGCTCTTCGGTGATGGTCTGAACCAGCACGCCGTCGACGATGCTGGCCTCGGTCGTCCGGCGCGTATCGCGGATCTCACGGTCGATCGTCACCCGTTGGTCGACGGCGAAGCTCAGCATGCGGTCGTCGCCGACCGGCAGGGCGTCCAGCCGGGCATCGCCGACGAAGGCGACCAGGCCGCTTTCAGACGCGCGCTCATAGAGCGTCAGCACACCCGGCGGCAGCCCCGATTCGCCGTCATTTTCCAGCCGGACGGACGCGAGCGGATGGCGCGGATGGGTCGATGGCTGATAGAGCGACAGCCGCTCCGCCGGAACGTCGCGGGCCACGATGGGCACCAGCAGCGAATGGCCGCTGGTCACGTCGATCGGGTGCGGTACGCGGAAGACGACTTGCGTGGTCGCATCGCTGCTCTCCGCCGCGGTGACGGGCGCCATCTGGCCCGGAGGGACCGGCGGCTGATAGAATTCGCCCGCCTCGGTGTCCGCGTATCCGCGGGACGCGGGCACGGGCTCCGCAGGGGCAACATCGAGGCTGGTAATCCCGATCAGCCCCTCAAGCTGGGGCTGAGATCGGCCTTCAGGCATTCCCACGCCACCTTCGTCCATCGGCGGCATGACGCGGCCCAGCACCTCAACGGGCACCTCGGGCCGGGCAACGTAATAGGCGGTGTAGAGTGCCTGGCGGAAGGTCACTGGATTGCCGGAGACCACCGTCAGGTCCACACCTTCCCAATCTTCCCCGCTCAGATTCTCCAAGACCGCCCAGCCCTGGATCGAGGCGGTGGTTGCGTCGGCATCGTCCGAGAGGGTCAGCCGATAGCTGCTCTTCCACAGCGGCGCTTCGACCACATAGGCCACACGCACGGTCCGCTCCGCATCGCCGGTCGTCGCGATCGCGATCTCGCGCCGCTCCTGGGCATTGTGCTCCGCCAGCGCCGCCAGGGCTTCGTCCACCGCCTCTTGCAGGTCGGGATCGACGAAGCGGACGGCATCCGATTCCTCCAGCACCAGCTGCTGCAGGCCAAGCTCGGTCAACAGGCTCAGGCGGTGGCGGTAGACGATGCTGCCGTCGGGCGTCTCCTGAGCTTCCTGCTCGACCGCGATGATGCGGCCGGAAATGGCGCGGGAGCCGAAACTCTCCACCTCCGCGCCCCGCAGTGCGTTCAACAGCGCTACCGGAGACGACAGTGCCGACTGGCCGAAGGGCAGTTCGCGAAACACGTCCGACAGCGGTTCGCGCCCGGGCAGGCTGATCTCTCCGATGCCGCCTTGATCGTCGTAAACGACGATGCTCTTCAGCACGTCGTTCACTTGGTCCAGCCGCACACTCAGGTTCAGATCGGCATCGCCGCCGACGGTGGCCTCGTATTCGAAATAGCCGACCCCGCCGGTCGAGAGCATCACCCGCTGCAGCTCCAGATCATCTGCCAGAGCACCACTGGACAGCACCAATCCCAGTGCCGTTGCGCCGAGAAGGGCATGGTGGAGTTTCGCCATCGGTTTGCATTCCCCCAGATTGGCGGAAGCGTGGTCGCCGGACCGAACCGGCCTTGGCGTGCCTCCCCCTTCGTCGTTGTTCTGATCGCCGCCCGTGGAGCGCCGATGCGCGGCCGCATTGAGAGCCTGCGAGCCGCAGTTCTCTTGCGCATCCATTGTGGCGACAGCACGGCGTACGCATGGCCTTTTGCCATGCGTACGCTCTGGCTAGGGGTCAGCCGAGCAAGGCTTTGACGATGGGGCCGGGGCGGCGATCTCGACCTCACCAGCTTGTGTGTCGCCTGAGGGGCCTCGCTGAGCGAAGCAATGAAGGGGCCCCGGAGCGCCGGGGCCCCCGATCCGTCACAGGGTGCGGGCGTGGCTGACCAGTTCCTCGCGGGCTTCGCCCAGCGCTTCGCGGGCCGCGGCGATCTGTTCGGCGAGCGTCTCCAGCTCCGTCT
>JANQQD010000013.1 GCA_028285185.1 Anaerolineae bacterium | reverse complement strand
GTCGTGGCGGAGGCTGATGCACTGGCGCTGTGGCAGCTCGGATGCGACGCGAAGCGTTTCTCCGAAGAGACGGTGCCGGGAGAGGTGCTGATGCAAGCGCGCGCCGCCGCCTATCTCTACAATCCGGCGAACTGCCCGCCGGAGACGCTGGAGTGGCTGGAGCGCCATCCACTGCCCCGATACCGGCTTGACGGTGCATCGCACTGGCCGACCCTGGATCAGCCGGACGAGACTGCGCGCGCCATCCTGCACGCCCTCTCCGGCAGCTGAAGGCGGCCGGCCGGTGGCTGGGTGTTACGCCGTTCGGCGTGCCGGCGCCGGTGGGCGCCGCTTGAACAGCCTACCATCGATGGCGGCGAGGCCGAGACCGATCAGCGCCATGCCCAGGGCATGCACCCAGCCAAGGCGCTCGCCCAGCACCAGCGCGCCGAGCAGGATGGCCGAGACCGGGATCAGGAAGGTCACCAGCAGCAGGTTGGTGGCGCCTGCCCGCTGCAGGATCTGGAAATAGAGGATGTAGGCGCACGCCGTGGACAGCACTGCCAGGGCGACGATGGACGCCCAGGTGGCACCGGACGGCGCAGTCAGCATCCACGGCCGGTCCACCATCAGGGCGGCCGGGGCCAGGATCAGGGTCGAGGCGGTGACCTGCCCGGCCGCCGTCACGATCGGATCGACCCCAAGGCGCTTGAACCGTCGACCGTAGACACCAGCGAACGCATAGGAGAGCGCGCCGCCGAGAACGGCGACCTGCGCAAAGACGCCGGCGCCGAGGCCCGAGAGCGCGTCAAGACCGATCATGACAATCACGCCGAGAAACCCGACGGTGACCCCGACCAGCTTCAACGGGCTCGCCCGTTCGTCGGCCAGCAGCAGGGCCGCGATCACGACTGTGAACAGCGGCGTCGTGGCGTTCAGGATCGATGCCAGGCCCGAGGCAATGGTCTGCTGCCCCCAGACGATCAGACCGAACGGAACGACGTTGTTCAGCACGCCCATGCCGAAGAACGCCCCCCAGACCGCGCGGCCCTTCGGCACCGCCCGGCCCAGCAGCAGGACGATCGCCCAAAGGGCTAGAGCCGCAAGACCGACGCGCAGGACGACGATCGTCAAAGTCGGCAGATCCGCCACCGCAACTCCGATAAAGAAGAAGGATCCGCCCCACAGAACCGACAGGGTCAGCAGCATGGCCCATTCGACGAACCCCATCGACTGGCTGATGGCTGTCGACACCTGGTCGGGCTGCGAGATCTGCGGATGGGTCATGGGCGTTCAGAACTCCAGGGCCGGCGCGGTGAGGCTAGCGGCCGGGTGCCAGGCCGCCATCCGGTTCTTGCGCAGCAATTCTTCAGGATGCCTGAGCGACGGAGTGTCCGCTTTGCTGCGTTTAGGGGTCCGTGACTGCTTGCATCCACCACTGGGAAGGATACGAGATGACCCGTTTTCTGATTGCAGCCCTGGTCGCCGCCGGCACGGTCTCGGCCGCGGCCCCCGCTTTGGCCGACCTCCAGCACCCCCGCTTCTGGGATCGGGTGGAAGACCGTGTGGACCGCGTGGAGAACCGTATCGACCGGCGCTACACCTGGGGGCCGGCCGATCGCATCGAAGATCGCATCGATCGTCGCGAAGACCGTTTCGACCGGCGTCACGACCAGGTTGTGACCCCGATCGATCGCTGGGGCTGGCGCCACCGCGGCTGGTGACGCGGCATCCCTCTGTAGACTGTCGTCGTGGCCCGGGGTGGGCATGGGTCGCCCCGGGCCGCCGCAGCCGTTACCGCCAACCCAGCACGATGACCCAGTAGTTCCCGGGCACACGGCCGGCCGGCCGGCCCTCGGCATAGCCGACACCCAGGTCGCGGACGTCGGGCAACAGCATGTTGGCGCGATGGCCGGGGCTCTCCATCCAATCTGCAATCGTTTCCGGTACGCTTGTCTGGCCCTGGGCGATGTTTTCGGCATATTCGCGATACCGGTACCCGGCCCGCAGCACGCGGTCGCCGGCGCCGGAGCCGTCCGATCCCGTATGCGACAGCTGCCCGCGTGCCGCCATATCGGCCGCATGGGCCTGTGCCGCCCCATCCAATTCCGCCGACAGCGTCAAGGCGCCCAGGCCGCTCGACGAGCGGATCCGGTTCACCTCCACCAGCATCTGCTGGCGGATCTGGCCGATGCCATAGAACACAGGCGTGGTCTGCGCCGCAGGCTGCAGCTGACCGGCCGGCGGACCGCCGGGACTGGGCGGCGACTGTGGCGATGAACACCCGGCAAGAGCCGCGACAAACAGCAGAACGGCCGCCAGTCTTGTTGTCCTGTGTTCCATATGATCTCCGGGAGGCTGTTTGCGGCTTGCTTTCGTCGACGCAACCCTACGCCAGCGTCGCGACCGGCGGAACCGCAGATCCGTTCGCCATGGCCTAGCCGGGCCACCGGCGGGGAGGCATTGACTTCGTCCGGGATGGGTCTACGGTTTGTTTAGATGTTCGTACGGACCACACTTCGCGCGTTTTGGGCTCCTTGGGTCCGTTCCTGACTTTTCACCCCCAGCGGAGTTCTGCCGGAGCGCGACGCGTCGTCGGCTCAGTCCGGCGCCGCATGACAGACCTGGAGTAGACGGATGGCAAAGGGAACGGTCAAATGGTTCAACCCCGTCAAGGGCTTCGGCTTCATTGAACCCGAGGATGGTGGCAAGGACGCCTTCGTCCACGTTTCGGCCGTGGAACGGGCCGGATTGAACACGCTTAACGAAGGTCAGGTGGTCGAATACGAACTGGTCCGCGACGCGAAGAACCGGTTGTCCGCGGAGAATCTGCGCGTCGCCGATTGAGCGCGATGTGGACGACGGTCATGTCTTGACGGGCTGTTGCGGGAAGTGGCTTGGGTGTTGGTCAGATCATCCAGACGCGGCCGGCAGTGCTCTGCGTCGACGTCCTGAATATCCAGCAGAGGAAGAGCCGCGGCCGGAAGTCGGCCAATGCGCACGGCTTCTGCCGCCAATGCCGGCCCCCAAGCGCCACGCGCGCTCTGTCGATGATGTCACAGCGAACCCGTAGAGGATAAGGCAGGAGCCCACCGCCAACTGACGAACGCCGTGTTCGATGTCCTCCCGCGCGGTGCCTGACAAGGGGTGATCGACGGCTCGGTCAGCCGTATTCGGATCATGCTGTGCGATGTAATGCTTAGAGTGTCAGCAGGTCTTCATCGGATCGGCGACCGCGGGCAATCGACCGTTTCACGTCCCTGCGTTACCGCGTCGAGAATTGCGTTGCGCGCCCTGGGGCTGTGTGCTCATCATCCCGTCACGGGAATGCCGCGAGAGCGTCATCGCCGCGGCATTCGCAGGATTTCCGTCGCCCAAGGTCGCGCACGACAGTGCTGAGCTATACCGTTCGCCGGCTCTTAAGCGCCATTCCGACGCTGTTCATCATCATCACGCTGGCCTTTTTCATGATCCGGCTGGCGCCGGGCGGGCCGTTCGACCTGGAACGGCCGCTGCCCGAGCAGATCATGCAGCACCTGCGGGCGATCTATCACCTGGACGAGCCGCTGGTGGTGCAGTACGGGCTCTATCTGAAGAGCCTCTTGGCCGGCAATCTGGGCCCCTCTTTCGTCTACCGCGACTTCACGGTGGCGGAGCTGATCGCCAGCGGCCTGCCGGTGTCGATCCAGTTCGGCGGTTCCGCCCTGTTGCTGGCCCTGATCTTCGGCTCGATCCTCGGATCGATCGCAGCACTCAAGCAGAACAGCCGCACCGACTACACGATCATGGGCGGCGCGATGATCGGCATCACGATCCCCAACTTCGTGACCGCGCCGCTGTTGTCGCTGGTACTGGGCGTCTATCTCGGCTGGCTGCCGGCCGGCGGCTGGGGGGAAGGCGCGATTGAGAACAAGATCCTGCCCATCGTCACCCTGGCGCTGCCGCAGCTCGCCATCATCGCCCGGCTGACGCGCGGCAGCATGATCGAGGTGCTGCGGTCCAACCATATCCGGACGGCACGGGCCAAAGGGCTGCCAGAGCGCATCGTCATCTTCCGCCATGGGCTGCGCGCGGCGCTGCCGCCTGTCGTCTCCTATCTCGGGCCGGCGACCGCGGCGCTGCTGACCGGCTCCGTCGTCGTTGAGACCATCTTCGGTGTGCCCGGCGTCGGCCGCTACTTCGTGCAAGGGGCGCTCAATCGCGACTACACGCTGGTGATGGGCACCGTGGTGCTGATCGCGCTTTTCATCGTCGTCTTCAATCTGCTGGTCGACCTCATCTACGGGTTCCTGGATCCGAAGGTCCGGTATGACTGAGCGGCGGGTAGAGCGGCCATGACCACGGTCCCGTACGATCAGGCGCCGGAGCCGGCGGTCGAGATCAAGGGCCGCAGCCTGTGGGCCGATGCCAGGCGACGGCTGCTGGCCAATCGGGCCGCCGTCGTCAGCATGATCATCCTGGCCGTTATCGCCGTGCTGGCCGTGTTCGGCCCCTGGCTGTCGCCGCACGGCTACGATCAGGTCTATCAGTCCTACGTCCGGGCGCCGCCAAGTCTGACGCCCTATCCCCACGACGATGCCATCAACGAGATGGTGGATCGGGCGTTGCGCCGCTCCGGCGCAACCGTGGAAGAGCTGGCGGTCGAAGGCGACACGCTGCGGCTGGTGCTGGTGGGCGAAGAGGAACTGGACCCGCGCATCGCGCGCTCTTTGAACCGGTCCGGCGATTTCCAGGATGCCCAGGTGGTGGAGACCGCCGACGACGGCCGGCGCCTGGTGATCGAGGCCGGGGTAGAACGCTACGTCTTTCTGTTCGGCACCGACAACAACGGCCGGGATCTGTTGACGCGCACGCTCTATGGCGGGCGCATCTCGCTGATGATCGGCTTGTTGGCGACCTTCGTCAGTCTGGTGATCGGCGTGACCTATGGGGCGACGGCCGGCTATCTGGGCGGCCGCGTCGACAATGTGATGATGCGCATCGTCGACATCCTCTATTCGATCCCGTTCATGTTCTTCGTCATTCTGCTGATGGTGTTCTTCGGCCGGAACATCTTCCTGATTTTCATCGCCGTCGGCGCAATCGAATGGTTGGACATGGCCCGTATCGTGCGCGGCCAGACCCTGAGCGTGAAACGCAAGGAGTTCATCGAAGCTGCCTTGGCCGCCGGCGTCGGTACGCCGAAGATCATCCGACGCCACATCGTGCCCAATACGCTGGGGCCGGTCGTCGTCTACATGACGCTGATGGTGCCCAAGGTGATCCTGTTGGAAAGCTTCCTCAGCTTCCTTGGCCTCGGCGTGCAGGAGCCGATGACCAGCTGGGGCGTGCTGATATCCGAAGGCGCGAACAACATGGTGGTCGCGCCCTGGATGCTGGTGTTCCCCGCCGTGATTCTGGCCGTGACCCTGTTCTGCCTGAATTTCATCGGCGACGGGCTGCGCGACGCCTTGGATCCGAAAGACCGATGAGCGAGGCCGCACAGATGCCTCCGGCCGCGCCCGCGCCCGAACCGGCGGAGGCCGTGCTGGAGGTGGCGAACCTCAAAACCCGCTTTGCCACGCCCGATGGAGAGGTGCGGGCGGTCAACGATGTGAGCTTCACCGTGGCCCGCGGCGAGACCGTCGGGGTCGTTGGCGAAAGCGGGTCGGGCAAGAGCCAGGTGTTCATGTCCGTCATGGGCCTCTTGGCGTCAAACGGCCAGGCCACGGGCCGTGTACGGTTCCAGGGCCAGGATATCCTGGGCATGGGGGCATCCAAGCTGAACCGCATCCGCGGGTCGCGCATGTCGATGATCTTCCAGGATCCGATGACATCGCTGAACCCGTTCCTGACGGTCGCGCGCCAGATGACAGAGGTGCTGATACAGCACAAGGGCCTGGGCGAACGGGACGCCGTGAAGCGGTCGGTGGAGATGCTGGACCTGGTGCGCATCCCCGAAGCTGGGCGCCGCATCACCATGTACCCGCACGAATTCTCCGGCGGCATGCGCCAGCGCGTGATGATCGCCATGGCGCTGCTGTGCCAGCCCGACCTGCTGATCGCCGATGAGCCGACGACGGCACTGGATGTGACCGTCCAGGCGCAGATCCTGGAGCTGATGCAGACGCTGAAGCAGGAGTTCAGCACATCGATCGTGCTGATCACTCACGATCTGGGCGTCATCGCCGGGCTCGCCGACCGGGTGATGGTCATGTACGGGGGTTCGGTCGTCGAAGAGGGCGGTGTGCGCGACATCTTCTACGACCCCCAGCACCCTTACAGTGCCGGTCTGTTGCAGAGCATGCCACGCCTGGCGGCGGGCCGGGCCGAACGGCTGGTCTCGATCCCCGGCCAGCCGCCCAACCTGCAGCGACTGCCGCCGGGATGTCCGTTCCGCCCGCGCTGCCCGCACGCCTTCGATCCCTGTGAGACCGACGACCCAGCGTTACGGCCAATCGGCCCCGGCCGCGCCAAGGCCTGCCATCTGGACGCCTTGCCATGAGCGACGTCGCTGCAGCGCGCGACCCGTTGCTGACGGTGCGCGACCTGAAGGTCCATTTCCACATGCCCAAGCGCCACCTCTTGGCGCGACATCGCGATACGCTGAAGGCGGTCGACGGCATCAGCTTCGACCTCGGCGCCGGTGAGACGGTCGGCGTGGTGGGCGAAAGCGGCTGTGGGAAGTCCACGTTGGGCCGCGCCATTCTGCGCCTGATCCCCGTCACCGACGGACAGGTGCTGTGGTTGGGCGAAGACTTGGGCGCGGCGTCCGCTTCGCGCATGCGTGAGCACAGGCGCGACCTGCAGGTGATCTTTCAGGACCCTCTGGCCTCGCTCGACCCGCGGATGACCGTCGGTGACATCATCGCGGAACCGCTGCGCACGTTTAATCCGCAGATGGCGAAGGACGAAGCCCGCGAGCACGTGCGGGACCTGATGCGCACCGTCGGCCTGATGCCGGAGATGATCAACCGCTATCCGCACGAATTCTCCGGCGGGCAATGCCAGCGCATCGGCATCGCCCGGGCGATGATCCTCAGGCCCAAGCTCGTCATCTGTGACGAGCCGGTATCGGCGCTGGACGTTTCCATCCAGTCGCAGATCATCAACCTGCTGATGGACCTGCAGGCGGAATTCGGCCTGTCACTGATCTTTATCAGCCACGACCTTTCGGTCGTCCGCCACATCAGCCACCGCATCATGGTGCTCTACATGGGCAGGCTGGTGGAGATGGCGGACCGTGACGCGCTCTACGACACGCCGCGCCACCCCTATACGCAGGCGCTGATTTCCGCCGTGCCGCTGCCCGACCCGGATGCGGAGCGGGCGAAGACGCGCATCGTGCTGGAAGGCGACCTGCCGTCGCCGGTAGACCCGCCGTCGGGCTGCATTTTCCGCACGCGGTGCCCCATGGCGGTCGACCACTGCGCAGCGGAACCGCCGGCACTGCAGACGATCGCCTCCGGGCACCAGGTCGCCTGCCACTATTGGGATCGGCCGGCGCCGCAGCAGGGCACCTGACTCGGACCAATCACCCCTTGTCGGCCAGGGCCGCCTCGCGAATCCCGGACAGAGTGGTGCGGGACGTAATCGCCTCGGGATCGATGGCCAACTCGATCACCGCGGCCGTGCCGGCGCTGCGCGCACGCTCCAGCGCATCCGGGAAGTCGGCCGTGCGTGTCACCCGCTCGCCATGGGCGCCGAACGATTTGGCATAGGCCGCGAAGTCGGGGTTGCGCAGCTCCGTCCCATGGACACGTCCCGGGAATTCACGTTCCTGATGCATGCGGATCGTGCCGTAGATCCCGTTGTTGAACACCAGCAACACCGGGTCGACGCCATACTGAACGGCTGTCGCCAGTTCCTGCCCGTTCATCAGGAAGCAGCCGTCGCCATTGAAGCTGATCACCGGGCGCTGCGGCGCCGTCAGCTTGGCGGCGACGGCCGAGGGGACGCCGTAGCCCATGGAGCCGTTAGTGGGTGCCAGCTGCGAGCGATAGCGCCGGTACTGGAAGAAGCGGTGCGCCCAGCCGCTGAAATTGCCGGCACCGTTCGTTACGATCACGTCGTCCGGCATCACGCGGTTGAGATGGGCCACCACTTCCGACGGATTGACGTCGCCGGGCGTGGCAACGGGCTGCAGGTTCGTCAGGTATTCCGCCCGGACATCGGCCCGCCAGGCCGCCCAGGCCGGCTCCGCTGAGGGCGGCAGGGATCTGAGGGCCCGGGCCATCTGAGGCATGCCGGCAACGATGCCCAGGTCGGGCTGATAGACATGGCCAGGCTCTTCCGCCCCAGGATGGACGTGTACCAGGCGCATCGGCGTGCGTGGCGGCTCCAGCAGCGTATAGCCGCCGGTGGTCATCTCGCCGAGCCGAGGGCCGAGCACCACCAGCAGATCGCAGTCGCGCACGCGTGCCCCCAACGATGGGGCTATGCCGATGCCGATGTCGCCGCCATAGCAGGGATGGCGGTTATCCAGGCAATCCTGCGCGCGGAAGGATACGGTGACCGGAAGGTCCCACGCTTCGGCGAAGGCAGCGATGTCGGCAGTTGCCTGCGATGTCCAGGTGGGGCCGCCAAGCACGACCAGGGGACGCTGCGCCTGGGACAGCCAGTCCCCGAGCATGGCCACATCCTCCGCCGCCGGGCTGGCCTGGACCGGACGGTAATGGCCGGGCAGCCGCGGCGGCGGCATGGCTTCTTCCGGCAGCATATCTTCCGGCAGCACCAGCACGACCGGGCCCGGTCGGCCTGAGGTCGCCACCTGGAAGGCGTGCGCGACATATTCCGGCACGCGCTCCGGCCGGTCGATCTGCGCCACCCATTTGGCGAGCTGGCCGTACATGCGCCGGAAGTCGATTTCCTGGAACGCTTCACGATCGAGCATGGCGCGGTCGACATGGCCGATGAACAGGATCATCGGCGTTGAATCCTGTCGCGCGGTATGGACGCCGACGGCGGCGTTGGTGGCGCCGGGTCCGCGGGTGACGAAGGCGATGCCCGGCCGGCCTGTCAGCTTGCCGTATGCGTCGGCCATATAGGTGGCACCGCCTTCCTGCCGGCAGACGATCAGCCGTATGGCGTCGCGCGTCTCATAGAGGGCATCGAGGGCGGCCAGGTAGCTTTCGCCAGGTACGGCGAAGGCCATATCGACGCCGTGAGTCAGCAGGGCGTCGATCAGCAGCGTCGCCCCGGTACTTCTGCCTCTGGCGCCCATGGTCTTCTGTCCTCCTATTGGATGATCTTCGGCCTCCGTCTTAGATCGCGCAGACACAGCGGTCCCGCAATCCCCATCGGCAATCGGTGATGCCGGACGGCTATCAGGCAGCGCGATGGTTGGGGGGGAATTGGGCAGCGGCCTCGGTACCGAGACCGACCCGGCTGGTCAACTTCAGACGCCCGCCATGAAGCGCCATCATCTGGTCGACAATCGCAAGCCCGAGCCCCGTGCCCTCGCCGGCGATGTCGCGACGGTCGAACGCTTGTTCGAACGGCCTCACCACGCGCTCCAGCTGGTCGGGCGGAATGCCGCAGCCGGTATCGGCGACGGCAACGGTAACCCCGCCGTCTTCGTTGGCGGCAGCCGAGACGCGAATGCGGCCCCCCGGCGGCGTGAACTTCAGCGCGTTCGACAGCAGGTTCAGCAGGATCTGACCGAAGGCGCGCCGGTCGGCCCACAGCATGGGCGTGTCGGGCGGCACCTCGAGATCCACGGTCAGGCCATTGCGGCCGGCCCGTTCGCGCACGAGATGGACGAGCTTGTCGAGTTCGGCCCTTGTATCGATGCTCTCGACATGCAGCTCGCGCTTGCCCGCCTCAATCTTCGAGAGATCGAGGATATCGCTGATCAGCGACAGGAGATGCAGGCCGCTATCGTTGATGTCGGCGGCATATTCACGGTAGCGCTGATAGGCCAGCGGCCCCAGCGCCTCGTCCCGGATCATCTCCGAGAAACCGAGGATGGCGTTCAGTGGCGTGCGCAACTCGTGGCTCATCGCGGCCAGGAATTCCGACTTGGCCTGGTTGGCCTTGTCGGCTGCCTTGCGCGCCTCCACCAGCTCCCGCTCGTAGCGGCGCCGTTCCAGGATCTCCCGCTCCAGGCGCATGGGATAGCGGACAAGCACCCACATGCTGACAGCCGTCATCAAGACCGCGCCACCGCCGAAGATGCGGAACCAGACCGCACCGGGGCGCACCACATCCCATCCCGCGGTGGGCACCATGCCCAAAACCCAGGATCCTTGCCGGAAAGACACGGCGCTGACCACGGGATCGTCGTCGAAGACCTCCGTGTCGCCGAAGATGTGAGTCTCTTCCTGATTAGGTCCGTTCTGGGCCAGCAGCGCGTACCGAAACTCGTCGTCATCCGTCGCCAGTCCGGACTCTTCCCCCATCGACTCCAGATCCAGCACGCCGATCACATACCCCCACAGGCGCACCTGCCCGCCCGCCTCGGCAGCGGCCCGGAATACGGGCAGCCGGGCGATCAGCGCCGTTCCGCCGTCCGGCAAGGGCATCGGCCCGGCCAAAAGCAGGCGCCGACGTTCCATGGCGTCGGCGGTCTCAGGGTCGATCGCCTGTTCGCCCAGATCGCGACCCACCAGCGTTTCCATGCCCGCCGGATAGATCTGCTGGACCACTCCGTCCGGCGCCAGCGCCAGAGCCCTGACACCGGTACCCAGCTCCAGGGCCCGCATTGCAAAAGTCTCGAAATCGTTCTCTGACCGTTCGGGATCCATCCGGGTCAGCGCCGCCAGCTCGGTGACCAGAAAGAGTCGGGCCTGAAGGACGCGTTCCAACCGGGCGACGATCGTCGCAAGGCGGTGCGCCATGCTCTCTCGTAAGGTCGCCTGATAATGCTCTTGGGCGATGCGGTCGCCCCACACCACCGACAGGCCTACCATGATGACGACGGCGACGGCGACGAGGGCACGAAGTCCCCCAGTCAGCCGCAGCGTTCGTGACCCCATTGCACGCATGGCGACAGCATATGGCTACATGGTTAACGTTTCATTTACCAATGTTGACGCAGCCGTAGCCCTAAATCGCTAAGGTTGCAGACGCGTGCATTGTCAGATCAG
>JANQQD010000388.1 GCA_028285185.1 Anaerolineae bacterium | reverse complement strand
CCTTGCCAAGACCCGGGATGGCGGCATAGCCTCGCCCTCTCAACCGGCGCTATTGAGGGCTGCGATGGCAGGCCAGACGCCCTCTTCCATTGCCGCCCGGCGCAAGCCGGGGGCTCGGCCGCCGCGTCTTGCCAGGCGCGGCGAAGCCGAGGCGCTGAGCGCGGTGGTCACATCTGCCTTCGCCCCTTACCGGCCCCGCTTCGGCCAGACGCCGCCGGCGATGATGGTGGATTTCGACCGGGCGATCACCCAGCGGCATGTCTATGTGCTTGAAGAAGATGACGGCCCGGCCGCGGTGATGGTGGCGCGGGCCCACGAAGGGACGCTGGTCATCGATCTGGTGGCGGTGCCGCCTGAGCGTCTGCGGCGTGGGCTGGGGCGGGCGCTGATCGCCTATGCCGAGACGCTGGCCCGACTGGGCGGCCTGCGCCGTGTCGAACTTTCCGTGGAAGAGGAATTCTGGGAAGCGATCGCCCGGTATCAGCGTCTCGGCTACCAGGAGGTCGACCGTCTGGAGCAGGACGGTCAGAATCGTGTCTGTTTCCGCAAGCATCTCGGCTGGCAGAAGTAACCGATCGGATACCAAGGGCGTCATCGTGATCAATCGCGATTGCAGGTGCGAATAGGGGCTTGTTCCACAGCATGGGCGTCGATATCGTTGCTCAAAACTGCGTTCCGGGCGGACCGGGCTTGCCGAGTGTTGCGCAAAGCCAGTTCGGATAACCGCTTTGACCGCCAAAGATCCTTCGGCCCACCAGGACAGTTCGTTTCCAGCCGCCGAGGTGACGTCCGTCGGCCCGGCGGGAGGGTAGACCCATAGGTTGCGCCGTACCCATTCGGCGCATGTGCGAGTGCAGATCCCCTCATGGAATACTTCCTGCAGCAGCTTATAAACGGCCTCACGCTCGGTTCCATCTTCGGCCTGATCGCCATCGGCTATACGATGGTCTACGGCATCATCGGCATGATCAATTTCGCCCATGGCGACATCTTCATGGTGGGCGGGTTCATCGCGCTGATGAGCTTCCTGATCCTCGGTATCGCGGGGATTACGTGGGTGCCGCTGGCGCTGGCGATCGTGCTGGTGATCGCCATGGTGTTCACAAGCATCTACGGCTGGACCGTGGAAAGGGTCGCCTATCGTCCCTTACGCGGATCCTTCCGATTGGCGCCGCTGATCTCCGCGCTCGGCATGTCGATCTTCCTGCAGAACTATGTGCAGCTGCTGCAGGGCGCGCGGTCCAAGCCGCTGCCGCCGGTGGTTCAGGGCGGCTTCGTGCTGATGGAAAGCCCCACAGGGTTCACCGTCACCATCAGCTATGTCCAGATCATGATCATCGTCATGACGGTCGTGCTGATGGCCGCGTTCACCACCTTGATCCAGAAGACCTCACTGGGCCGGCAGCAGCGCGCTTGCGAGCAGGACAAGGTGATGGCGTCGCTGGTCGGGGTGAATGTCGACCGTACGATTTCGGCGACCTTCGTCATGGGCGCGGCTCTGGCGGCTGTGGCCGGCACCATGTACCTGGTGCGCTACGGCGTGATCGACTTCTTCGAAGGCTTCGTCGTCGGCATCAAGGCCTTTACCGCCGCGGTGCTGGGCGGCATCGGCTCATTGCCGGGCGCCATGCTGGGCGGGCTCTTGCTGGGCCTGATCGAAGCCTTCTGGTCGGGCTATTTCTCCGTCGAATACAAGGACGTGGCGGCCTTCGGCATCCTGGTGCTGGTGCTGATCTTCCGGCCGAGCGGACTGCTCGGAAAACCGGAAATCGAGAAGGTCTGACGCGCCCATGACCGCAGCCACCTACGACTCCTCTGCTGCCAAGGCGCGCATGTTCCCTTGGCGCACGGCCCTGATCGAAGCCGGCATCACGGCCTTCATCGTCCTCATGCTGGCCGTCACCATGGTTGGGATCCATCTGGAGACGGTGCAGGGCGGCCTGGCGATCGCGACGCGCTTTGCCGACGTCTTCGTGGCGATCCTCTTCGCCTTCATCGGGCGCATCGGCATCGTCTCCATGCGCGAAGGGTTCCCACTCGTGGTGCTGATCGGTGGTGTTGCCGCAGCCGTTCTCGGGCTGCTGGTGCCGCCGATCGACATTGTTGCCGGCGTGTTGCAGGCGTTTGGCGGCGAGGCGCCGCCCGACACGCCCGTGCTGCAGATCATGCAGGTGGCCGGCGGCGCAATTCTGGCGCTCAGGGCGGCATGGCTGGTGTGGCGCCAGCGTGGAAGCCGTGAAAGCCAGGACGAACGGGCAAAGTCCTTGGGCGACCTGAGCGCCCAGATCCAGGGTTGGACCAGCTATATCGGACCGGTGGCGGCCGTCTTTGCCTTTGCGCTGCCGTTACTCTTCTACGATCGCGCGACGATCGATCTGGCGACGCTGGTGCTGACCTACATCATGCTGGCCTGGGGCTTGAACATCATCGTCGGGCTGGCCGGCCTCCTGGACCTGGGGTACGTGGCGTTCTATGCCGTGGGCGCTTATTCCTATGCGTTGCTGGCAACGGAACTCGGCTGGAGCTTCTGGATCTGCCTGCCGCTTGCGGGCCTGCTGGCCGCCACCGCCGGGCTGATCCTCGGCTTTCCGGTGTTGCGGCTGCGCGGCGACTATTTCGCCATCGTCACGCTCGGCTTCGGCGAGATCATCCGCGTGGTTCTGCTGAACTGGTACGAATTCACCGGCGGGCCGGACGGCATCTCTTCGATCCCGCGCCCCAGCTTCTTCGGCTTCGCGGAGTTCACGCGCAGCCCGGACGAGGGCGTGACCGCCTTCCATGACATGTTCGGGCTGGAATTCAGCGGTATTCACCGCGTCATCTTCCTCTATTACCTGATTCTGGTGCTGGCGCTGTTCGTCAACTTCGTCAGCGTGCGCGTGCGTCGCCTGCCCATCGGCCGCGCCTGGGAGGCGCTGAGGGAAGACGACGTGGCCTGCCAGTCGCTCGGCATCAACCGGCGCAACATCAAGCTGGCGGCGTTCATGTTCAGCGCCGGCTTCGGCGGCGTCGCCGGATCGTTCTTCGCCACACGCCAGGGCTTCATCAGTCCCGAGAGCTTCCAGTTCATCGAATCCGCGATCATCCTGGCCATCGTCGTGCTGGGCGGAATGGGCAGCCAGGCCGGCATCGTGCTGGCCGCGGTGCTGATGATCGGCATGCCGGAAGTGTTCCGCGAGCTGGAGCAGTACCGGATGCTGGCCTTCGGTGCGCTGATGGTGACCATCATGGTGTGGCGGCCTCGCGGCCTGCTGGCCCATCGCGACCCGTCGGTGCGCCTGCACCCGCCGGAACGTCGACGACGATCATTGAGTACCGGCGGCCGAACCGCGGCCCAGCCCGCCGTCGGCGAAGGGAGCGCGCAATGACGGAGGCGAGCCGCGCTCTGCTGACCGTCGACCACCTGACCATGCGCTTCGGCGGCTTGGTGGCCATTGATGATGTCTCGTTCGAAGCCCATCCCGGCGAGATCACGGCGATCATTGGCCCCAACGGCGCCGGCAAGACCACGGTCTTCAACTGCCTGACAGGCTTCTACAAGCCGACGGAGGGCATGCTGACGCTGAACCGCGGCAAGCGCAGCTTTCTCTTGGAACGCATGGAAGGCCACGACATCGCAGGCCATGCCGGCATCGCGCGCACCTTCCAGAACATCCGGCTATTTTCAGCCATGAGCGTGCTGGAAAACCTGCTGGTGGCGCAGCACAGGGTGCTGATGGCCGCGTCCGCGGGATCTTTCGCCGGGTTGTTCGGCCTGCCCAGCTATCGCCATGCCCACCGAACTGCCATCGACAGGGCCAAGGCGTGGCTGGACCGCGTCGGCCTTACGCATCGCGCTGACGAAGACGCCGGCAACCTGCCCTATGGCGATCAGCGGCGGCTTGAGATCGCGCGTGCCATGTGCACCGACCCGGTGCTGTTGTGCCTGGACGAACCGGCCGCGGGCCTGAATCCACGCGAGACTCAGGGCCTGAACGAATTGATCGTCGGCATCCGCGAAGAGTTCGGCACCGGCATCCTGTTGATCGAGCACGACATGAGCGTGGTCATGCAGATCTCCGACCATGTCATCGTTCTCGACTACGGCCGCAAGATCTCGGACGGCACGCCGGACTATGTGCGGGCCGATCCCGCCGTCATCCGCGCCTATCTGGGCGAGGAGGAGGACGAGGACACCGCAGTCACGGCCAACGCGGCCGCTGGACCCTGAACCAGAGGCAGGCAATGGCACTGTTGTCCATTTCCGGCGTCCACACTTTCTATGGCGCCATCGAAGCCCTCAAGGGCGTTGACCTGCAGGTCGAGGAAGGCGAGATCGTCACCCTGATCGGCGCCAACGGGGCCGGCAAGTCGACCCTGTTGATGACGATCTGCGGCAACCCTCGGGCGGCCCGCGGCAGCATCCATTTCGACGGTCGCGAAATCACCACCACACCGACCAACGAGATCATCCGCAGGGGGATCGCCCAGGCGCCCGAAGGCCGGCGCATCTTTCCGCGCATGACGGTGCTGGAAAACCTGCAGATGGGGGCGCTTTCGGCCGATCCTGCGTATTTCGAAGAAGACCTGGAGCGCGTCTATCACCTGTTTCCGCGCCTAAAGGAACGGCAGGTCCAGCGCGGGGGAACGCTGTCCGGCGGCGAACAGCAGATGCTGGCGATCGGGCGGGCGCTGATGAGCCGACCGCGTCTCTTGCTGCTGGACGAGCCCTCGCTTGGCCTCGCGCCGATGATCGTCAAGCAGATCTTCCACGTGGTGGCCGAGATTAATGAGAAGCAGCGCGTGACGGTGTTCCTGGTGGAGCAGAACGCCTTTCACGCCTTGCGGTTGGCCCACCGCGCCTATGTGATGGTCACCGGCGAGATCACGTTGACCGGCACAGGGCAGGAACTGCTGGCCAACGAAGACGTGCAGGCCGCGTATCTGGAAGGCGGCCATGGTTGACGACACCAACGCGAAACAGGCTCTCCGGCGATGACCGACCTGATCGGAACGACGATCGACGTCTATATCGGCCTGACGGTGATCATCGCCGGTGGTGCCGCTTTTCTGACCGGTCAGGCTCTGGCCAATACCTGGCAGCCGCTGGCCAAGGGGGTGGCCTACGCGCTTCTGCTGGCCGCCGGCAACCGCTTCCTGATCTATGGCCTGTTCGACGGCGAGCTCTTCACAACCAGCGGCTTCATCGTCGATTTCCTGGTGATGCTGGTCATCATCGTCTTTGCCTACCGCCTGACCAAGGCGCGCAAGATGGTATCGCAATATCCTTGGCTGTACGAACGCACGGGTCCCTTCAGCTGGCGCGAACGCCACCCGCACACATAAAGCCTCTTCGCATGGCGGGCGCGGGAGTAGGGCGCCTTCCGTCTGATCGGGTCCATGAATGGAGCCGGATAACGCTTGGCTGTGAGTTGGTCCGACACTCTTTTTGCACCGGTAAGCGACAGGTGGGTCTGAGAAGAAGTTTCGCAGTGTAACTATCTAAAGCTGAAGCAAAATATAGTCGAATGACAAATTGTTAATTGAATTCAGCGATCGTTAACAGCTCATCAACCAGAATTGACGTAGAGATTGTGCGTCATGCGCGGTGGTGAGCTTTCGATTTCTTAGTTTGCAAGCTCTCCATGAAACGACACGGAAGATCGCTGTGAGCATGGGACCGTCCTGACGGCGGATACGGGGCTTGCCGGGCAGGGCGTCGCATCGGGCCCGAGCCTCTCCAACGGCGCACGTTGCCTAAGACTGTTCCGGCGCTATGGTGAATGGGCAGTATGTGAATGGCCGTGTATCGCGATTGGGGAGACTTTCGGCCGTACCGGCTTCCTGAGTCGTCTAATCCATCCGGGGTCGACCGCACTGGCCCGATGACGAACGGGACAGCCTGTCCGGCGGCTGCGTTCCCACAAGCATGACAGGGCGGTTCCTAACTCTGTTCGGGGTCACCACCGTCTTGGTCGTCGCCATCGTGTTCTGGGCACGAGACATCGGCATCAGGGAACGGGTGGCCGAAGTTCGGATGCAGGAGCGCCATGCCGTTGCAAGAGTTGTCGTCGGAGCGACGCGGGACCTCGCTGGTGTTGCCACGGACGTTCTCGTCCTGGCTAGCTCACCCGGACTGCAGCACTACCTGGACAGCGGCACCGGTTGGTTGCGTTTTCACTTGGCGGCCGAATTCGAAACCCTTGCGGCGCACGCGCGGGTCTACGATCAGATCCGGTTGATCGACGCCAGTGGTCTCGAACGCATACGGGTCAACCACCGGGATGGCCAACCGCAGTTGGCACCGGACGAGGATCTACAGGACAAGTCCGGACGCTACTACGTTGACGGCACGCTCTCCCTCGAAGCGGGACGAATCTTCATCTCGCAATTGGACCTGAATGTAGAGCGCGGCGAAATCGAATTGCCCTACCGGCCAACCATACGCGTCGGCACGCCAGTCCGCAGCGAACGCGGGCATGCGGCCGGACTCATCATCATCAACTATCACGGCAATGCGCTGCTTGAGCACGCGCGAAGCCTGATGGCGGGTGCCGGCGAACTGATGATCGTCAATCCGGGCGGATACTGGGTCCTTGCCCCCGATCCTGCGGACGCCTGGGGCTTCATGCTCGATCACGGCCGCAGCCTTGCTGACCGCCATCCCGATGTCTGGGCGGCCGCTGCGGCGGCTTCGAGCGGTGCGGTCGCGACGGAAGAGGGGCTTTTCGTCTTCGACACGGTGCGGTTGCGAGAGGATGTGCTGCTCAATGCAGGTGGCGCGGGACCTCGCGTGGCCGCCGCCCCTCATCTCCAATCCAATGCCAATTATTGGCGGGTCATCTCATTCGTTGACAGGAACACGCTCTTCGCAGAGGGCGTCATGACACTGCGGGAGGCGGCCGCGCTCAGCCTTGGGCTCGTTATCGGACTTGGCGTGCTCCAAGTGAGTTTCTTCCGGCTTGCCCAGCGCCGCCGCATCGCCGAGCAGGCTTCGAAGCTGGCCCATGACCGGCTGGTGAACGCCGTTGAAAGCCTGCCGAGCGGGTTTGCAATATACGATGCCGAAGACAGGCTCGCACTCTGCAACCAAAAGTATCTTGAGACATATGCTGCGACCGGAACGGCCATCGCGCTGGGGCAGACCTTTGAAGACATACTCAAGGTAGGTCTCCGAAGAGGTCAGTACCCGGATGCGATCGGTCGGGAGGAAGCATGGCTTTCAGAGCGCCTCGCCAGGCATAGGACGCCCTACGGCGAAATGGAGCAGCGGCTGCCGAACGGACGCTGGGTTCTCGTGCGCGAACGGCGCACGTCATCCGGAGAGATCGTCGGGGATCGCGCCGATATCACGGTCTTGAAACGCCGCGAAGAAGATCTGATTGAGGCCAATCGCCGGATCGAGGAGCAGGCGGACGATCTCCGTCAGCTTGCCGATGATCTGCGGCGGACTGGGGACGAGGCTGAGGCCGCGCGGCGGGTCGCGGAAAGGGCCAATCGTGCGAAATCGGACTTTCTGGCTTCAATGAGCCACGAACTGAGGACGCCGCTGAACTCGATCATCGGCTTTTCGGAAGTTATCCGCGACGAAATCTTCGGTCCGGCCGGCACTCCCGAATACGCCGACTATGCGGGCGACATTCACTATAGCGGCCGGCATCTCTTGGGGCTGATCAACCAGGTGCTCGATCTGTCCAAGATCGAAGCCGGCAAGATGGAGATCCGCCCCGCACCGCTGGATACCGAAGAGGTGATCCGCGACAGCGTCCGCTTGATCTACGAGCGTGCCGACCGCAAGAACCTGACCGTCAACGTGGCCTTCGCATTTCCCGTGCCGACGCTGCTGGCCGATGAAAGTGCGCTCAGGCAGATCATGTTCAACCTCTTGTCCAATGCCGTGAAGTTCACGCCGGCCGGCGGAAGGATCGACATTGACGTAACGCATCCCTGCGCGGAACACCTGCTCGTTACGGTGGCCGATACGGGATGCGGCATACCGCAAGACCAGATCGACCGGCTGCTGCAGCCTTTCGAGCGCTTGGACAACGCGTACGACAGGGCGAGCGACGGCACCGGCCTTGGCCTGGCTATCTCCAAGTCGCTGGCGGAGCTGCATGGCGGCATGTTGGAGATAGCCAGTACGCTCAATCTTGGCACATCCGTGCGGCTGATCCTTCCGGTGTATCTTGCCGGAGATAGCGTCGAGTGCGGCGTTGGGCTGGCTCAAGGGGCGCCCGACCGTCAATCCGGCTAGTGACCGGTTTCGGGTTCTATGCCGCGCTGCGCTTGCCCTGAATCGTCTCGGTGAAATTGGCGACAGCCGAGCTGAGGTCAGCTGCGGAGGTGTCGAGCGTCGCTGCCGAGTGCTGAAGCTTCTCCGCGGCACCGGCCGTCGCGACCGCCTGCTCGTCCAGCGAAATCACATTGCGGGAGACGATGGACGAGCCCTCTGCGGCATGGTCCACACTGCGGGCGATGTCCTTGGTCGCTACCGACTGCTCCTCCACTACCGATGCGATGGCTGTTGCGGTTTCGCGGGTGGTGCCGACGACCTGCTGGATCGCGCCCAATGCCGCAACGACGGCTTCGGTGCTGCTGCGCACGGCGGTGATTGATTCGTCGATGCTGGCCGTCGCTTCCGCCGTCTGCCGGGCCAGGGTCTTCACTTCCGATGCGACGACGGCAAACCCGCGGCCCGCCTCCCCGGCTCGCTGCGCCTCTATGGTGGCGTTCAGGGCAAGCAGGTTCGTCTGCTTGGCGATGCCCTGGATCAGGTTCAGGACCTCGCCGATGCGGGCCGCAGATTCCACCAATGTCTCTGCGTGCACGCCGCCTTCGTCGACGCGGCTGACGGCGGCTTCCGCGACCCCTGAGAGATTGTGGATCTGTTCGCTGACTTCCCGGATCGCGGCGGAGAGCTCTTCGGTCGCAGCGGAGATCGACTGCGTGTTGCCGCTGACCTCTTCCGCCCCGGACGACACCGACGAGGTCTGCGTCCGCGTCGATCCGGCCATGATCGCGATCTTGTCGGCGTATTTGCGGGTGTTCGCGGCTTCGTTCGTGACGTTGTCGACGACGGCTGCAACCTGTTCGTTGAAGGCCGTCATCATCTCGGCGAGTTTCTGGTCGTATTCGGCCCGCGCCTCTTCCAGATAGACGGTCACGCTGGTCTCGGCATCCAGCATCACGGCACGGTCGACGGCTTCGATGATTTCCATCGCAAGATCGGGCTTGCGCCGGTATGCCTTGAAGACGACCCGGTGCAGCATCGGCAGGATGTATCCGTACGCGCCCAGGTACCAGTTCGGCTCAAGCCCGATGCGGACATGGGCGCGCCCCACCCGCCGTACCGACTGAAAGTAGCTGTCGCCGAAATCCGCCTGGAACAGCGTCAGCCAATGCCGCTTCTGGGCCGCGATCAGGGTCGGCACCTTCATATCGCCGCCGATGAAGTTCCATGCATCCGGGAACTTGCGGACATTCCCATAAAACTTATCGAGAATCGGCTCGATCTCGTCAGAGATGATGCCTTTGAACAACCGAAGATGCTCACACGTCTTGGCATCAAGCCCGATGAACTGCAGTCGGGTGGCTTCGTTGATCATTTCTGATGTCCTATCCATGCCAGCGTTCTTGCCGAAAGTCGCAAAGCCCGAGGAATGCAAACGGCATGCGATGTATTTCAGTGTCGAAACCCTAAAATATGATGAATACGATTTGGATGGTCAGTGACAAGAAATACTCCTTTAAAAGTTCATCTGCTCGGTTGTGAGACCATCAGTCGCATCGTTGGCATCGATACACCAAATCGGATGTGCGCCGGAGCCAAGAGCCCGGCTGCCAGTCGGCGATGATCTGGCCGGCAATCTATGGACATACTGTCGAGCAGAAAGCTCTTTTTAAGGGTGCGTATTTTACAATATTCAATTATTCAGAATATTGCAGCCCGTTATCGTACTGCCTTTTTGGGAAGGCAGTCATTCAGGACAGTCGCACTTTCCCTGCCTTTCGGGCCCCAGCCACGGGAATGGCGCGCTGCAGCGGTTGCAACCTGCGGCGCGGTCCATCCAGCATGATGGGGCCGGCATCCTGTCCGGCGGCTCCGGTCCAGGCGGGATCAGGTCAGACGGAGCTCAGTCGCCGCAACCGGACGGTGCAGCCTACGCGGTGCCAAGACTATGCAGCCGGCGCCTGTGTCGACATGGGCACCGTCAAGTCGACCGTCACGACGGCCATGCGCGGCTCGTCGGCGTGAACCTCCCGCTTGAAACCCAGCTCTTCACACATCTTCAGCATGGTGCGGTTCTCGCGCAGCACCTCGCCATAGACCTCCTGGATGCCGCGATCCCGGGCGTAGTCCAGGATCTCATGCATCAGTTGCCAGCCGAGGCCGTTGCCCTTCATGTCGGACCGAACCATCACGGCGTATTCCGCCCGCTCGTTGTTCGGGTCTGCGGCAATGCGCACGACGCCGAAGATCTTGGTCTCACCCTCTTCCTCACCAATGGCAACCAGGGCCATTTCGCGGTCATAGTCGATCTGGGTCAGGCGCTGGGCAGCACTCAGCGGCAGTTCCTTCAACGGCGCGAAGAAGCGCAGCCTTGTGTCCTCGATCGTGCACCGGCCCACCATCTCCTGGATCAGCGGCAGGTCCTCCGGGACGATCGGCCGCAGCAGGAACTCCGCCCCGTCTTCGATGGCCAGTGTCTTGGTCAGCCAGTGCGGGACCGGGCGGATGGCCGTGCGGCGCGGGCTGCCCTTTTCAAGCGGCGGCCGCACCTTGATGCGGGCGTCCAGCGCCAGCACGCCTTCGTCGTTGGCGAACAGCGGGTTGATGTCCAGCTCTTCGACCTCGGTGAGGTCGGTCACCATCTGCGACAGCTTGATCATGGTCAGCCCGACGGCATCGAGATCGACGGCCTTGACGTTGCGATAGGCCTGCATCTCCCGGTAGATGCGCGTGTGCGTCATCATCTCGCGCGCCAGCACCATGTTCAGCGGCGGCAGTGCAATCACCTTGTCCTGTACCACTTCCACCTTCGTGCCGCCCTGGCCGAACAGCAGCACCGCGCCGAAGATCGGGTCTTCGGCGATGCCGAGGATCAGCTCGCGCGCGCCCGGCATGTTCGCCATCTCTTGCACGGTGAAGCCTTCGATGCGGGCATCGGGCTCCAGCGATTGCAGGTTGGAGAGCATGCGCGCCGCCGCCCAGTGCACCTCGTCCGCCGAGCGCAGGTTCAGGCGCACGCCCCCCTTGTCGGTCTTGTGCGTGATGTCGGGCGACAGGATCTTCAGCGCTACGGGCTTGCCGATTTCCTCCGCAGCCTTGGCGGCCTCTTCCGGATTGGCCACCGAGACGGTGCGGACCACCGGGATTTCGTAGGCGCCGAGAACGTCCTTGGCTTCGGGTTCGGTCAGGATGTCGCGACCGTCCGCCATCGCCTTCTGGATCACGGCGCGGGCGCGGTCCGGATCGGCCGTGAACAGCTCCGCCACCGAGGGCGGCGTCTGCACCAGCAGCTCTTGGTTGCGCTTGTAGTGGACCAGATGCATGAACGCCCGGGCCGCCTGGCCCGGTGTTTCGTAAGTCGGGATCTTGTTGCGCGCGAACAGCCGGCGGGCCTCGACCGCCGCGCCTTCGCCCAGCCAGCTGGTCAGCACCGAGGCCGATCGCCGCTTCCCGAGCGTGCTCACCACGGCCTCAGCCGCTTCCAGGCTGTCGGCGATCGCCTGCGGGCAGTTCAGCACCAGGATCGCGTCGGTGTTGGGATCTTCCAGGAGGCCTTCCAGGGCGTCGGCATAGCGCTGCCCGGGCGCGTCCCCGATGATGTCGACGGGATTGGCCTTGGACCATGTCGCCGGCAGCACCTTGTTGAGCGTCTCCACCGTTTCCGGCGCGACCACGGCCGGCATGCCGCCGGCGTCGACTAGCGATTCCGTGGCCAGCACGCCCATGCCGCCGCCATTTGTCAGAATGCTCAGCCGCTCGCCCTTGATCTTCATGCCGGTGGCCAGTGTCTCCACCGCGTCGAACAGCTCCACCATGGTATAGACGCGCAGCATGCCGGCGCGCCGGATGGCAGCGTCATAGACGGCGTCGGCGCCGGCCAAAGCGCCGGTGTGGCTGGCGGCGGCCTTGGCGGCTGCCTCGGTCCGGCCGGCCTTCAGCACGATCACCGGCTTGGTGCGGGCGGCCGCACGGCCGGCGGACATGAACTTCCGCGCCTCGCTGATGGATTCGATGTACATCAGGATGGCGCGCGTGTTGGGGTCGGCGGCCAGATAATCCAGCATGTCGCCGAAATCGACATCGGCCATGTTGCCGAGCGAGATCATGTGCGAAAAGCCGATGCCGCGGGCGGTCGCCCAGTCGACCACCGAGGTGGCGATGGCGCCCGACTGTGTCAGGAACGCAATGTTCCCCGGCAGCGGGTTGATGTGCACGAAGCTGGCGTTCACCCCGTGATGCGGCACCATGATGCCGAGGCAGTTCGGGCCGATTATGCGGATCAGATGCGGCTTTGCCGCGTCCAGCGCCTGCTGCACCAGCGCCTTGCCCTCGGTGTCGCCGCCCTCGCCGAAGCCGGCGGTGACGACGACCACGCCCTTGGTGCCGCGCGCGCCCAGCTCGGCGATCACGCTCGGCACGGTCTCCGGTGGGGTGACGACAATGCCGAGGTCCGGCGTGATCGGCAGATCGGCGATGGAGTTGTAGCACAGCGTCGACTCGATCGACTGTTCGCGCGGATTGACCGCCATGACCGGCCCGTCGAACCCGGCGTTGAACAGGTTGTGCGAGAGCACTGCACCGACAGACCGGGGCCGCTTGCTGGCACCGATCACGGCAATGGATTTCGGCTTGAACAGATACTCAAGATTGCGGACGGACATGGTCAGGGTCTCCCCGGTTTGCCCTTGGCGTTCGACGCTCGATCCTAAGCGGGGGCCTGCCGTCGGCCGGCCTCGCGTTCCGCGGCCGCGCCCCGCTTTCGCCCTCGCGAGGCGCAACGACGGAGACGAGCCTTCGGCTCCCGCTCGCCATCACTCCACGGGATCGTCCCTTCCCCTCCCCAGCGCGGCCAGTTCTTGTCTGTAATGGTCGGCGGCCGCGTCGCTAAAGCAGACAAAGGTTACGCATTCGATACCATCATATTTCTTAAGTTCTTTATGAACTGTGGACACCGCGATCGCAGCCGCCCGATCGGCCGGAAAGCCGTAGATGCCGGTGCTGATCGCCGGGAACGCCACCGTCGCGATCCCGTTCTCGGCGGCCAGCGCCAGGGCCCGGACGTAACAGCCCGCCAGTTGACCGTCTTCGCCTTCAGAGCCACCGCGCCAGACTGGGCCGACACAGTGGAGCACATGCCCGGCCCTAAGGCCGAAGCCCGGGCTGATCACGCAATCGCCGGTCGGGCAACCATCGTAGTTGGCATCCGTGTATCGCATCAGCTCCGGCCCGGCGGCGCGATGGATGGCACCGTCGACCCCGCCACCGCCAGCGAGCGCGCTGTTCGCCGCATTGACGATGGCATCGACCGAGAGGCCGGTAATGTCGCCGACAAACAGATCCAGGCGATCTGCGGGTGCAACCGGGTCGGGCATGGGGTCCGCTGGTGGTGGACCAGAATATGCGAAAGTGTAAACCAAACTACGCTCAGCCGCCATCGCAGCGTAGGCGAATGGCGGTATGCTGCCGGATCGCGGTGCCGATGACCGACGTACGGCTGCGGCATTGGAGCGTTCTTGCGATCGGAGCGCCAGATCCGATCTCTGAACAAGGCGATCGGCAGAAGAGGGGACGCATCATGGCGAATACGCTCGCAAGCGCGGCACTTGGGTTGGCCATGGTGGCCGTGCCGGTTTTCGGCGCGCTCGCCCAGGACTCGGGCCTGGAGGTCGTGGCGGAGTTCGGTGCGGAAAACCCGCCCGGCAACATTGCGGTCACGCCGGACGGCCGCATCATCATGAGCCAGCATCCCTTCTACGGCCCCGACTGGCGCGTGGTCGAGGTGATGCCGGACGGGTCTGTGGCGCCGTTCCCGAACGAGGCCTGGGCCGGACCCTTGGATGCGAACGGGATCGGCCTGGTCGGCCCGCTTGGTCTGCGGTCGGACCCGCAGGGCGTCATCTGGATGCTGGACCGGACACCGGCGGAAGGCCAGGCCGGGCGGATCGTCGCCTGGGACACCGAGAGCGACAGCCTGCATCGTATCGTCTATCTGGCACCGCCGGTGATTCGTCCCGACAGCTTTCTGAACGATCTTGCCGTCGATCCGGTGAACAACGCCGTCTACATCACCGACACGGCCGGCGACCACTCCGCACTTCTGGTGGTG
>JANQQD010000382.1 GCA_028285185.1 Anaerolineae bacterium | reverse complement strand
GTGCTGGAGAAGGGGTGGATCGGCGGCGGCAATACCGGGCGCAACACCACGATCGTGCGGTCCAACTATCTCTATGACGAAAGCGGCGCGCTCTATGAGCATTCGCTCAAATTGTGGGAGGGGCTGACGCGGGAGCTGAACTTCAATGTGATGTTCAGCCAGCGCGGGGTCATGAACCTGGCCCACGACCATCATGAGGCGCGCGACCTGAAGCGCCGCATCCATGCCAACCGGCTGAACGGCATCGATGCGGAATGGCTGGACCGCAACGCTGTCTTGAAGTTCTGCCCGGTGCTGAACGGCGATCCCAACATCCGCTATCCCGTTTACGGCGCCACGCTGCAGCGCCGCGGCGGCACGGCGCGGCATGACGCGGTTGCCTGGGGCTACGCCCGGGGGGCGGACGCGCTGGGCGTCGACATCATCCAGAACTGCGAGGTCACGGGCTTCGACATCGACCGCGGCCGCATCGTCGGTGTCCAGACATCCCGCGGGGCGATCAAGGCGCGCAAGGTTGGTGTGGTTGTGGCGGGCCATGCCGGGGTGCTGGCAAACATGGCCGGGCTGAGGCTGCCGATCGAGACCCATCCGCTGCAGGCTCTCGTGTCGGAGCCGCTGAAGCCGGTGATGCATACGGTCGTCATGTCCAACGCCGTGCACGCCTATTGCAGCCAGTCGGATAAGGGCGAACTGGTGATCGGCGCCGGGGCGGACCTCTATGTCTCCTACGCCCAGCGCGGCGGCTTCGACGTGATCGAAGAGACATTGACGGCGATCGTGGAGATGTTCCCGATCTTCAGCCGCGTGAACATGATGCGGCAATGGGCCGGCATCGTGGATATCTGCCCGGACGCCAGCCCGATCATCGCCAAGATGCCGGTCGCCGGCCTCTACTTCAACTGCGGCTGGGGCACCGGCGGCTTCAAGGCCACGCCGGGTTCGGGCCACGTTTTCGCCCACACCATCGCCAACGACCAGCCGCATCCCATCAACGCACCGTTCACGCTGGAGCGCTTTGCCTCCGGTGCCCTGGTGGCGGAACACGGGGCGGCGGCCGTGGCCCACTGACCGGGGCTGCGGCAACCGCCACCGATAGGACCGAGAGCAGAGCCCATGATGCAGATCACGTGCCCCTGGTGCGGCCCCCGCGACCAGCGGGAATTCCGGTGCGGCGGCGAGGCCCATATCAAGCGGCCCGCAGACCCGGCCTCGACCGACGAAGCCGCCTGGGCCGACTACGTGTTCATGCGCACCAACCCCAAGGGCACCCATCGTGAGCTGTGGAACCATGTGCATGGCTGCCGGCGCTGGTTCAACATGGCCCGCGACACGGTGTCGGACCGCATCCTGGCCGTCTACGCGATCGGCGAACCGCCCTTTGACCCTGATGCGGCGCCGGCGACGTCTGAAGGGGCGGCGCAGTGAGCGGCGGCAATCAGCCCTACCGCCTGGCCGAAGGCGGGCGGATCGACCGGTCGCGGGCGATCGCCTTCACTTTTGATGGGACCGAGTACGAAGGCTATGCCGGCGACACGCTGGCGTCGGGGCTGCTGGCCAACGGCGTCCATCGCGTTGCCCGCAGCTTCAAGTATCACCGCCAGCGCGGCATCCTGACCGCGGGGGCGGAAGAGCCGAATGCCCTGGTCGAGGTCTGGCGGGATCGTGCGCGCACGGAGCCGAACCGGCGCGCCACGCAGCAGGAACTCTTTGACGGTCTGGCGGCGCGGTCGCAGAACCGCTTCCCGTCGCTCGGCTTCGATGTGGGCGCGTGGACCGACAAGCTGTCGCCGCTCTTCCCCGCAGGCTTCTACTACAAGACGTTCAAATGGCCCTCCAACCTGTGGATGACCTATGAGCGGGTGATCCGACGGGCTGCGGGGCAGGGCCGAGCCCCCGGCCGGCCGGACCCCGACCGGTATGAGCACGCGTATGCCCATTGCGACCTGCTGGTCGCCGGCGGCGGGCCGGCGGGGCTGGCCGCAGCACTGGTGGCCGCCCGTGCCGGCGCCCGCGTGATCATCGCCGACGAGCAGGCGGAGCCGGGCGGCAGCCTGCTTTCCTATCCGGCTGACGGACCTGAGATCGGCGGCCGTCCGGCGGCGGTGTGGCTGGCGGATGTGCTGACGGAGCTGTCGACGCTGCCCGAGGTCCGCGTGCTGCCGCGCACGACTGTCTTCGGCTATTACGACCACAACTTCCTGGGCCTGGTAGAGCGCGTGACGGACCACCTGGCGCCGGCCGACATTGCGGCGGAGCTGCCGCGCCAGCGCCTGTGGAAGGTTCGGGCGCGGCACGTGGTGCTGGCCACGGGTGCCGTGGAACGTCCGCTGGTCTTCCCCGACAACGACCGCCCCGGCATCATGCTGGCCAGCGCCGCTCGGACCTACCTGAACCGCTATGCCGTCACACCGGGCAAGCGTGCCGTCGTCTTCACCAATAACGACAGCGCCTACCGCACGGCCATCGGGTTGGCCGAAGCGGGGGTCGACGTTCCGGCCATCATCGATCTGCGCCCCAATCCGGGTGGCGGGCTGGTGGACCAGGCCCGGCAACTTGGGTTGCCGATGCTGGCCGGCTATTCCGTCAGCGCGGTCAGTGGCCGGAGCCGTGTTTCCGGCCTGCAGGTGGTCCGCCTGTCGGCCGACGGCACGGGCATCATGCCCGGTCTGCGCACCGAGGTGACGTGCGACACGCTGCTGATGTCCGGCGGCTGGAACCCGTTGGTCAGCCTGTTTTCCCAGTCGCGCGGCAAGCTCGCCTTCGATGCCGCTCACGGCGCCTATGTGCCGGGGGCCTCTGCGCAGGACGAGCGGTCGGCCGGGGCTTGCCGCGGGACCGTCAGCCTGCGCGATTGCATTGCCGAGGGCTATGCCGCCGGGGCGGAGGCGGCCGAGCGGCTGGGCCTCACCGTCAAGCGCCCGCCCGATCCGGACATCGACGAGCCGGCGCAGGCCGATCCGCGGCTGCTCTGGAGCCTGCCGGGCAAGGGGGCAAGCGGTCGCCGGCGCGCCTTCGTCGACTATCAGTCCGACGTGATGGACAAGGACCTGAAGCTGGCCCTTCGCGAAGGCTACCGCTCGATCGAGCACGTCAAGCGGTACACGACGGCGGGCATGGGCGTTGACCAGGGCAAGATCGGCAACATGAATGTGCTGGGCATCGTTGCCGACACGACCGGCGCCGATATTCCGTCCGTTGGCGTGACCACCTTCCGCCAGCCCTATTCCGGCGTGGCGTTCGGGGCGGTCGCCGGCCGTGCTCCGGGGAAGTTCCTGGCGCCGGTGCGCACCACGCCGATGCATGAATGGCATGCGGCCCACGGTGCCGTCTTTGAGAATGTCGGCCAGTGGAAGCGCGCCTGGTACTACCCCCGCAAGGGCGAGACCATGCGCAACGCCGTCAACCGCGAAGTGGCGGCCGCGCGGGCGAGCCTCGGCATCATGGACGCTTCGACGCTCGGCAAGATCGATGTCCGCGGGCCGGACGCCGCGGAGTTCCTGAACCGTGTCTACACCAATGCCTGGATGAAGCTCGGCATCGGCCGCTGCCGCTACGGACTGATGCTGGGCGAAGACGGCATGGTGATGGACGACGGTGTGACCACCCGGCTGGCCGACGACCATTTCCACATGACGACGACCACGGGCGGGGCCGCCGCCGTGATGTCGTGGCTGGAACTCTGGCTGCAGACCGAATGGCCGGATCTGAAGGTCTATCTGACGTCGACTACGGAGCAGTGGGCCGTGATCGGCCTCTGCGGCCCGAATTCCCGCCGGGTCATGGAGGAACTGACGGATGGCATCGACCTGTCGGCGGAAGCGTTCCCGCACATGGCCATGCGGGAGGGTCGCGTGGCCGACATCCCGGCCCGCGTCTTCCGCATCAGCTTCACCGGCGAGCTGTCTTACGAGGTGAATGTCCCGGCAGCCTATGGCCATGCGGCGTGGGAGGCGATCTGGAACGCCGGCCGGCCGTTCGACATCACGGCCTATGGCACGGAGGCCATGCATGTGCTGCGCGCCGAGAAGGGCTTCGTGATCGTCGGCCAGGAAACGGACGGAACGATCACGCCCATTGACCTCGGCATGGACTGGATCGTCAGCAAGAAGAAGCCCGATTTTATCGGCCGCCGATCCCTGTTCCGCAGCGACACCGTGCGGGAAGACCGCAAGCAACTGGTGGGCCTGCTGACGGAAGACCAGAACGAGGTGCTGGAGGAGGGGGCGCAGATCATCGACGAGGAAGTGCCGCCGTCGCCGCCCGTGCCGATGATCGGTCACGTCACCTCTTCGTATTACAGCCCCAATGTCGGACGGTCGATTGCGTTGGCGCTGGTCAAGCGTGGCCGTGCCCGGGAAGGTGAACGGGTTTACGTGTCGATGCCCGATCGAACCATCCCGGTGACGATAACCCGGCCCGTCTTCTACGACCCTGAGGGAGCGCGCCAGAATGGTTGAGATAGATGCGCGCCGCCGGTCCGCGCTTGCGCCGCTGAAACTGGCCCCCGCCACGGCTGACCCGGCCGGCGTGCGCCTTTGTGAGCTGGGGCATCTCGGCAAAGTCAATCTGCGGCTGGACAGCGCCGACCAGGACGCCGTAGCGGCGCTTGAGGCCATCGGCATCCGGCTGCCCGGCGAGGCCAATGGGGTCGCGGCGGCAGACCGGCGTGTGCTCTGGTTGGGCCCGGACGAATGTCTGATCGTGACGGCCCAGGGCGACGAGGTTGCGATCCAGCAGCAGGCGTCTCAGGCGCTCGCCGGCCGTCATCACGCCCTGACCGACCTGACCGACAACTACACCACCATTCGTGTGGCGGGGCCGAGCGCCGAGGCGCTGCTGGCGAAGGGCTGCCCGCTCGACCTGCATGGCTCCGTGTTCCCGGCCGGGCGCGTTGCGCAGAGCCTGATCGGGGCTGTCGACATGATCCTGGAATGCCTGGCCGATGGGGCAGGGGGGCGCATGTTCCTGCTTTTCGTGCGCCGGTCCTTCGCCCAATACACTTGGGATTGGCTGGCCGACGGCGCCCTGGAATTCGGCCTGACCATCGAAGTGTGACTGCCGTTTCGGCGCGGCAAACACTGGCCAATCCCCTCTCGGCTCGCTAAGTAGCAGCCATCACCGGTTCGGGAACGCGAAGGGGGTGCCGGCAACGGCCTGCACCCGCAAGGGGCCATGATCCTTGGAATTGGCAGCGACATTATCGACATCCGGCGGATCGCGCGCACGCTCGACCGCTTCGGCGACCGCTTCACCGAGCGGATATTCACCGAACGCGAACGCGCCAAGTGCGATCGGCGGGCGCTGCGGGCTGCCAGCTATGCCAAGCGGTTCGCGGCGAAAGAGGCCTGCTCGAAGGCCCTCGGCACGGGTTTCCGCAGCGGCGTCTATTGGCGCGACCTGGGGGTGGTCAATCTTCCCAGCGGCCAGCCGACCATGGAGCTGACAGGCGGCGCCCGCACGCGGCTGGATCGGCTGACGCCGCCCGGCATGCGCGCCTCCGTACACCTGACCATTACCGACGACGACCCCCAGGCCATGGCCGTGGTCGTGATCTCCGCCGAGCCGGCGGGCTAGGGTGTCGCGTCGGGGCTGCAGCCGGCACTCCGGCATTGACCATTGCAGGGTTGATCTTCAAGACGCTGTACCGGATACACCCCTTTCCAGAACCGGATTCGATACCGCTTCATGACCACAAAGAAACCCAGCGGCATCGGCGAGACGATCAAGACGATTCTCTACGCCGTGTTGATCGCTCTGTTCGTGCGCACCTTCCTGTACGAGCCGTTCAACATTCCTTCCGGGTCGATGATGCCGACCCTGTTGGAAGGCGATTATTTGTTCGTCTCGAAATTTTCTTACGGGTTCAGCCGCTATACCGTACCGATGGGATTGCCGCTTTTCGAGGGCCGGATCCTCGGCGGGGAACCGGAAGTTGGCGATGTCGTGGTGTTCAAGCTGCCGTCTGATCCGTCGACGGACTACATCAAGCGGTTGATCGGCCTGCCCGGCGACCGGATACGGATGATCGCAGGGATCCTGCACATCAACGGCGAACCGGTGCCCCGGCGTCGCGTGGAAGACTACGTGGGAACCGACCGGGAAGGAAATCCCGTTCGCACACCGCGCTATATCGAGACGCTGCCCAACGGACGGGAGCACTATATCCTGGAGCGGTCCGACAGCGGCTTCCTGGACAACACGCAGGAATACGTCGTGCCCGAGGGGCATTTCTTCTTCATGGGGGACAACCGGGATTCCAGCCAGGACAGCCGTGTGCTCGGCGCGGTCGGCTATGTACCGTTGGAGAACCTGGTGGGCCGGGCGGAGTTCCTGTGGTTCAGTCTCGATGCCGATGCCAGTTTCTGGGAGGTGTGGAAGTGGCCGGGATCGTTGCGGTTCGAACGGCTGTTCCAGGGGGTGCGGTGACCGTATGGTGAAGCCGTCGGGCGCATCGTCGGCCGACACACTGGCCGACAGCCTCGGGCATCGGTTCGCCGACCCGTCGCTGCTGCGCGAGGCCCTGACCCACCCAAGCGTGCAGGTGACTGAACGCGGTGCCGCCCGGTTCGGCTACGAACGGCTTGAATTTCTCGGCGATCGGGTGTTGGGCCTGTTGATCGCCGAGTGGTTGATCGAACGGTTTCCAGCGGAACCGGAAGGCGCGCTGGCGCGGCGGCTGACCGCCTTGGTGCGCGCCGAAACCCTGGGCGAGATCGGACTGGGCATGGATCTGGGCCAGCACCTGCTTATGTCGCCCGCAGAGGCCAGCGCCGGCGGCCGCGACAATGTCGCAACCGTTGCCGATGCTTGCGAGGCTGTGATCGCCGCGCTCTACCTGGATGGCGGTATCGAGCAGGCGCGCCGGTTCGTGCGATCCGCCTGGGCAGGGGTGATCGACCGTGACGAGCGGCCGCCGCAGGACCCCAAGACGGCGCTGCAGGAATGGGCACAGGCCCGAGGCCTGCCGCTGCCGCGATACGAGGTCGTCGGCCGCAGCGGCCCCGACCATCAGCCCGAATTCGAGATCAGGGTGTCGCTGCCGGGCCATCCTGCCATGGCCGCCAGGGGGCCGTCCAAGCGGCTGGCCGAACGGATGGCTGCGGACCGGCTGTTAGCGGCGCTCACCGCTGAACCATGAGCGAAGACGGGCCGGCTGAGGCCACGCGATGCGGGTTTGTCGCCGTCATCGGCGCGCCCAATGCTGGCAAGTCCACGCTGATCAATGCGATCGTCGGATCCAAGGTGGCGATCGTGACGCCGAAGGTGCAGACGACGCGCTCGCGCGTTCTCGGCATCACTACCCATGGCGCCAGCCAGCTGATCTGCGTCGATACGCCGGGCATCTTCCAGCCGAAGCGGCGACTGGAACGGGCCATGGTCGCCTCGGCATGGCAGGGGGCCGCCGATGCCGACATCGTGCTGCTGTTGGTCGATGCCAGCCGGCCGGCGCCAAATTCGGACAGCGTGGCGATCATCGACCGGCTGAAGGCGGTCGAGCGGCGGGCGATCCTGGTGCTGAACAAGGTGGATGCGGCGCGCCGCGCCGGGCTGCTGCAGATCAGCGAGCGGCTCAACCGCCAAGGCATCTTCACAGACACGTTCATGATCTCCGCCCTGACCGGCGACGGCCTGGCCGACCTGCAGCGCTGCCTGGCTGAGCGCATGCCGCCCGGGCCCTGGCTGTATCCGGAAGACGAGATGACTGACCTTCCGATGCGGTTGATGGCCGCGGAGATCACGCGAGAGAAGCTGTTCACGCTGCTGCATCAGGAACTGCCCTATGCGCTGACCGTAGAGACTGAGAGCTGGGAGGAGTTTGCCGACGGCAGCGTGAAGATCGGGCAAGTGGTCTATGTTCAGCGGGACAGTCAGAAGGCGATCGTGCTTGGGCGGGGCGGCCGCATGATCAAGCGTGTCGGCAGCGAAGCGCGGACTGAGTTGGAAGAGATGCTGGAACGCCGCATCCATGTCAGCCTGTTCGTGAAGGTCCGCGAGAATTGGGTCGACGACCCGGATCTCTACCGGCCGTGGGGACTGGACTACAACGCGTGACCCGGGGCTGTTGGTGACAGAGTCCGCCACGACGCCGCAATCGGGTGCCCTGACACCAGCAGCGCGGGTGCGCAGCCTGGTCGCCATCCTTGTCAGCGCCTTTTCCGTAGGCCTGACGCTGGGTATGGCCTGGCCGCTGATTACGCTCAGGATGGAAGCGGCCGGCCTGTCCAGCCTGGCGATCGGCACCGTGGCGGCGGCATCGCCGATCGCCATCCTGCTGGTGGGGCCGCTGGCGCCGAGGATCGCCGGACGCCTGGGAACCTTGCCGTGTCTTTTTCTCGGATCGGCCCTGGCGGCCCTGTCGCTCGCAGCCTTTCCGTCGGCGGATGCGTTGATCTGGATGATTCTGCTGCGCTTCGCCATGGGCGCGGGCGGCGCCATCGACTGGATCGTGAGCGAGACCTGGATCAACACCGTGCCGACGGAGGCGAGCCGTGGCCGCGTCGTCAGTCTCTATGCCAGCATCTGGGCGGCCGGCATCGCCACCGGACCCATCGTTCTGACGGTGATCGGCACGACGGGTGACGCGCCGTTCTATATCGCCGCGGGGATTCTGGCCCTCGCCTATCTGCCGACCCTTGCCGCCCGGCGCATCGCGCCGACAGTCGGTGGCTCGGGATCGCCGAAGGCCATCGCGGCAGTGGCCGGCGTCGCCGGTCTGTCACTGGCGGCGGCCTTTCTGTCGGGGTTCGGGGAATCCATCTTCTTTTCCCTGTTTCCGGTCTATGGGCTTGCGCAAGGCTATGCGGAGGACTCCGTGGTGCTGCTGATCAGCGCCGGTGCGGTGGGCGGCATCGCGCTACAGCTTCCGCTCGGCTGGCTGGCGGACCGCACCGACCGGCGCGGGTTGATCGTGGCCGTCGCAGTGGGGGCCATATTCATCGGCCTCGCCATTCCGGCCAGCATGGCGTTCGGCTGGCTTGCCGGCGCCGTTCTGTTCCTGTGGGGCGGCGCCATGGGCGGCCTCTATTCGGTTGGGCTGATTCTCTTGGGCCAGAAGCTGGCGAAGGGCGATCTGGCCACCGCCAACGCCACCTTCATCATGAGCTACACGGTGGGCATGATTGCCGGGCCGGTGGTCGGCGGCATCGGCATGGACATCTGGGACCCGCAAGGGTTTGTCGCGGTGATCGTGGCCGCACCCGCGCTCTTGCTGGTGATAGCCTTCGCCCGACGGACGCGATAGTCAGAGACTGATGGAGTGGAGAGACGATGCCATCGTGCTGTCGGCGCGCCGGCACGGCGACAGCGGCCGCATTGCCAAGCTGCTGACGCGGGAGCACGGGCAGCATGCCGGACTGGTCCGTGGCCGCGGAGCTGGCCCCGCGATCCAGCCGGGCACACTCGTCGACGCACGCTGGCGCGCGCGTCTGTCGGATCATCTCGGGGCCTTCGCACTTGAGATCACGGGGCATGTCGCGGCTGTGGTGCTGGACGACCCGCAGCGGCTGGCCGCCCTGTCTTCGGCCTGCGCCATCACCGAGGCGGCATTGCCGGAACGCGCACCCTATCCGGCGGTCTATGAGGGCCTGGCGGCGATGCTGTCGCTCTTGGGCGGCGAAGTCTGGGACGCCGCCTATGTCCGCTGGGAGATCGGGCTCTTGGGCGCGCTCGGCTTCGGCCTCGATCTCACCCGCTGTGCCGTCACGGGCGAGCCCAGCCGTCCGAACGACCGGCTGGCCTATGTCAGCCCACGCACCGGCCGGGCCGTGTCTCTGTCGGCCGGCGAGCCCTACCGGGAACGGCTGCTGTCGCTGCCCGGCTTTCTGATCGGCGAAGGCGACGGCTCGGGCACGGAGGTGTTGAGCGGCCTTCTGCTTACCGGTCACTTTCTGGACCGGCTGGCCTTCGGTCAGGCGCACCGAACCTGTCCGCCGGCCCGCCAACGATATATAGAAGCGTATCGCCGAATGGTCACGTCATCTGGTAGCTTGCCCGCGTCATGAGCGACATCGCCGAACCCCGCATCGAGCCGCTTCCGTTCACCCAGGCACTGGGCGACCGGTACCTGACCTATGCGCTGTCCACGATCATGGCGCGCTCGCTGCCGGATGTGCGCGACGGCTTGAAGCCCGTTCACCGCCGGCTGCTGTACGCCATGCGCGAGCTGAAGCTGGAGCCGTCGGCGTCGCCGAAGAAGGCCGCGCGCGTGGTCGGCGACGTGATCGGCAAGTTCCACCCCCATGGCGACCAAGCGGTCTATGACGCGCTGGTGCGCCTGGCGCAGGACTTCGCCCAGCGCTATCCACTGATCGAGGGCCAGGGCAATTTCGGCAGCATCGACGGCGATGGCGCCGCGGCCATGCGTTACACCGAGGCCCGCCTGACGGAGGTTGCAGAGGCGCTGCTGGCAGGCATTGCCGAGAACGCGGTGGATTTCCGCCCTACCTATGACGGCGAGGGCGAAGAGCCCGCGGTTCTGCCGGCAGCCTTTCCCAACCTTCTGGCCAATGGCGCGCAGGGCATTGCAGTTGGCATGGCAACGGCCATTCCGCCCCATAATGCGGGCGAGCTGTGCGACGCGCTCTTGCACCTGATCCGCCATCCCGGCGCATCCGCGGCCACGCTGACCCGCATGGTGCGCGGGCCCGATTTCCCGACTGGCGGCGTGCTGGTCGACACGCCTGAGACCATGGCGGAGGCCTATGCCACCGGCCGCGGCAGCTTCCGACTGCGCGCACAATGGGCGAAAGAGGCCCTGCAGCACGGCCAATACCAGATCGTCGTCACCGAGATCCCGTACCAGGTGCCCAAGGCCCGCCTGGTGGAGAGGGTTGCCGCCCTCTTGAACGACCGAAAGCTGCCGCTGCTGGACGATATCCGTGACGAGTCCACGGAAGAGGTGCGGCTGGTGCTGACGCCCCGCAGCCGCACAGTCGATGCCGCCGTGCTGATGGAGCAGCTGTTCCGGTCGACGGACTTCGAAGTGCGAGTCGGGCTGAACCTGAATGTCCTGGACGCCGCAGGCGTGCCCCGCGTCATGTCGCTAGGCGAGGCGCTGAAGGCGTTCCTGGATCATCGCCTGGAGGTGCTGCAACGGGTCACGCGCCACCGGCTGGGCAAGATCGACCACCGGCTGGAGGTTCTGGCCGGCCAGCTGATTGCCTTCCTGAATCTGGACGAGGTGATCCGCATCATCCGTGAGGAGGATGAGCCGAAGGCCGAGCTCATCCGCACTTTCGACCTGACGGATGTGCAGGCGGAAGCCATCCTGAACACGCGCCTCAGGTCTCTGCGCCGGCTGGAGGAGATGGAACTGCGGCGCGAGCACGAGCGGCTGAGCGCGGAGAAGACGGATCTGGAGGCCCTGCTGGCGGATGAAGGGCGCTGCTGGGACAAGGTGGCCGAGCAGATCGCGGATATCCGCAAGCGCTTTGGCGGAAAGACAGCGCTTGGCCGGCGCAGGACAGAGGTGGGCACCCCGCCGCCGGAGGTCGAGGTGCCGGCCGATGCTGGCGTGGAGCGGGAGCCCATCACCGTGCTGCTGTCACAGCAGGGCTGGCTGCGCGCCGTACGCGGACATCAGGATAAGTCGGCCGAAGCGAAGTACAAAGAGGGTGATGCCGGACGCTTCTCCGTTCAGGCGTACACCACCGACAAGCTGCTGCTGTTCACCAGCGACGGCCGGTTCTACACGCTGGCCTGCGATCGTCTGCCCAGAGGCCGGGGGTACGGCGAGCCACTTCGCCTGATGGTTGACCTTAGTAATGACGCAGAACTGATTGATCTGTTTGTGTTTGATCCGGCGGGCAGACTGCTTGTGGCATCATCGGAAGGACAGGGTTTTGTCGTCAAGCAGTCGGATGTGGAGGCCCAGACGCGGTCGGGTCGCCAGGTACTGAACCTTACCGGCGATGCGCGCGCGGCCGTATGTCGTTCGGTCGACGGCGATACGGTCGCCGTGATCGGCACGCATCGCAAGCTGCTGTGCTTCCCGCTGGACGAAGTGCCCGAGATGATGCGTGGGCGCGGCGTGCGTCTGCAGCGGTACCGCGACGCCACGCTCAGCGACGTGATCGTGTTCACGCTGGAGGAGGGCCTGCGCTGGCCCATGGGCGACCGACAGCGCGTCGAACGGGACCTGTCAACCTGGCTGGGACGCCGCGGCGGGGCCGGCCGCGTCCCGCCGCGGGGCTTCCCACGCAACAACCGGTTCTCGTGACCCGGGCGGCGACCGCCGGGTTGCGCTAGATCAGATCTGAACCGTGCGGGTTGCAGGCGATTTACCTTGCCGATTCGGCCGACTAGTCTTGCGCCTGACCCATTCTCGTCGCCGAAACCCGTGGGAGTGACCATGAACGCCCAAAGTCCCGCTCTTGCCGCCGCCGTTTGGCCGGTTGAGGGTCGAAATGCCTGGCTCAAGGCGGTGCTGCTGATCGCCGCCGGCAGCATTCTGCTTACGGTATCCGCCAAGCTGAAGGTACCGTTCTGGCCGGTGCCGATCACCATGCAGACCTTTGCGGTGCTGCTGATCGGCTTGGCCTATGGCTGGAAGCTGGGATCGGCCACAGTGCTGGCCTATCTCGCCCAGGGTCTTGCCGGGCTGCCCGTGTTTACCAATCCCGGTGCAGGGCCGGCCTATCTGCTTGGGCCGACCGGTGGCTATCTGGTCGGGTTCGTGTTGGCGGCGGCGGCCGTCGGCTGGCTGGCAGAACGCGGCTGGGATCGGCGCGTGGTCACGATCATCCCAGCGTTGCTGTTCGGCATCGTGTTGATCTATGTGCCCGGCGTGATCTGGCTGCACCAGTTCCTGCTGGCCGGAGACCCGACGGCCACCTTCGGTACGGCGTTTAGCCTCGGCGCGACGCCGTTTCTCTTGGGCGATGCCCTGAAGCTCTGCCTTGCGGCAGCGTTGTTGCCGACGGCCTGGTGGCTGATCGGCCGTCGCGGCTGACCTCCAGATGGTGTAAGACGGTCCCGGGGGCGCAACGATCGCCCCCGGAAGACCGCACGACCGACCCACAGAACGGTCAATAAGGGCAGAAACGCAAGCGCGGAGGGAGACGACGATGACGGACGGCGCTGCATCCGAAGGTAGGGAGCCGAGATCGACCGCCGTCATCTATGTCGTTGGTACGATCATTGCCGGCGTCTTCTGCCTGTTGACGGCTTACATGTGCATCCGCGCCTTCTTCGGCCCGGCTGAAGTCACGGTCGAGATGTTCGAGACCCGGGTGATCGAAGCGGAAGCCCTGAGCGCGTCGGACATTCTCCAGGATGCCAGCTTCCGTTTCCGCAGCGACGACGTCGATCCCGAGGCCTGGCACGCAACGGCGGAAGAGACGCTGGCAGAGAGCCCCGATGCCCTGGTTCAGGAGATGATGCAGCTCGTGGACGACGGCGAGGTCGAAATCCACGTCCAGCGGATCGCGCTGCTGACTTTCGGGCAGATCCTTGTGGAGCTGATCCTGTTCCTGGCTGTTGTCGCCGCCTTGGGCGGGCTTTCCGCACGCTTCTTTAGAGACAGCGTCTCCTTGTGGGGCTCCGGCTTCTTCCGCGATGGCTCCACCGTGGCCGGTCGTCCCATCGGCAAAGCCTGACGGCCCGGCGGGCAGGTCACCGGAACAGCAGCTCGGGAAGCCAGGTGGCCAGGGCCGGGAAGGCGGCCACCAGTCCCAGCGCCACCACCTGAATACCGACGAACGGCGCAACACCCCGATAGATATCGGCTGTGCGCACCTCGGGCGGTGCAACGCCGCGCAGATAGAAGAGCGCGAAGCCGAAGGGCGGGGTCAGAAAGCTCGTCTGCAGGTTCACCGCCATCAAGATCCCCAGCCAGATGGGATCCACACCCATGGCCATCAGGACGGGCGCCACGATCGGCACCACGACGAAGGTGATTTCAAGGAAGTCGAGGAAGAAGCCGAGCAGGAACATCACGGCCATGACGATCACCAGCGCCCCCGTCACACCGCCCGGCAGTGAGGTCAGGAACGCAGTAACCGTATGGTCGCCTCCGAGGCCGCGGAACACCAGGCTGAACAGTGCCGCCCCGATCACGATGACGAAGACCATGGAGGTGAGACGGGCCGTCGCGCGCATCACATCCTGCAGGATGCCGGTGCGGTAGGTGCGGGCAACGCTGACGGCGATGCCCGCCGTCACCACGAGGCAGAGCAACACCGCCATCACGATGCCGGCGAGATCCCCCGGCGGGATCACGTCGCGGGTCACGCGCAGATCCGCGACGCCGGTCAGCAGCAGCAGGGCGATCAGCGACGCCCCAGCCGCGCGGATCAGCCAGGGCCGACCATCGGCCAGCCGCAGCCCAGCCAGCATCAATGCCCCCACGGCGCCAACACCGGCAGCTTCCGTCGGCGTGGCAACGCCGCCAAGGATGGAACCGAGGACGGCCACGATCAGGACGACCGGCGGCACGAGGGCACGAAGCAGCATCCGGTTGCCGGCCATGCCTGCATGCCGCGCCGGCAGCGCCGGTGCAGCGTTGGGGCGCACCAGCGCGATGAAGAGTTGATAGGTGATGTAGAGGCCGACCAAGAGCAGGCCGGGGATCATGGCGCCGGCAAACAGGTCCCCCACCGACACCGTTTCCGGGGCAAACACGCCCTGGGCCAGCTGCGATGCCTGGAAGGCGATGCTGATCTGGTCGCCCAGCAACACCAGCACGATCGACGGGGGGATGATCTGGCCGAGCGTGCCGGCGGCACAGATCGACCCGCAGGCAAGCTTCCGGTCATAACCGTGCCGGAGCATCGTCGGCAGCGAAAGCAGGCCCATGGTGACCACGGTGGCGCCGACGATGCCCGTGGACGCGGCCAGCAGCGCCCCCACCACCGTCACAGAGATGCCGAGCCCGCCGCGCAAGTTGCCGAACAGCTGTCCCATGCTCTCCAGCAGGTCTTCGGCAACCTTCGAGCGTTCCAGCATGACGCCCATGAAGACGAACAACGGCACCGCGATCAGCACCTCGTTCTGCATGGTGCCGAAGATGCGCTGCGGCAGGAACGCGACGAAGCGGAGGTCCAGAACGCCCAGGGCAGCGCCCAGCAGCGCGAAGGCGAGCGCGGTGCCGGCGATCGAGAACGCCACCGGAAAGCCGGCCAGCAGCACGGCGCACACGGTCGCGAACATCGCGATGTCCAGGACATCGGCCATTAGCTTGGCGGCCCGCCCGCAGCGGTTCTTCCGCTTGTGTCCTGGTCGTCGTCCGGCGCCTCAAGGCGTTCCATTGACCTCAGGACCAGCGCCACACCCTGCAGGCCCAGCAGCACCGCAAAGCCGAGGATCACGCTCTTCAAGAGGAAGAGCGCTGGGATGCCCGAGGTTTCCCGCGAGCCTTCAAGGGTAAGCCAGCTTTCCAGCACGTACGGCCAGGCCGTGACCGCCACCAGGCCGCAGAACGGCAGCAGCAGCAAGACAGCGCCGATCAGGTCGGTGGCGGCTTTGCGCCGCGGTGTGGCCTCACGATAGAAGATATCGACGCGGACGTGTCCGTCGGCGGCAAGCGTGTAACCCGCCGCCAGCATCAGCATCGTGCCGTGGGCGTACAGCAGCGATTCCTGCACGAAGATCGAGCCAATGCCGAAGACATAGCGCAGGATCACCAGAGCGAACTGCACGAGCACCATGAACAGGGCAAGCCAGGACACAGCGCGGCCGATGACGTCGTTGATGCGGTCGATGAGGTGTGCCAGTCGCAAGGTCAGGGCCACGCGGGTCCGCTGCCCGCTAAAGGAAACCGAACGGTCGGAAGGCTTGCGGCGCCGCTCGCGCCAGCCCTTTCCAATACGCCGAAGCAACGGGCAAGTCCAACGCCCTTCGCCGGGATTTAAGGCTAGTCAATCGGCGAAGCATGGGGTAATCGCTAGGAACCGAAGCGCCAGGCTTGCCTTCATGCGCAACTCGGTGGCCATCCAGCAGCCAACACTGGGATCATCGGTTGCGGTTCATCGAAAACTTCGTCCTTTTCGTAGACTGGCTGAACGATAGGATCGGCCGGGTGATGGCGTGGATCTGTCTCGCCATGGTCTTGACCACGGCAACTGTGGTCGTGCTGCGGTATCTTTTCGCCGTCGGATTCGTATGGCTGCAGGAAAGCTACGTGTGGATGCACGGCATCGTGTTCATGCTCGGCGCCGGCTACACGTTACTGCGCAACGGCCATGTCCGGGTCGATGTCTTCTACCGACCGAATAGCGTGCGATACAAAGCCTATGTCGACCTCTTCGGCAGTCTATTTTTGTTGCTTCCGTTGGTCTGCCTGGTGGCTTGGTTCTCGTACAACTATGTCGCGGTCAGCTGGGAGCGGCGAGAGGCCAGCTACCAGGCGGGTGGCTTGCCGGGACTATTTTTGCTGAAAACCGTCATACCGGCCTTCTGCCTGCTGCTCGGCGCACAGGGGCTGTCCCTGGCCGGTCGGTCTTATCTGATCCTGCGCAATCACCCACGTTTCCTGCCCGACAACGGCGAGCCGGCCGGGGAGAGGCCGCGTGAGTGAGATCCTAATCGGTGAAGTCCTCAGTCTGACGATGTTCATCGTCACTTGCGGTGTCCTGTTGCTGGGCTATCCGGTTGCCTTCACGTTGGCGGGTGTTGCCATTGTTTTCGGCTTCATCGGCATCGGCATGGATGCCCTGGGACTGACGAGCAATCTTTTCAATTTCACCGACTTCGGAGCACTGACATCACGGTACTTCGGCTTCATGGTCAACGAAGTGCTCGTGGCAGTGCCGCTTTTCGTATTCATGGGCGTAATGTTGGAACGCTCCCGCGTGGCGGAACAGTTGCTCCAAACCATGGGACAGCTGTTTGGCAGCCTGCGTGGCGGGCTCGGTATCTCGGTCATCCTCGTCGGCATGCTGCTGGCGGCATCAACGGGCATCGTCGGCGCCACCGTCGTCACTATGGGTTTGCTCAGCCTGCCGACGATGCTCAAGGCCGGATACGATCCGCGTGTGGCCACTGGTGCCATCTGCGCGTCCGGCACACTGGGGCAGATCATACCGCCATCGATCGTGCTGATCCTGTTGGGCGACCAGTTGCAGGGGGCATACACGGATGCCCAGCTGGCCCAGGGCAATTTCGCCCCGGAGCCTGTGTCCGTCGTCGACCTTTTCGCCGGGGCGTTCATCCCCGGCATGATTCTGGTCGCGCTCTACATGCTCTGGGTGATCATCGTTTCGATTGCCGACCCGAAGGCAACGCCGCCGATTAAGGTCGCGGAGGAGGACAAGGGGCAGTTGGGCCGGCGGGTGGTCTTCGTGCTGCTTCCGCCGGCGGTGCTGATACTGTCCGTACTCGGATCGATCCTGGCCGGCATTGCGACGCCGACAGAGAGTGCCGCCATCGGCGCGGTAGGGGCCTGCATTCTCGCGGCCATGCGCCGACAGCTGACGCGCGCCATCCTGATCAACGTCATGCAGCAGACCACGCTGATCAGCTCTATGGTGTTCGTCATCCTGCTCGGCGCTTCCGTATTCTCGCTTGTCTTCCGTGAGCTCGGCGGTGAGGCGTTGGTGCATGACGTGTTGTCGGTCATGCCCGGCGGTGTCATCGGGGCCATGCTAGTGGTCATGGCCCTGATGTTCGTGATGGGATTCTTCCTCGACTTCATCGAGATCATCTTCGTGGTCGTCCCGATCGTCGGGCCGGTCTTGCTGATGATGGATCTCGATCCGGTCTGGCTGGGCGTCATGATCGCGGTCAATCTGCAGACCAGCTTCCTGACGCCGCCCTTCGGCTTTGCGCTGTTCTACCTGCGCGGCGTCGCCCCTGAATCCGTAAGCACTGGAGCGATCTACAAGGGGATCATTCCGTTCGTGGTGATCCAGCTGAGCATGCTGGTGATCCTGGCGTTCTTCCCATCGCTCGCCACCTGGCTGCCGGACGTCATCAACCCGTAATCGGGCGCCGTCCGGCCGGTCAGGCTGAGATCAGCGCCCCGATCCAGGGCGGCAGTGCCAGGCTGCCGACATGCACGGCAGGGCTGTAATAGCGACCCGAGATGCCTGACGCTGCTGCCCGGTCGGCCAGTGTTGCCTCGTCTGTCCGTCGCAATCCCGGATCGTCGCTGGCCCAGCCCAGCGTCATGATGCCCCCGTAGTAGGTGGGCACGACCGCCATATAGGCGGCCACGTCGGCGAACGCGGTGCGCAAGGCTGTGGTGATGTCGGTCAGCTCGCTGCCCTGGACGGCCGGTACGCCAGCCTGGTTGACCAAAAGGCCGCCCGGCGTCAGGCAGCGCCTGCAGTCGGCATAGAACTCCGCCGTGAACAGCACACGGCCTGGGCCGATCGGATCGGTGGAATCGATGATGATCACGTCGAACCGGTCGGAAGTGTCGCGCACGAACGCCGCGCCGTCGGCGATCACCAGATCCAGCCGCGGATCGTCGAACGCGTTGCCGCACACCTCCGGAAACTGCTCGCGGCAGAGATCGACCACCGAGCGGTCGATCTCCACCATCGTCACCCGGTCCACCGGATGCTCCAGGCAACGGCGCAACGTCCCGCCGTCGCCGCCGCCGATGATCAGCACGCGGCGCGCCCGCCCATGGGCCAATAGCGGCACATGGGCGATCATCTCGTGATAGACGAACTCGTCACCGGTGGTGAGCTGCACGACGCCGTCCAGCGCCAGCACGCGCCCAAACACCCGGTTGTCGAAGATGATCAGATCCTGAATATCGGTCTTCTGCCGATAGAGCAGCCGATCGATGGTCAGGGCCTGGGCAACACCGTCATGGAGCGTCTCGGTGAACCATTGCGTCATGCCGCCCGGTCCGACAGCCACTGAACGCCGTCATCCTCACCGCGATACAGGTCGGAGACGCGCACGCGGCTGGGCCGGAAGGCCCGCCTGAGCACGGGCACGACCAGATCCGGCTGGGCGTCGCCGCACATGAAGACGTCCAGTGCCGCATACCGGCGCTCTGGCCAGCTATGGATGCTGATATGGCTTTCGGCCAGCACCGCCACGCCGGAGATGCCGCCGTTCGGCGTGAAATGGTGCAGGTGGATATGCAAAAGGGTGGCGCCCGCCACATCGACGGCTTCGCGCAACGTGTCGTCGACGAGGTCGAGATCGTCGAGCCCGTCCGCTTCCCAGAGATCGATGATCAGATGCCGGCCGGCGTAGCTTCGCCCGTCCCGCTCTGCCCAGTGGTCCAAGGCGTCCGTGTCACTCGCATCGGTCGCCGGCTTCTTTTTCGCCGCCTGATCGGTCAGGGTCGGCTTTGTTTCTTCCGCATGGGCAGTGCTTGGCGCGCCGTCGACAATTGTGCCGCCGACACGTGTGTCCAAGTCGATCCCCAATTGGAAGACGGCCTCGGCATTCGCCATAGTGTCCTCCAGTCAGTAGATGACCCAGAAACAAGGGAACGG
>JANQQD010000381.1 GCA_028285185.1 Anaerolineae bacterium | reverse complement strand
TGCGTGGCGATCACCTGGCTCTTCTACACCCGCAAGTCCGCGCCCGTGCCGTGCTGATCAGGAAACGAACGGGCAAAGGAGAAATCGCATGAGCCACTTCCTCGACCGTCTCTTGTTCCTGAAGAAGACCGTCGACGTCTATTCCGGCGGCCACGGCGTGGTCACCCGCGAAGACCGCGGCTGGGAAGACGGATACCGCAAGCGCTGGCAGCACGACAAAGTCGTCCGCTCCACGCACGGCACCAACTGCACCGGGTCGTGCAGCTGGAAGATCTACGTCAAGGGCGGGATCATCACCTGGGAGACCCAGCAGACAGACTATCCGCGCACCCGGCCCGACCTGCCGAACCACGAACCGCGCGGCTGCTCCCGCGGTGCCAGCTATTCCTGGTACGTCTACAGCAGCAACCGCCTCAAGCATCCGCTGATCCGCTCGCGCCTGCTGCAGGCCTGGCGCAAGGCGCGGGCCACCAAGACGCCGGTGGCGGCGTGGCGCTCGATCGTGGAGGACCCGGCGACGCGCGCCTCCTATACCCGCCAGCGCGGGCATGGCGGCTTCGTGCGCGCCAAGTGGGACGAGGTCACCGAGATCATCGCCGCGGCCAACGCCTACACGGCCAAGACCTACGGCCCCGACCGCGTCGTCGGCTTCTCGCCCATCCCGGCGATGTCCATGGTCTCCTACGCCGCGGGCACGCGCTACCTGTCGCTGCTCGGCGGCGTGTGCATGAGCTTCTACGACTGGTACTGCGACCTGCCGCCGGCAAGCCCGCAGACCTGGGGCGAGCAGACCGACGTGCCGGAAAGTGCCGACTGGTACAACGCCGGCTTCATCATCGTCTGGGGCTCAAACGTGCCGCAGACGCGCACGCCAGATGCGCATTTCTACACCGAGGCGCGCTATCGCGGCATGAAGAGCGCCGTCGTCTCGCCCGACTACAGCGAGGCGTCGAAGTTCGGCGACATGTGGCTGCACCCCAAGCAGGGGACGGACGCAGCCCTCGCCATGGCCATGGGCCACGTCATCCTGCGCGAGTTCCACCTGGACCGGCAGGTCGACTATTTCAGCGACTATGTCCGCCGCTACACCGACATGCCGATGCTGGTTCGTCTGGTGGAAAAGGACGGCTATCTGGTGCCGGAACGGCTGCTGCGGGCGGCCGATCTTCCAGGCGCGCTCGGCCAGGCCAACAATCCGGACTGGAAGACCGTGGCCGTCGATGAGGCCAGTGGCGAACTGGTGGCACCGCAGGGCTCCGTCGGTTTCCGCTGGGGCGAGCAGGGCAAATGGAACCTGGAGGAGAAGGACGGCGACGGCAACGAGGTCAAGCTGCGCTTGAGCCTGCTGGACGCCCATGACGAGGTCGCCGATGTCGGGTTCCCCTATTTCGGCAACCGCCAGCACGACTTCTTTGCCGGCACCAACCATCCCGACGTGCTGGTGCGCAAGGTTCCGGTCAAGAAGATCAAGCTGAAGAAGGGCCAGGCGTTGGTCGCCTCGGTCTATGACCTGTTCCTCGCCAATTACGGCCTCGACCGCGGGCTGGACGACGACATGGCGGCCACGTCGTTCGACGACGACCTGCCCTACACGCCGGCCTGGCAGGAACGGATCACCGGCGTGCCGCGCGACCGCGTGATCACCGT
>JANQQD010000371.1 GCA_028285185.1 Anaerolineae bacterium | reverse complement strand
TCTTTGAGGTAGCGCCAGCCCTGCATCGGGCGATGGGGATGGTGCTCCGTCTCCACCAGGGTCGGATCGAAGATCATGCGACAGTAAGACAGCCCTTCGTCATCCGTCGATTCGACCAGGTCCAACACACGCTGGCGCGCCTGCACCACGCCCTTGAAGACCCAATAGATGGATCCGCCGTCCAGGATTTCATCACGACGGCGCGGCATGCGCCGGGTGAAGCCCGGGACCACGGCCTGACCGCCGCGCGATGTCAGACGACTCGCCTGCCAGCGTCGAACGTCGTCGATCTCGGTGGAGCCCACGGACATCTTGATCAGGTGAAGGGGCATCGGACCTGCCGTCGTCGACCGGAAACACCCCCACGAAATGGACCGTCCATGGTTCGGCGTCAACCCAGAACTGCCAGGGCGCCGAGAGCCAGCCACCAGATATAGTTGATCGGTACGAGAAGTCCGAGGCTGATGACGGCGAGCCAAAGCAGGATCCGTGCGGCGTCGCGGGTGCGCGTGCGGGCCAGCGCCAGACCGACGACGATCGGCGGCACCTGATAGGGCAGGAACACGGTGGAGAAGCCCACGACTTGGGTCATGACCACGGCGTCCAGCGTCCACCCGGTAGCGGCCATCAGATCGGCTGCGATCGGCGTCAGCACCGCGGGAATGCCGGGCATGGTGGCGATGCTCCCCAGCACCGTCGCGACGCCCACAAGGCTGAAATAGTTGGCCCAGTCGGCGCCCGGCGATACAGGCAGCACGGAAAGCATGGCGACCGAGACGATCTCACCGAGTTGCGTCGATGACACCAGCGCTGCGATCCCCAGCACGCCGGCGACATAGAGCAGAGGGCCGAAGTTGAGCTTGCCGGCGAGGCTGTCGGCCGGCGTCAGGCGGGTCGTCGGAAGCAGGCAGGCGAAGGCCGCGGCCAGTCCGATCCACGCCGGAGCAATGCCGTGCACCGTGTCGGTCGCCCACAGTGCCAGGGTCAGGGCCAGGATTACCGCAAGGCGGCGGGCTTCCGGCGACAGTGGCGGGGCGGCAGCATGCTCAGAGGGTGGGGTCGGTACATCCGGAAACACGCGGTGGATCAGCCACACCAGGATGACGCCCTTTGCGGCCGCCAGTACCGGGAAGTGCAGCAGCAGATACGGTCCGTAGCGCGGCGACTGGTCGAAGATCGTCTCCACCGTGCCGGCCAGCACCATGTTGGGCACGTTGGCGGGCAGAATGGCGACGGGCAGCAGATATGTGCCGAGCACGAAGGCCAGCACCATGCCAGTGCGGCCGGCCCGGCCCGACTCGAAGCCTAAACGGTCGGCCATTGCCAGCACGATGGGCACCAACAAGACGACGCGACCCATGGTCGATGGCAGCACGAAAGCGACTGCCGTACCCAGGATCACCATCGCGGCGATGGTACGAAGGTACGATTGCGCTATCCAGTCCAGCGGCAGCGCCGCCAGCCGCTGGGCCAGGCCGCTGGTCGTCACAGCCAGCGCCAGCACCAGGCCGGCGAACACCAGCCAGAAGGCCTGTGCAGCGAAGCCGGAAAAGACCGTGCCAGCCGGCGCGACGTCCAGCAGCATGGCGGCGACGAAGAAGCCGACGGCTGTCAGGTGCTCCGGCAACGCACCGATGGCCCAGAAGCCGATGGTGAAGACCGTCAGCGCCGCCGCCAGTCCGAGATCCGGGTCGAGCCCTGCCAGCCCAGGCCAAAGGGCCAGTATTGCTGCGGCGCCCAGAACGGTTGCGATCGAAATGCGGCGGATGGCCGTTTGCTCTCCGGTCACGGATCGGCCGACGGCGGCAACAGGGCCCAGCCGAAGTTCACCGGCAGGATGCCCTCGTCCGTGTGCCAAGGCAGCACCAAGGGCGGTTGCTCCTCCAGACCGGCGAAGCGCCGCATCAGGTCGGCCATCGGGCTTTCCGCCAGGGGGATCGGCACCTCGCCGCGGGATCCCGCGGTCCAGATCACGATGCCGCCGGCCTGCCGCAGCTGTTCATCGTCGATCCATGACGCCCGGGCCGGGTCGGCGAAGCTGTAGACTGTCGGCCGATCGGGCGAGTACCAGGCGAGATTGCCGGCCGGCCAGACATCTCCGACAGCGACCCTCAGCGGTGTATCGAAACGATCATGCCACGCGGCGGTCAGCGTCGCCGCCATGACCCGCCCCGGATAGTCGACCCGTTCCGCCCGTCCCGTGGCGTAGGGTCCGATCACGACTTTGACCCAGTATCCAGCGACAAGCACGACCGCCAGAGTGCACCAGACGATGGCGAAGCGCTTGAGCCGGCGCCGGTCGATCGTCGGCGTCCACCATTTGATGCCGGCAAGCCCCGCCAGCAGCAGCATGGGCGCGCCCCACATGGATCGCAGCTCGAACCCCAGCGCTGCAGAAAGGCCGCAGGCTACGACAAAGGGACCGGCCGTCATCCACAACAGGAACCTGTCCGCCCGGTCCCAGGCTCGCGCCTGCGGCAGAGAAATCAATGGCAGCAGCAGCAGCGGGGCGACCAGCAGCACCGACTGGTCCACCAGGAACTTCAGCGGATGGATGATGCGGTCTGTCCAATCGCCGGCCTCCGCCCCGCCGGCCCGGTTCACCGCATAGGCGAAGGTGGGAAAGTCGTTGGCAACCAGCCACCAGAGATGCGGCCCCAGAAAAGCAAGGCCAACCGCCGCCGCCACATACGGTCCAGGCCGGCGCCAGTGGCCGCGGTAGCCGGAGTCGGCCAGCATCAGGCCGATCATCGGCAGCAGCAGCACGGCCGTGTAGTACTTTCCCAGCATGCCGCCGGCCGCGGCCGCACCCAGCAGCGCCCACCACAATAGGCCCCCGCCGCTGACGGCCCGCCAGAACGCCCAGACGGCCAGGGCCCAGAACGGGAACTGGACCGTGTTCGCGTTGAATTCGGGCGACAGGAAGTTGTGATAGACGATGGCTTCCAGCAGCAGCACCGCCAACAGCGCCTGCACCGGCGGCAGCATGTCAGAGGCCAGGCGCCATACAGCCCAGAAGGCGACTGCGACCACGAGCTGCGCCAGCAAGTACTGCGGCCAGCCCGCACCACCACCCAGCACCGCGAACAGCTCGGTCAGCCAGGCGGCCATCGGCGGATGCTTGAAATAGCCCAGCTGCCATTCCGCGCCCCACGCCGTCTGCTCGATCACGTCCAGCGGCAGGTTGTGGTGCGTCAGTGCCGGCACCAGCGTCCACAGGGCCACGTGCAGGGCGAGGAAGGCCCAGAAGCAGAGCCGCGGCGAGGGGCCCTGCGCGGCATCCGGCGGTGTTGGGGTGAGGGGCATGGCTGGCCCGGGCAACGGAAAGCAGCAAAGTCTTGCCAACGGGACCATAGGCGGGTGCCATCGGCGGGTCCAGAGACCGAATAGCGGCGCCATCCGAGCCCGGAAGCTCGTTAGACTCTTTTCATGTCTTATCTTAATATGGCCGCTTAACTAATTGTTTCTAATAAAATCTAGCCATACCTAAGTCCGAGATCTTCAATCGGAATCTGATCAAGGCTGCCGCGCCCGAAACAGGCAAAGGTCTCGATAGGCAGCCTCCACCGCTCGGGCGAAGCCCGCTGCATTCATCAATGGGCTGGCGGCCATGCGCTCGCGCAACGTCCGCCGCAGGTCGGCGAGCCCGTCGATGTCGCCGGCAAGCCCTTTGGCAATCCGGACATAGTCGTCCGAGTCTCGTGCGATCAGGTGCGGCAGGCCGATGTGCGTCATCAGGCTGGCGCCGACTCGGGCCGAATGGCGATCGCCCAACACCGTCACGGTTGGGACGCCCATCCATAGGGCTTCGCAGGTCGTTGTCGTCCCGTTATAGGGAAACGGATCCAGGGCGATATCGATGTCGGCGTAAGCGCGAAGGTGCCCGTCCCGCGCTGCGATCGGGCCGATCAGCGCCAGGCGGCCGGGCGGTAGCCCGGCAGCGGCGAATGCGTCTTCGAACCGGCTGCGCACTGTGCCGTCTGCGAGGGCCCGCGCCTTCAGCATCAGCCGCGCGTCGGGAACCTCCGCCACCAGACGCGCCCAGAGCCGGATGACGCCCGGCGTGAGCTTGGCCAGATTGTTGAATGACCCGAAAGTGACCCGCCCGTTCTCGGCAGCGGGAAGAGGGGACGGTTCCGGCGCCGGCGGCGGCAGATAGCAGAGGAACCCGTGCTCTAGTCGCACCAGGCGCTCGCTGGCCAGATCATCGGCCGGTCCCGGCGGATCGGCGATCGCATCGGTCAACCTGGCATCCATCGCCGCCAGGCCCGTTGTGTTGGGATAGCCCAGCCATGTCACCTGCACCGGCGCTGGCCGTTGCGCGAACACCAACAGGCGTCTGCCGGCAGTATGTCCACCCAGGTCGACCAGAACGTCGATCCGGTCAGCGCGCACAAGGTCGGCGACAGCATCGTTGGAAAGGTCGGCAATAGGCCGCCAGGCGCTGGCCAGCCCCTCAAGCCGGCTTGTCGTCTCGTCCGGCGCGGTCACATCCGCATAGCAGACTGTGTCAACGGCGTCAGGATCATGCGCCGCCAAGAGCGGCTCTAAGAAATAGCTGACCGAATGCGTCCGCAGGTCGGCCGACATGTATCCGACCCGCAGCCGCCGCGTCGACGGGTCCGCAACGGCCGGCGGCGACGGCGCAGGGCCGGCATGCGTAGTCGCCCAGTCGTGGTGAGCGAGGGCCAGCGCTTCCGCCGGGACATCGTCCCGATAGTGCAGGGTCAGCAGCAGGTTGGACCCTGCCTCGGCGTTGTCGGGGGCCAGAGCCAGCGCGTGGCGATATGCTTCCTCCGCCCGCTTCCCGTCGCCCGCTGCTGAATGGACGTTGCCCAGATTGTTCCAAGCACCAGGCGCCTTGGGCTGCAGCTGAAGGGCCGTCTGCAGATGCCGCTCTGCCTCGCCCAGCCGTCCCTCGGTCAGCAGCGCGGCCCCGAGATTGGCCCTTGCGTCCGCGAATCCCGGCTCCTGCGCTATGCTCTTGAGATAGAGGGTGATGGCCTCCGTGCGTTGGCCGAGCGCCTGCAGGGAGGCTGCCAAGGCGTTCAGAGCCCGGGCATTGCCGGGTGCTTCCGTGACGGCGCGGCGCGCCTCCGTTTCCGCCAACTGCGGCCGGCCGGCGAGTCGCAATGAGTCCGCAAGGCCAATTCTGGCGTCGGTCATGTCCGGCTTCAGGGCCAGGGCGGCGGAAAAAGCTGTCGCAGCCGTCTCCAGCTCGCCCATGGCCGCATGGCAGGCCCCAAGTCCGGCAAGGGCCTGAACCGAATTCGGCGTGCGATCGGTGACCTGTTTGAAGAGCGGTAGCGCCTCATCGGCACGCCCCCTCGACAATAGCACAGTGCCCAGTGCCAGGGCCGTGGGCAGGTGATCGCCGCGGATCGCGAGGCCATGGCGAAGGCAGCGTTCCGCCTCGGCAAGCCGGCGACGGTGGCGCAGCAGCCCGCCCAGCGCCGCCCAGATCTCGCCGGCGGACGGCTCGAGCAAGAGCGCGCGGCGATAGAGGAGTTGTGCCATATCCGGGCGGCCCAGGCGCAGCGCCAGCGGTGCCATGCTCGCCAGGATGCCGGCCGCTTCCGGTGCCAGAACCAGCGCCCGACGATAGGCTGCCAGGCCTGCATGCAGTTCGCCCAGCGACGTTCGGGCGCGGCCCAGATTGATCAGCGCTGCCAAGAGATCCGGTTGCAGCGCCAGCGCCCGTTCGGACAATTCCGCCGCGGCCCGGTGCTGGCCCAAATCCTCAGCCGCAACGCCCATATGGTGCCACACCAGCGGGTGATCCGGTCGGGCGTCGGCGACCCAGCGGTAATGCGCCATCGCCGATTTCAGGTCGCCGGTGCGGTGCGCCTTCACGCCCTCGGCGAAAACCTCGTCTGGCGATGGGGCAGCCACAGTCGGATCGACCAGCAGCCTATGACGGGCGACCGCGGCGCAGCATGTCGACGAACTCGAACAGGCCTTCCTGTCGCTCGCGGCGCAGGCGCTCCGCCTGCAGGATCGCGGCGACCTGTGCGACACTCTCGTCCACGTCCTGGTTCAGGATCACGTAGTCGTATTCGGCCCAGTGGCTCATCTCGTCGGCGGATTTCGCCATGCGCCGCTGGATGACTTCTGCGCTGTCCTGCGCGCGGGTATAGAGCCGCCGCTCCAACTCCTCCGCACTGGGCGGCAGGATGAAGACACGCACAAGGTCCTTGCGCGCGCTTTGGGCGAGTTGCTGTGTGCCCTTCCAGTCGATGTCGAACAGCATGTCGCCGCCATCGCTCAGCGTCTGCTCCACCAAGGCCCGTGGGGTTCCGTAAGAGTTGCCGAAGACTTCCGCGTGCTCCAGCAGGGCATGGTCAGCCAGAAGCCGATCGTATTCGGCGCGGGAGATGAACCGGTAGTCGCGGCCGTCCACTTCGCCCGGTCGCGGCGGCCGGGTCGTCACCGAAACCGACATGGTCAGGTTGGGGTCACTGGCCAGCAACCGTCTGGAAATGGTCGTCTTGCCCGCGCCGGAGGGCGATGACAGCACCAGCATAAGCCCGCGGCGACGGATCGTTCGGCCTTCCGCCACGGCGGAAGACGGGCTTGGATCGATCACACTCATTCGATGTTCTGCACCTGCTCCCGGAACTGGTCGATCACGGCCTTCAGTTCGAGCCCGGTCTGCGTCAGCGCCATGTCCGCTGCCTTGGAGCACAGCGTGTTGGCCTCACGGTTGAACTCCTGGCAGAGGAAGTCGAGACGGCGGCCAACGACCCCACCGCCGCCAAGCAGGGCACGCGCCTGCGCGACATGGGCAACCAGCCGGTCCAGTTCTTCGCGCACATCCGCCTTGGTGGCCAAGATTGCCGCTTCGTGGGCCAGGCGCTCCTCCGGCAAGGCCGGTGACGCTTCCAGCAGGGCCTGGACATTGGCACGAAGCCGCTCGCGGAGCGCCGCGGGCTGGGCGGCGGCGCTGCTGGCGGCTTCGCCCACCAGGGCGTCGATACGGTCTAGGTGGTCGGTCAACGCTGGCTGAAGCCGGGCCCCCTCTGCCGCGCGCGCCTCGACAAGCGCGTCCAGCAGCGATGCAAGATCGGCCGTGAGATCGGTATCCGCCACTTCCGGGGTATCGTCTTCCACCGTTTCCAGCATGCCGCGCAACGCCAGCAGGCCGTCCACGCGCGGTGGCGCTGCGCCGATCGACGCAAATTCCCGCATCAGCCGCATCATCTCTTCCAAGAGCGGGCGGTTGACGCGCAGCTGCGGTGCCGACTGGCTGCGGGTCAGCGTGAGCTGGACCGATACATTGCCGCGCTTGAACCGCTGGTTCACCTCGGCGCGAATCACGGGGTCCAGCCGGTCGTAACCCGGCGGTAGGCGGAATCGCAGATCGAGTGATCGGCCGTTGACGCTGCGCGCTTCCCATATCCACCGAAAAGGCTCGACCCCGCCTTCCAGTCTCGCAAAACCGGTCATGCTGGCCACACCGGCGCTGTTGGCGGCCTTGGGATCTACGTAATCTGCTGCGATCGTCACGGGACCAGTTTGAACCACTGTTGTCTGTCGTGATGGGCTTTCGCGTCTGGTTATATCGCGGCATGGTTCGTGACGACAGGGCAATGACCTCTTTGCGATCTCCGACAAGCATCGTCATCACCGG
>JANQQD010000357.1 GCA_028285185.1 Anaerolineae bacterium | reverse complement strand
GCCCGCGAGTTCACCGCGATGCTGCATGACGGTCGTGTGGAAGCGGACACGACCGGATCGCTGCCGAGCGGCTTCTGGACACCGGCGCGCGAGCAGCTTCCGCCTGGCCTGGACAGTGCGCTTGCCGCACAGGCGCTGTTTCCGGTGCTGTCGGACGTCGAGATGGCGGGACACCAAGGCGAGAACGAGATCGCCGATGCAATCGCCGTCAACCGCCTCGGCGGACCGGGCGGCGCCTGGGACCTGCTGGCCCAACGCCTGCGCGGCATCCCTGACTACGTTGTGCTGTTCCGTGCGGCCTATCCCGAGATCGAGGGGCCGGATGGGATCACTTACGTCCACGCCGCGAACGCGATTGCGGCCTTCGAGGCGGTGGCGTTCCGTGCCGATGCCAGCCCGTTCGACCTCTACTTGCGCGAGCCAGACGCCAACCCGCTGCCGGAGGCGGCAGAGCGCGGCATGGCCCTGTTCTATGGCGAAGCCGGGTGTGCGGCGTGCCATTCCGGGTCGCTGCAGACCGATCATGGCTTCCACGCGATCGCGATGCCGCAGATCGGCCCCGGCAAGGGCGACGGTACGGATGACAGCTATTGGCGGGAAACGGGCTTCCAGCGGCGCCTTGAAGACTTCGGCCGCTACCGCGTCACCTTCGATCCGGCCGATCTCTATCGCTTCCGCACACCCAGCCTGCGCAACGTCGCGCTGACCGGTCCCTGGGGCCATGCCGGCGCCTATGCGACGCTCGAGGCCGTGGTGCGCCACCACCTCGACCCGATCGCCGCGCTGGAGGCGTACGACATCGATCAGGCTGTGCTGCTGCCCGCGGCAACGGTGATCGAGCGGACGGGCACCGGCTCGGAGCTGCGCTTCGACCCGGTCAATCCGGCGCGGCGGGCCGACCATGCCTTGCGCGACGGCTGGGTGCAGCAGACGGCGGCCCTGCGCCAACAAATCGCCGACGCCAGCGAGCTGCCGGCCCGCGATCTCAGCGACGCGCAGGTCGCCGACCTGATCGCCTTCCTGCATGCCCTGACCGACCCGACGAGCCGCGAGTTGGACCATCTGGTCCCCGCGACCGTGCCGAGCGGCCTTCCGGTCGCCGACTGACCAACCGACCGAACTGCCAATGGAGAAGGAGACTGGACGATGACCGACCCCTCACGGCTGCCTAAAGCCACCGTCACAGCCGCCGCGGCGCTTACCGCCGCCGGGGTGCTCGCCGCCGGCGGAGCGCTGGCGACCGGCTCCTCGACGGCCTACGACCCGCCGGTGGATATTGAGCTGACCTTCGTCGACCACATCGATGCGGACATGCCGGAACAGGACGTGTTCGTCGAGCGCGCCGGCCAGACGGGCGTCTGGCGGGCCACGCCGGGCGACCGCGATCTTTCCGCGCCGGTCTTCGCCTCGGCCGAGCCGCAGCGCCACGACCCGTTCGACCCGACAGCAAACGGCCCCTATCCGAAGGGACAGGCGCTGGGCTTCACGCTCGGCGAATGGCTGGAGGCCGAGGGGCACGGAACCTATGCCTGCGCCGACGGGGAAGGGCAGGTGGACATCACCTTCACCGGCCTGGTGCCCGACGGCGTCTATACCATGTGGAACTTCTACATGGCGTCGCCGCCGACCGATCCGTTCATCGGCACCTATGACATTCCCTTCGGCAGCCGCGACGGGGCGGAGAGCGTGTTCCACGCCGACTCGGACGGGGAAGCCCGGTTCACCCGCACCATCACGCCCTGTCTGCAGATGTCGGGCGAGCACCTGATGGCGGGTCTCGCCATTGCCTGGCACAGCGACGGCCAGGTCTATGGCGTCGACCCGGGCGCCTTCGGCTACAACAGCCACGTCCACCTGTTCCTGGGCCTGCCCCCGCGGGCCGGCCTCTAAACGGGGCAACGGGGCCGCATCCCCGCACCGCCGGCTCAAGGCCGGCGTGGGCGCGACGGGTGCGGCCCCCGCTCGCATCGAACGGACTTCGTCGCCACACTTCGCGTTGACGGATGGTCTGCTTGCAACGCCATGGGGTGACCCTTTAGGCTCGTCGGCTGCGGGCGGCGGCAGCCGTCCGGCTAACGGGGTGCCCGCGGTGCGGACTGCCCCGATCGGGACGAGTGGCGATGGATCTGTGGGATTGTGCGGCGGTGGTGACGGGCGCCGCTTCGGGTTTGGGGGCGGAGACCGCGCGGCACCTGGCCGAAGCCGGTGCGAAGGTAGCGGCGATCGATATCGACCAGACGGGCGTCGAGGCCCTGGCGGCGGAGATCGGGGCGCTCGCCATCCCGTGCGACGTCGCTGACGCCCCGGCCGCAGAGGCCGCGATCGCCAAGGCGAAAGAGGCCAACGGCCCCGCCCGCGTGCTGATCAACTGCGTCGGCCAGGCCCGGCCGCAGCGCATCGTCGATGCCGACGGCCAGCCCATGCCGCTGGAAGATTTCCGCTATCTGGTCGAAGTGAACCTGATCAGCGCCTTCAACATGATGCGCCTGGTGGCCGCCGACATGGCCGGCCTGACCCCGGGCCGGGATGGGGAGCGTGGGGTGATCATCTCCACCGCCTCGGTCTCGGCCTATGAGGGGCAGGTGGGCGAGGCGGCCTATGCGGCCTCGAAGGGCGGCTTGGCCAGCATGATGCTGCCGGCGGCGCGCGAGCTGGGCTCGCTCGGGATCCGCGTGGTCGGCATCGCGCCCGGCCTGTTCAGCACGCCCACCCTGTTCAAGATGGAACAGGACCTGGACCCGCGCATCGCCCGCTCCGTCCCCTTCCCGCAGCGCTTCGGCGACCCGGCGGAATTCGCCATGCTGGTCGCCCATGTCATCAAGAACACGATGATCAACGGCACCGTGCTGCGGCTGGACGGCGGCTATCACAAATAGGGGTGCACGTTAGGCCCGGTCATGAGTACGACGCTTGTCCTGCATCTGGTCTCTCCGGCCTCCGGCGAGGTGGTCGAGGCCATGGCGCGCACCATGGTGGCCCAGCTCGACGACGTCACCACGGTCCGCCATTTCTGGCAGATGGTCCGCAAGCGCAAGAACGTGGAAGAGGTGCTGACCGGCGTTGAGGACAAGCGCGGCTTCGTGCTGCACACCCTGATCGATCCCGTCCACCGCGAGATGCTGGAGGAGGGGTGCCGCCGCCTCGACATCCCGTGCATGTACCTGTTCGAGCCGTTCTTGAGCGCGATCGCCACCCATTTCGGTGCCGGATTGCGCGCGGACGCGAGCCCCCGTGTGGTCATGGACCAGGCCTTCAAGCGCCGGCTCGACGCCATGCGCTACACGCTGGGCCACGACGACGGCTTGGGCCAGGATCTGGAGACGGCCGATGTGGTGCTGTTGGGCGCCTCCCGCGTGACCAAGACGCCGACCTGCATGTACCTGGCCCATCGCGGCATCAAGGCCGCAAACGTCTCGCTGGTCGCCGGCATGGCCCTGCCGGCCGCGGTGGTGAACGCCAAAAAACCCCTGAAGGTGGGCCTGACGGTGGCGCCGCGCCAGCTTGCCGAAATCCGCCGCAAGCGCTTCGACGTGCCCAAGGGCGGCGGCGGCATCGACTATTCCGACATCGACGCCGTCACCGAAGAGGTGAAGGAAGTCCGCCGCATGATCGTCTCCCGCGGCTGGCCGATGATCGACGTCACCTCGCGTTCGATCGACCAGACGGCGACGATGATCATGGAGCTGCTGCAGCGGCACCGGGAAGCGGCGGGGTAGAAGCCATCAAATTAACACGAACAGCATGTCATAGTCAGTGCCGCGTCATGCTACGAGACAGCACCCAAACATCGCTTCGTGAATTCCACTATCCAACCCAGGCAACATAGTGAACGGCGCAGCGAGTGGGTGTCGTCCAACGGTTGAAAAACACAACATACTCTGGTAAACGCAACCGTCTGTTGAAGCTTGCAGGATGGATTGCTGCATTCCAACTTGACATATTCGGCGGGCGCCAATCCTAGAGCCTCGCTACTATCGCACCCTTGCCAAACGCCACACAAAGCACCAATGAACCACGGTAAGAACAATCGTAAACTCAATCGGTCGTCGGCTCACCGAAAGGCGTTGTTTGCCAACTTAGCAACGTCACTCTTCATACATGAGCAAATAAAAACAACTTTACCGAAGGCAAAGGAACTGAAGCCGATAGCAGAACGGCTCATCACTCTCGGAAAGAAAGGCTCTTTGCATCACCGCCGCCTTGCAAATAGGATGATCAAAGATGAAGCAGCGCTCACAAGATTGTTTGACAAAATAGCACCAAGATATTTTGAGCGGTCTGGAGGCTATACGCGTATCCTGAGATGTGGCTTCCGAAAGGGCGACAATGCGCCGATGGCCATTATTGAGCTTGTAGACCGCGATATCGAGGCAAAAGGGAAGGGTGATCGTGATCGAATCCTAGCCGCCGCAGATAATGGTGGACGAGAAGATTCAGGTGGACACGGATAGCGGAGATAGAAATGTCAGAGAACCTCACCCTTCTCTTGATAGCCGCAGCTTTTCTTATATGTGTAGCATTTGTCTGCTTCATCTTCCTGAAAAAAACTGCTTCCGGCAAGCTTCGTGCAGCGCTGACCCGCAAAGAAATCCGATTTGATGTCGAGAAAGAGGAAAAGCGCGAGCTCAAAGCGTCGGTGCAAGATGTTTCTGTTAGCGGGTCGAAATGTACGGAAATATCATCTTCAGGAAAAGGCTCGGAAACAAAGAATGTGTCCGTTGATAAATCAGAAGGTATTCAAATCAAATCCGACACTCGAAGTTAAGTGCCATGACAACGCTGCCTCGCCATCAATTCGAAGAGCCAATTAATCACAAAGGCGCGAAAGCGATGTTTCGACGACTGCTCGATGGCGGTAATGAACTTAGAGTTGTATGCCTCTACGGTGGCTCAGAGATGGGTAAATCAACTCTCCTGAGTTGGCTTGAAGCTCAAATTGAGCTGCAACAGATTCGTGAACCTTTTCTATACAGGCCAATGGATGATAACGTCTCGTCTTCAGGCCTCACGTTGGAGATTAGAGATGTACTCTCTGATAATGGCTTCTGTACAAAGAAAACTGACGAAATAATACAGACAAGTGTAAAGCAGGTTAATCTCACTGCGATTACGAGTGAAATAAATGTCTCAAACTCCGCTGGTATTAGTTTTCAAAGTATGGCATCGAGCCATGAGGCCGAAAGAGTCGCGCATCTACTGATTAATGCACTTGTTGAAGATTTAGAGAGGCAGGCCAACGACCGCAGATGGTTCCTGGCATTTGACGAGATTGAAAAGTCAGATAGCCTAGCAAAGTCATTTATCATCAGGAGTATATTGCAGAGAGTCGATAGACTACCTGGGCTACATCTTGTGCTTTCCGGTCGCGATCTTGGCGAGTTCCTTCAAGTATGCAAGCGAGCATCATTTGCGCGAATCTCTGAGTCAGTGGAATTGCTTCCATTTTCCGATTGGCGAGAGATTGTCGACTTTGTTCGCTCCTATGGTCAACCACCGCCGGAGTTAGATTTGGAGGCATGGGCCAAAGATCTTCTCGTCGACTATCGAGGTCTGCCATTATATACCCAACCAGCAGTTTATACGGCTTGCAAGATAGGGCGCTAAAATGAGGCTTGGAAGCAAACTGAACAGTTTGTTTGACCCAAGAGTGAGGACCTTGTTTGGCATAGGGGAGCAAGAGCACAGTTGGTTCATAAGGCTCTGTATGATTTGCTCAATTCCTCGTTGGTTCACGCGTGATATCGCCCGTCGCTTAATGTTGCGCCATGCTGAGGGGGCGGACTTCGAGGGTCTTTTTGATGAACTTGAAAGCTGCGCTTTTGTTCAACGCTACGGTAATGCCGGCTTTTCGATGAAAGACACACTACGATACTATTTTCTTAGTCTGTGGGATGGGCAGGATCTGGAGTTTGAGGACGTAGTGTGTTCGCTTCGTGCCGCTTTTGAATTGTCAGCTTCAGCTAGTTCGCGATCGACAGAAGAAGAGACCAGAGATAGAATCCTCCGAAGCGACGCGTACGGAGTTTTTTTAGTCGAGGCAGCGTATTTGAACTTCTTCGTGGATGATAGCGTTCAGACGTCACTTTTTACATCTTTTTCATTAATTTATCAATGGCGGAGGGAGCCTTACTACAATTATGCATTGTGCAGAAGATTGGTGAAGGCACTAAGCGACCACGTTAGAACCGGCATTTTGGAGCGCGAAGCGGAGTTTGTAGTTTATCGATTCTTAAAATATTCTCTGCCGCCATGGAGAGATAACGCTCGGAGACGAGTTGACTATGCTCGCGATGTTCTACGATTTTCCATAATCGGTGGGAAGTTCGAGGCATTTGCGCATTTTAATCTTGCTCAATCGCTTTTGCGGAGTGATATCCCGATGAACATAGAGTTAGCAGTTGCGGAGAGCCGTAGGGCGTTAGAATTGTATGAGCGCATGAACGATGTTTATGGCGTAGGCGAATGTGAAAGGCATTTAGGGCTTTGCTATTCTAGGATCGATCAATTTGAAGAATCGGATAGTTATATTGGTAGAGCCGAGTGTCATTTTTTAGAATGGGCGTCGGACAAGGGGATTACGATGTCGAATAATGTGCTTGAGTGCCTGCGCGCTAGGGCGTGGAATTTTTACTATTCGGGAGATAGCGCCGTGGCGCTTGAGTTGGCAATTAAGGGCTCGGAATCGGCGCGAGCTGCAAACTGGAATTTGACAGGGGCGCTATTTGACCGACTCATTGCGAAGATCTATCTTGAGATGGGCAATCTGGAGGATGCAGAGGACTATTTGGCTGCATGCCTCGTCGATCTTGGGGCTGCGCCAGATGGTGTGGATCTGGGTAATGCGTTAGTTGCTCGTGCTTCTTTGAGGATGATGGGGATTAAGTGGAACGAAGTGGAGGAGCAGGAAGAATCCAGGGTCGCTGCGGATATTTGTGCAGATCTCGACTGGGCTTCGACGATATTTGAGAATATTGGCAGTGAATTGGGGGCTGCAAATGCGCTCTACTATGAGGGGCAATTTCTTCTCTACTCAGGCGATATCAAAGTTGCTGCAGAGAAGATCGAGTGCGCGAGAAGGAAGTTCGAGGCACAAAGAGACAAGCTGGGCGTTGGCAATGCGCTTCGGCGGTTGTTTGAAATTGCAATTCTGAGAGGCGATCTAGCTATGGCGCGTAGCTTGTTGTCGGAGGTGAGGGCAATTCGCGAAGAAATACCGGGTCGCATAGATTTATTTGAGAGTTTTATGATGAGCCGGAAGAGGCGTCCAGATTTGGCGGATGATATCGAGAGAATGATGCAGGATATAGGTATTGTAGAGGGATAAGTGCCTTAGTCCGATAGGAGCGGTTGAACAGAATGAAGACAACGACGGGGCCGTCAATGGCGTTTGTTAACGGCGAGCGTTGTGGTGGGTTCGAGTTTTCTGAAATATATTTGGATTATTAGGTATTCGATTGTTGTTTTTTGGGATCGAGTAAGCGGTTGAGCGGTTTCGTGACGTTGCTGGTCGGAGGGGGTAATTGGCGAGTATCGAACTCGTCAAGTAGGCGTGAAGTCATTTGGAGATCCCCGGAGTGGGGTGACGGATGCTGGATTGAATTTGGATCAGATATCTCGCGGCGGGAGCGACTTGAAGCTGATCTGGTGGGCATTGCTCACTCCGGCATCAACATTTTGAGCACGGTACCGCATCCTGACATGTCTTCAAGGGGTATATCGAGATATTGGGGTATCGTTGGCGGGAGATTATGTAAGTCGTTGTTTTTTGGACATTGTGCGGTCCGCTCTGTCAGGTTGGGTTGTCGAAGGATCGGGCGTTTTGCGGGCTTGGAATGCTTCGTGAGGGGGGCGACTTGCGAATCTGTTTGAGCAGGGAGGACTTCAATGGGACGGCGGTGGTAAATGGCGGGGTGGGAGTTAGGATGGTGACGTTAGCGTTGACTGCTAGGGAGCAGGCGCGGTGGTGGCGACACGCCATGGCGTCACTACGGCCCAAACGCGATGCGCCAGTCGGCGCCGGCGGGGCCGATCAGCAGGATCGTCTCCATCGCCCAGCGGTGGGCGGAGCAGTTCTGGCCCGGCAGGGTTTCGTTGAAGTCGGCGAAGACGTTGACGCGGTAGGGCGGTACGGCCTCGTCCGGCACGTTCAGGTGTTCGGCGGAGCCTGCGGGGCACTGGAAGGCTGAGATCGGGGTCGGCTGGCCGAACGACCAGCCCGGCGTCAGTTCGCGCCCACCGAACAGGCTGAACACGCAGCGGCCGGGGAAAACGAGTTGGCCGGGCCCGCGCGGCAGGCCGTGGCGGACGCTGAAGACCAGGCGGGTGCCCACGCTCTGCAGCGCGCAAAGGGTCGAGTCCTGGGTCAGCACCTGGATGTCGAAGGTGAAGCCGGCGGCCTTGGCGACGCCGAAGGCGTCGGCCGCGGCCACCTGGTGCACCACGTTGCTGGTGCTGGCGGCCGTCAGCACGATGGTGTCGAGATAGACCGGCGACAGGAAGGCGGTGCGCGGCGACGTGTGGCTCAGGTCGACCGCGCGAAGCTGGAAATAGACGACCTTGTCGCCCGCGGACGCGCCCAGCTGGAACGGTATGGAGAAATCCTGCCGGCCATAGTGGATATCGGTGCTGATGAAGCCGGTCCATGGGGCCGTGCTCAGCAACTGCAGTTTGCTGGCGTCATCATAGACCAGCGGCCCCTCAACGACCCGGTATTCCAGGAACAGCCGGTCGAAGCTGGGTGACGCGGTGAAGTTCGCGCTCAGCCGCACGTCGCGGTCGGCGGTCTGATAGGCGCCGTCGTTGATCTGCAGATCGGTCATGTCGACCCAGAAGGCTTGCATCGGCGCCGTCGGCGGCTCGAGGACGACGGGTGGGCTGGGCTCCGGCACGTCCGTCGCCCTAGGTCCGCAGACGCGCCGGCCCTGGTCGTCCACGCCGGTTTCCACTAGGCCGCGGTTTGCGCACACGCATTCACCGGTGGCCGGGTTGCCCACCGTGCCCTCGCCGCAGGTGAACACGCAGCGCCCGTCGCGGCCCACGGTCTGATAGGGCGGCAGGCATTCCGCGGCCGGCGGCTGCGTATCCTGTACAAGCTGCACCGATGACGCGCGGTCCTGCGGAAAGCCGAGCGCCTCGATGTTGGGATACTGCCCTGGCCCCAGCACCAGCGGCGGGCCGTTGCCGTTCTGGAAGTTGTCGTCGCGGTGGATGCTCCAGGTGCCCGACAGGATGCGGAACGACTCCAGGTCGTTGTCGAAGCCGTACTGGTCCAGGTCCGGCGCGCTCTCGGTCAACGTCACCGCCTGGCCCTGGAAGTTGAACAGGTCGTAGAGGATGATCTCCGCCGCTTCAGCGCGAGAGGGCAGGCAAAGGGCGGCCGCCAGCAGCAGGGCGAACACGGGCACGCATCGTTGCATCCTGCTCTCTCCTGTTCGTGTCTTGGATCTTCTGGGGACGAAAAGGTAAGGCGGAGTGCCTGATCAGGAACGCTACCGGTCGCAGCGGGCGCGGTCTACGGCTTCGATGCCCTTCTGTCGCAGGTGGCGAGCCAATGCCGGGGCGACCGAAGGGCAGGGGGCAAATGGAAAGCGCCCGGCCACCCCGTCGGGCAACCGGGCGCCTTTGTTGCGTGGTCCGTCAGGCGGCGCGGACTTCGCTGGTGAAGGAGCTCACCTCCGTCGACAGGGACTCCGACTGTCGGGACAGCTCGCGTGCCGCGGCCAAGACGTCGGTGGAGCCCTGGCCGGCCTCGGCGGCCGCCTGGGTGACGCCCGTGATCGCTTCTGACACCTGGCGGGTTCCGACCGACGCCTCCTGCGCGTTACGGCCGATCTCCTGCGTCGCGGCGTTCTGCTCCTCGATCGCAGAGGCTACGGCAGCGGAGACCTCTTTCATCGCCTCGATCTTCTCGTTGATCAGGGCGATGGCATCGACGGTGGAACCCGTCTGCTCCTGGATCGATTTGATCTGTGCTGCGATCTCCTCTGTCGCCTTGGCGGTCTGGTTGGCCAGCGACTTCACCTCGCTGGCGACCACGGCGAAGCCCTTGCCGGCATCGCCGGCGCGCGCGGCCTCGATCGTGGCGTTCAGCGCCAGCAGGTTGGTCTGCTCGGCAATGCCGGTGATCAGGCTCACCACCTCGCCGATGCTGTCCGCCCGCTGAGCCAGGCTCTGCACCTGGCTGTTGCTGGTCTCCGCCGCACCGGCCGCCTGTTCGGCCATGTCGGCCTGGCGCTGGACCTGCTGGCTGATCTCGCCGATGGAGCTGCCGAGCTCATGGGCGGCCGAGGCCACGTTCTCGACATTGGCGGTCGCCTGCTCCGACGCGCTGGCAACGGTCGTCGCCTGTGCGCTCGTCTCTTCGGAGACCGCCGACATGGATTCGGCCGTAGCCTGAAGTTGGTTGGCCGAAGACGCCAGCGTGTCGATCGTGACGGATACCGCAGTGTCGAAGTTGGACGTCAACTGGTCGATCCGTTCGGCGCGTTGGGTGCGGGCTTCCTGCTCCTTCGCGGCGGCGGCGGCCATCTCATTGTTCTTGATCATGTTGTCCTTGAACACTTGCACGGCCTCGGCCATGGCACCGATCTCATCTCGGCGGCCGGTACCGGGGATCTCGGTCGACGTATTGCCGCCGGCCAGATCGCCCATCGACGTCGTGATGCTGCCGATGGGTCGGGCAATGCCGTTGCCGATCAACCAAGCCAGGCCGCCGCCGATGGCAATGCCTGCCACCATCAGCACCCAGGCGAGCAGATTTGCGTTGTCGGAGGTCTCCTGGTTGCTGGCCTGTCGTACTTCCATCAGCGCCTGCTCTTCCGCACTGAAATCGGCCATAACGGCGCGGAAAGCGTCGAAGAACACCTTGCCGCGCTCTTCGCCCACCAGGTCGGCCATGTCGTCCATCGTCTCCGCATCGCCGATGGCGCGCCGGAGGTCGATCATCGGCGTTACCACCTGTTCGCGCCATTCCCCGATCGTGACCGACATCTCGTCGAGCAACGCGACCTGGGCCGGGTTGTCGTCGACGGTCTCGCGAAGCTCCGCCACCAGCGCCGTGAACCGCTCGCCGCCGCCCGTGTAAGGCTCCAGGAAGCCCTCCTGGCCGGCCAGCAGGTATCCGCGCATGCCGGTTTCCATGTCGACGGCCGCGGCCTGGATCGCGTTCGCCTGGTCGATCACCCGATAGGTGTGGGTGACCCACGCCTCGTTCTCGGTCATGGTCGCCAGCGATTCTTCGGCGCGCGCATTGGCGTCCTCGGCCACCTGCTCACGCTCGACCAACAGGGCGCTCTCGACCTCCATGAAGGCGGCGATTTCGGCGCGCATGGCGTCGAAATACTCCTTGCCCCGTCCTTGCGAGACGTAGCCGCCGACGTCCTCCATCGTTCGGCGGTCGCGCAGCACGTCGCGGCGAAGGGCAAAGGCCGGCTCGACCACGTCGTCGATCCAGGCCTGCATGGTCGCCTCGATGCCCTGCAGCCGCTCGACCTGTGCGGGGTTGTCGCTCACCGTTTCCTGCAGTGCCGCGATCTCGGCGAAGAAAGCCTCCCGGCCGCTGTTGTAGGGCTCAAGAAAGCTCTCGTCGCCGGCCAGCAGATAGCCGCGCATGCCGGTTTCCATGTCGACGGCGTGGGCCAGCAGTCTGGCCGCGTCGGCGAGAACGCCGTGAGTATGGTCGACCCAACCCGCCGTCTCGCGCAGCGTCACCAGGATCTGGCCGACTTCGCCCTCGGCAGTCTCGAAGGCCTCCCGCCGCTCCGCCAGCAGCACCGACTCCCGCTGTATGAATGTCGAGATCTGCTCGCGGAACCGATCGAAATAGACCTTGCCGCGCTGTTCGCCGACCAGGTCGGCCATGTCGTTCATTGTCTCGGCATCGCCGATCTGCCGCCGCAACGCGATCGCCGGCTCGACCACTTCCGTCTGCCATTCCCTGAGAATCCGCTCAGCCTCGCCAAGCCGCTCCACCTGGGCGGGATTGTCGTTGACCGTTTCCTGCAGCGAGGCGATGCGGGAATAGGCCGCCTCTTCGCCGGCTCGGTATGGGTCCAGGAACTGCTCCTGCCCAGCCAGCAGGTACCCCCGCATCCCGGTCTCCATGTCGACTGCCGAGCCGACGATGTCGCTGGCCTCGCCCATTACGGTCTGGGTGTGGCTGACCCAGCGGCTTGTGGTCAGGATGTTGCCGAGCATGACAATGGAGACGACGCCCAGCACCACCAACAGCACAAGCGGCGGTGCTGCGCCTAACAGGATCTTGGTCTTGGTCGGCAAATCGGTGAAACGCATTCTCTGCACTTCTTTTTCCTCCGCTTTTCCGGCGGCCCGCGTGTTCCTCGGCGGTGGCCCGCGCGCTGCGCTACGGCAGACGCCTCAGTGGTTTTGCGCCCTGGGGCGTGGCCGGCTGATTTCCGTATTCTCGTCTACGATAAGGATCCGATGACGCTCCAGATCGCCTGGTATCGGGTCCAGTCTCGAGTCAAATTAGTTAAGAATCTGATACTACCGTAGGTGGGATTCTCTGAGGTTTCTAATCTCTTTCTACGTATATTCCCTTAGTTCCAGTGGGTGAATTCAGCTCCAGACAATGGTCGGCGGAGACTGCCAGGGCAGGGCACTGCGCCCGCAGGATCCTAATGAGATTATCTAGTCTCTACCGCTGCGGCTGCTTGTAGGTCTCAGTGTGCTGCAATGTCGGCCGTCGCGTGGACCAAGCTGATGAGATCTGGTACAATGAAGTTTACTTAAGCGTTTGATAAACCACTGAACCGGAGGTCACCATGCGGACGATCCTCCTGCCGTTCCGTGACGAAGACGCTGCCGAAAGTGCCTTTG
>JANQQD010000353.1 GCA_028285185.1 Anaerolineae bacterium | reverse complement strand
GGCGGCTCCCTCCACGATCTGCCCGGTGTCCCGATGAAAGCGGATTGCGTTCGGGCCGAACTCCAGCGCGTAGGTCTGTTCGGTGTTGAACTCGAAGGGGATCAGACGTGTCGGCTGGCTGGAGTCCTTGACCTCCGCAATGAAGCGCAGGCCGGGGCGTGTCGCGAGGCCGCCATAGGGCCGCACGAAGACGTTCAGCGCTGCGGCCACGCCGACATTCCATTTCGCGGTATCCACCCGTGCCAGCAGATCCGGCGCAATCTCACCGCCGGCAAAGGAGGGTTGCAGGGCTTTCAGCACTATCGGGCGGCCGTCCAGTCCGCGTCGCGCTGCACCCGGATCGTAGCGCCACGGGCATCGGACGCAGCGGCCTCGTTGATGGCCACCTGTGCCGCGCCCCAGGCCTCTTCACGGCGCCGCATGTCACCCTTGAGAGCCGAGGCCAGATCGCCGGCCAGACGCCAGGACAGCGCCTCCACAAACAGAGGGTCGTAGCGCGTCGGGTCTTCGATCCGCGCCGTGTAGATCAGAACGGCGTCTTCTTCGTCGGTCATGATCTGACGCCCTGCCCTCACCTCAAACGGCGGCGTGGCATCGGGGATCTGCTGCCGCCAATACTCAGAACCTGTGTAGCAGTCCCGATGGAGCGGAATCGTCCCCGCACTGGCAGGCTCGATGTACAGCGGCTTGAGGCAATCCGAAGGCAGGGCGTAGACCTGTGACCACTCACGCGGCGTCTCCGACTCAGCCACCACCAGGGCCGCAAGAGCAGCGCGGGACCGGGCGAAGCGCCACGGCCGGTTTTCCAGCAAGCTGTCCCGCGTCGGCTCGTACAGCGCCTTGCAGTGACGCGCGGCCGAAGAGGCCTCCTCAAGATCGTTGATCGTCTGCGCCCCGATACGAGTCAGGGCAAGATTGCAGATCGAGACGATGCTGGTCATTCGGCCTTGCTCGCGCCCTTCATTGCAGCCTTGACCTGCAAGAATTGCGGCTGCCAGCCCAAGACCTTCTCAAGCGCCTTGGGACTCGGCAGGCCGTCCTTGGTCACGTTTCCTGGATCGGCCATGTCGACCTGCGCCGCAGCCTCGCAGATGGCCCGCTTTACATCCTCCGGCTTGGTGGGCCGCTCGCCCTGCAGTGCCGCTTGCGGCGCGTCCGGCACAGGCTCTTGCGTCACAGAATCGACCGGCTCCATCCAGGACGCCCGCTGTTCTCCCTCGCGCAATGCGAAGACTTCGCCCGGGCGGCGACGCTGCGCCGGGTAGAAACCCAGCGCAGTCGCCCGTACCATCCGCGCCATTACGGGTTAGTCTGGTTGCCGGCGGTCACGCCAGCCGTGATACGGCCAGCCGTGCCGGCGGCGCCCGCCGTGGTGTAGCTCAGACGCACATAGCGCTGGTCCGTCTTCAGCGGGAAGTAGTCGATGTTGAAGACATAGCCGACGACCAGATCAGCCACCGGAACGGCCTCGGTCTCCAGCACCGTCGTCGGGCTGGCAAAGTTCTCCACCGTATCGACCTCGACCGCGACTGCGACCGACGTAAGCGTGGCGAAGTCCTCGACCACCTGAATGCGCAGAGGCACCTTCATGCCCTTGCCCATGTCCTTGTCCAGCGGAACATTGCCCGGACCAACGCGGCTGGTCGGCGTGCCGTTCTCGCCAAGATCGACGACATTGGTCGAAACAGCGTTCGCCGTCACGGCCTGTGCGTCTGAAAAGAGGCCTTGGGTATCGAAAATCATCGTTCGTATCCTTTCCTAACCGCCTCAGACCACGCGGGCTTCGCTGTTGGTGATCGCGTCGATCTCGCGGACCGGCACGCCCATGAAGCTCATGACCTCGCGGCCCTGGACTTCCGACAGGCGAATGAAGGTGTTGGCGTTGGCCTCAAGCGCCTGACGGTGCAGGAACTCCTTGACCTTGGTGTTGCAGTAGATGACCAGGCGCCCTGCATTGCCGCTGCCCGTGCGGCGGTTGCGCAGGCGGTAGTAGGCCTGGATCATCAGGTCGTTGAGGTCGGCGCCCGTGGCCGCGTTCGGCACAAGGTCGGAAACATCGATGTTGGCAACGCGGCTGACATAGCGCCAGTCGCGCACCGACAGGCCGATGTCCTGTTCGAACTTCTCTTCGTAGACCTCGTAGCGCCCGCCGTTGTTGGGATCGGTGATGGTCTCGACGCCCAGGTCAGTCCGCTGAATGCCGGCGCGCGATCCCTTCGGATAGATCACGTGGGCCGTGGTGTCGCCCCAGGTGATCATCCAGATCGAGGTGTTGTCGGAGCCGGTGCCGCCGGCATCGATGATCTGATTTCGGTTCTCGGCAGAGAGGTCGTTGAAGCGCGGCGCAAACCCGGTGAAGGCTGCCGGCTCACTGCCTTGGTTGCCATAAATCATCGTCTCCGCCACTTCCTGAGCCATCGTTTCCAGGAACGGCGTGGATTCCGTGAGCCGAAGCTGCTGCGGATTGGAGGAGAGTTCAACCAGCTTCGCGTCGATGATCGAGCGGGCCACGAGGTTGCCCGTCGCGTCCTCGACCTGACGCGTGTGCGACTTACTGGTCTGCACACCCTCGTAGAGACGACGCCAAGTGGCGTTCGGCAGGCCAGTGCGCACCGTGGTGAGATGCTTGGTGCCGTTGTTGCACTCGACCGCCGGAGCGTCTTCGAGGATCGGGTTGAACTCGGACAGCATCTCGATGATGTCCGGCGTAATGCCCTCGGCGTCGGTACGCTTGGCCACGTCAGCCAGCGTGAGGTAGGTGTTGCCTACGGTTGCCATGATTCGATTTCCCTATCGCTGGGGGTTTGGCATATCGGGATACATCCGCTCGGCGCGGCTGCGCGGAGCGGCATGTCCCGTGGACTGGATGAAGTTGTCGTCGGTGACGATCTGGCCGAAGTCCCGCATTCCACGGATGAAACCGGGGTGGTTCAGCAGGCCGAAGTGCTTCAGAAGCGTCACCGTTTCGGCGTCGAAGGCGTGCTTGACTGCAGCGTCTCCGAGACGCGTCGTCTCTTCGAGCTTGTCGCCGCCGATGTCCGGGTCTGCCTTTGTGGCCTTCGTCCAGCCGTCGACCATTTCGACATGGCGTTGAAGCGTCTGCTCGCTTTGATGCTTCAGCGCCTTCGCATGCAGGTCGGTCAGCTCCTGAGCATCTTCGTTGCTGAGCTTCAAACGCTGCGCGACCGGCAGAAACGCCTCTACCGCCTGCTCGTCCAGCTCAAGCCCTTCCGGCGCCTTCAGCTCGTATTCGACCTGCTCTTCATCGGCCTTGTCCGACTTGTCGGAGTCGCCTTCATCGCGATCCCCGTCCCCAGCGTCCTCAGCCTGTTTCTCGACATCGCTGCCGAGAATCGTCTTGCCGTCGTCGCCGCCCAACAGCTCGCCACGGGTGTCCGTGGCCGTGTTCGCATCCGCGCCAGTGTCCGGCGCAGCAGTGCCGTTCTCCGCGTCCGTTGCTGCGGCGTCACTGGCCGCAGCCGCGCCAGCACCATCCGGCGCGAACGTCATCGCAAAGCGGTTACGAATAAACATCGTCTTCGGTCTCCTGGTGTTGCGGCGCGCTCGTCTCTGCGTCGCGCCGGGCGATTTCCGCCTCTATGGCGAGATACTGTTTCGCAGCGGCCACGGCGCAGTAGCGGCGCCAGGTCTCTCCAACCATGCGCTCGCCTTCGCGCCGGGCCATCTCAAGCGGGTTACCCGAGAACACGCTTGCGAAGGGTCGCGTCTCCATCAGCAGCCGCACGAAGACACGGCGCCCACCCTCGGTTTCAAGGATGGCCGCAACATCGGCCAGGAATGCCCGCTCCCGGCTTTCCAGCTTCTCCCGGCTGCGCTTGTCGCGCCACTCTTCGGGGCTCATACCGGAGCGACACCCGTTTGCAGGGCCGTTAGAGCCGCGAGGTCTTGGCTGGCGGACACGGCCGAAGCAACGCCCGCGCCTGCGTCACGCGCCATACCGGCGGCCTGTTGCGCCATGGCCATCTGCTCTTGCTGCTGCTGGCGCTGTGCCTGGGCCTGTTGCATCGCCGCCACCTCTTCATCGGAGCGCACCACGCTGGGACTCACGCCCAGCAGCTCGGCCATCTCATCGACGGCCTGCGGCAGGTTCGCTTTCATGCCCGCTCCCGGATCGGCTTGCCCCAGGCCACCGGCAAAGCCGATGAACCTCTCAAGCCCGACAATGCCGTCGATCTGCTGGTCGCGGGACAGCACCGAAGTCAGTTCGACCTTCAGGTCAACACCGTCCAGCACTTCGGGCGGCTCGGGCAGAATCCCCACATCGGCCGCGATCTCGAAGGTGCGCTCCACCAGCGGCTCAAGCAGCTCGTTTTGCAGCCGCTCAAGCACCGGCCCCAAGCCTAGCGACTTCTCCGCGCGCCGCTCCGCGATCTCGGTCGCCGTCACGCCCGAGCGCTCCATGTTGGAAATCATGCGGAACAGATCGGCGAAGAGTCCGCGGCGCACCGATTCCTGAGTCTCAACGATGTCCTGACGCAGATCGCCCAGGTTCAGCCGCACGTCGTAGACCGAGCGCAAGCCCTGCCGCTCAAGGTCGCCGTCCGACAGGATGTTCACCGCGCCGGGCAGCAGCGAAACATGATGGTTGTTGTAGGCCGGCCCACCCTGCATCGGCGGGTTGACCTGCTTGTCGACAGCCTGGCCCTTGCGCCGCTGCATCACCTGCAGCTGCTTGATGTCGCCCAGTACATCCATGGCCGGGCTGCGGCCGTAGACATCGTTGCCGGTCACGTACCAGCGTGGCGCCAGGACGGGGAAGGAGTCGAAGCCGCTCTCGCGCAGCAGCTTGTCACCCTCGCCGCCCGGCTCGTAGTACACCGAAAGCCACCGCTTGTTGCGGGCATCGCCGGCCTGCGGGTTGCGGTCCCGGCGCGGCTCCACGGCATGAACGACGTCGTACTCGTGGTCCAGTTCCCGGTTGCGCCAGTGGCTCTGCACAGAGGTTGAGCAAGCCTCTAACCCGAACTCTTCCACCATTTGCGCCACCGTCATGCGCAGATCGCGGTAGCAGGTATCGACCAGCCCATTTGCGCCAGCCGCCAGATAGTAACTCCCCACCGGCATCGGCCGCAGGCGGATCACGTCATCGAAGTCCGGCTCGATGTACAGGGCCGTCGTGCCGATCAGCCCCAAGTCCTCGTAAGCGACTGTCAGAGCGTTGTAGACGTTCGAGGCCGCGAAGATGTCGCGCATCAGCAGCGTGACCGCGTGCAGCCAGCGCGAGACCTCGGGGTCGTCGGACAGGCCGCGTGCACGCGGGTTCAGCTTGAACCAAGGCCGCGACGGGCTGGTCACACCGGTCATCAACCCGGCGACCAGCGTGCGCAGCGCGAAGGTCGCCGTGCTGTCCACGATCTTGCTGTTCAGCTTCTTGCCGCGCTGATGCTTGTCGTCACGGTCGCTGAAGCGCAAGCGGCGGGGCAGCACGAAGTCGCCAAGTTCCTGCCAGTGGTCGCGCCAGTCCTCGCGCTCGGTCTTGAGCGCGTTGCGGCGCTTGTTGAGGCGGGACTTGAGCGACTCTTCAGCAGCCATTACAGCCCGAGCAGCTGCTTGCCGGCGCCGGCCGCGCCCGCAGTAGCACCACCGCCCAGGATGGTCCGCTGGGCAGCGCCACCGGCCGCACGACGGCGACCCTCAGCACCAGCACGCGGACCGGCAGCGGCGGGAGCGCGCTCATCCTGGCGAGGCGGAGGCATAGCCGGCGGCGGAGGAGGCGGTGCGGGAGACGAAGGCGACGGCACGAGAGCCGAAATCGGATTGCTGCACATGATCTAGACTCCTAGCGCCGTCTTGCGCGCCGTCTCTTCCTCTGTCTCAAGGCCACGGCCGCCCGTCTGGATCGTCGAACCGCTGCCACGCATGGCCCGGCGTCGCTCTTCCTCACGTCGGCGCGCCTCGGTGCCCTCGGGACCGCCCGGAGCACGCTGCACCTGTCGGGGCGGCTCTGGGGGCGGAGGTGGAGGCGGCGCAGAGACCGAGGGGCCGGAGAACATGCACATGGTCAATCGAGCCTGTTTCTATCTATTGGTGTTCCAAGGGCGCCGCTGGGGGACACCTCGCTATCCGACACTCTCATAAGGGTTGTAATCCACGCCCTCTGCCTGAACGGCTTGCCGGCCACCGGCCACAACCGGATAGGCGAAGGTCAGCGCCAGCGCGTCGCCCAAGTCCGGGCTTCTCAACCCGCGTTCCTTGATCTTGTCCTTCGGCTCCAAGCGCATGCGGTTGGCGGCGTCGAAATCGTACGTTGGCGTCGAGAGATCGCGCCGCAGATCGTTGTCCGCCGGCAGGGCGCCGCCAGCCCGCAGCCATTCCGCAATGCCGTCCCACATCTCGGAGCGCTTGTTGGCATAGCGCACGTTGCCCGGCTTCCCGCCGAAGTTCACTTCCACCACGCTGTGGCCAAGCTGCCGCAAGCGGTCGATCACGCCTTCACCCCTGCCCGCGTCCACGAAGACCGCAGCAGCCGAAACGTCCTGGATCTTCTGCGCCACACGAGCGGCGAACGTCATGTTGTCGAGGCCCTGGAACGCCACCATCTCCCGGCACCAGAGACCCTGGCGCACGCAGATGCTCGACCGATCATCGCCATACCGCGCCACGTCCACGCCCAGCACAACGGGCAACCCCGCAACCTCGTCCTGGCGCAGATGCCGGCCCATCGCTTCGATGACCAGATCCAGCGGGATCAACACGTTGTCGCTGGCGGCCTGCCAGTCGCACAGAAACTCCTGTCGGTATTGAGCATCCGACATGGTGTCCCTGGCCTGCCGAAGCTCCTCAGCCTCCACGGCGCCCGTGTCGTCCACGGTGTAGAGCGCCCCGTACCACGCCGGATCGGTGCCTTTGGTCGCGTAGTGGTACAGGTCGTGGAACAGGTTCAGGCCCTTCGGCGTCCCGATGAAGAGACACCAGCCCTTGCGGTCGGCCAGCGCCGGGCGGATCACCTCGCCCCACGTCTCGGGGCGCATGTCGGCGACCTCGTCCAGGACAACGCCGTCGAAGTAGAGGCCGCGCAAAGCATCGGGGTTGTCCGCCCCGTAAAGCCTGATCCGCGCGCCGTTCGGCAACGTCACCTGCAGGTCTTGCTCGTGGTACTGGGCGCCCGGAATCGGACGAGTGAACTCCTTCGCGTAGTCCCAGGCAATCTGCTTCGCCTGGCGCAGATACGGCGCGAGATACGCAAACCGCGGATTCGGCTTCTGACACCGCAAGGCCGCGTCTATCAGCGCGTTGACCGCGAGAACCGTCTTGCCCGCTCGCCTATGCAACGCCAGAACCGAGAAACGGCGCAGCGCGTTGTGAATGTCCCTCTGATACCAGCGCGGCTCGTATCCGGTAGAGACTCGCTCAATCGGCATCCGGTGTGCGGTCGATGCCAGTGCCGACGATGATCTGTATGGGGTTGTCCGGATCGTTGGCCACCTGCAGCGGCAGCACCTTGCCCAGCAGGCCGGAAAAGGCCTTCACGTCATCGTTGGCGACACGCCGCAAGTAGCCGACCAGCCCGTCTTTGCCCCTCTGGTCTTCGCCCGACTGCTCAGCAGCCTGGAGGATGGCCTCTTTCAGGGCGCTCGTCGTCTTGTTGGGCGTCCCCTTCTTGCGCCCGCCAGTTTTGCGACCAGTCGCCATCTACTTCACCCTACTGTAGATCACGCCCCGGTGAAGATCAGCGCGGCGAAGAGCAGAGCGACCACCGCAGCAGCGGCCCAGAAGCCGGTGGAGCGCAGAGCGGCGGCAGCCTTCGCCTTCTTGCCGGCCTCCTTCATCTCGCCGAACTGCTCGGCGACCTTGTCTTTCAGATCGGTCATGTCAGTGACTCCGGTTGGGCTGCGGGTGCTGTGAGGCCTCTACCGGCAGATCGGAAGCTACCGGCGCGCTGTCGCGCTCGTAGGCGTTGCGATAGCCGTCCAGCAGCGCGGCGATGTCGTTCATGATGCGGCACAGCGTGGCCATGTTGGCCGGGCCGTCTGCCAGGTCGTTGCCGCGCCTGTGGGTCTCACCCGGTAGCGGATCGTAAGACGATCCTGCCCCGATGTATCCCTTGTCGCCGGGATGGGCAGGCGGTCGGATTACAATGCGAACCTCGCAGTTGTCGGTCATGGCTGTCTCCGAACACGAAAAAAGCCGCGTCGGCTGATCCGAGCGGCTTAATCTGGGCGCACTTTCCCCAGCCCCAATATCGCGCTTTTGAGATTCGGGCGCAAGAGCGTTCTGCGACTTTTTTCACAGCCCGTCCCACACCGCGGCGAACGACAGCAACAGCGCGTCTCCCCGCTCCCGCGTCCAGGCTTCGTGCTGCCCAATCTTGCGAGCGATGATGCGGTACTGCAGACCGAACCCCAGGCCGGAGAGAATCACGCGGTCAGCCGGCGCCAGGGTCAGCAGGTATTGCGCCATGCGGTCGATTTCCGCAATCTCCCGCGCTGACGGTATGGCCGGCACCACGGGCGTATCGCTCCACCCGTAGGACTCGCGGGCCTCCCGAATGGCTTCCGGCATGGCTGTGCCGTAGCCAGCCGGGAAAAGGCCATCGGAAGGCATGCGGTCCAGGGCGTCGAAGAGCCGGATCAACACCGCCAGTGCCTCGCGCTGCACCCGCTTGCGGCCGTCTGGTGCGGCCTCTGCTGCCCGAGCTACCGCCCGCCAGCGGCCAATGTCTCTACTGCCGTCTTTGCGGGGCCAGGAGCAGGCGCCAGCCTCTCTGCCTGTGAGATCCATCCGGGAGCCGCTGTCGGGGACTGAGCGGGCGTCTACCACCCCTCTGCCGCCGATGTAGAGTTGCTGGGTCATGTCTCGTCGCTCGGCCAGTGCGGTGCGAATCGCTTCTGCTTGCTGCTCGTCTGTCATGACTGTTGTGCTCCTTCGGCTTGGCGAGATAGCGCATCATCGATCCGCGTAGCAGCCTTTCGCAGCTCGTCGGCAAGTGCAGTAACGCTGCCGTATCCGTCGTTCAGTCGTGCGTCGAGCGCGAAGCGAAACGCTTTCTCGAAGGCGTCGTCCGGCAACCAAAGCTGATCACGCGGCACCAGCCGGTTCATGATCTCCAGTCGCGCCTCTTTCTGCTTTAGGCTACTCAGTCTCTGCTCGACGCGGCTTTGGACCTCCTGCTCAACGCGCTCTCGCGCTTGCTCATGAGCTTGCCGGCGCGCCTCTTCGATCTCGTGAGCGCCGGGCTTGCCGTGAGCGCGCAACAGCATCGCCAGAAAGTGCCGGCTGATCGGAGCGGCGTCCTTGTCAGGCGCAGGCTTGCTGATGTTGAGCGCGCCGCGCTCGATATCGACTTCCCACCATCCCCAGCCGGCCGGCACTTCGTCGGTCTTGATCAGCCCCTTCGGCGCGGCAATGACCCAGCGGTCGCAATACTGGGCGATGGCTTCGGCTTTGTCCGGCTGGCGAAGCTCCTTCAGCCAGTCGCCACGCGAAGCCTTGATCTCAACGCCCGTCAGATCGAGGCCACGGCTAGGCCAGCATCCCATGATGATCGCATCGGCAGAGCGGCGCGCGTTGAAACCGGCGCCGTCGCGGACCTCGAAAGCCACTTCATGCGTCGGCGGGCAGTAGGTCTTGGCGATGACTTCGCTGACCTTCTGAGTGATGACACGCGCGCTCATTCCCCCGCTCCTTCGGCTTGGTGGTCTGGCATGCGGCCTTTCCCATCGCAGGCTTCGACCTGCCGCTGCGCGGCCTGTGCGTGGAAGCCGATGGCCTTCGCCGCGGCTTCGGCTTCGCCGGCCCAGTCCGGTTCTTCAAGCTGGCGCCAACGCGCTGCGAGACTCAGCAGCGCGGACTGCGCTGCCAGGGCCTCCGAGCGGAGAGAATATACGCACTCATCTGATGTGAATTCACGAGAGTGTTTCATGCTTCACGTTCTCCATGACTTCACCACTTCACGTCTTATAGACAGACGTGAAGTGCGTGAAGTTAAAGTCCCTGACTTCACGTTGACTTCACGCACTTCACGTTTCCCCATTTGGAAGCGCTGCTAACCATCTCTTTTCCTTACGTTCTTTCTTCACGAGTCCGGCGTGAACTAGACGTGAAGTCCGATTGCTGAAAGCGCTGTCGGACAAATCCCGCTTGAGTCGATGTTCGGCGAAGAATTTCCACTTTCCGACGCTTACAGCGGGCGTTTGATCAGCCAAGAATTGTAGGTCTCGCCCGGCCTTTTCGATGGCTTCGCGCAGCGCTTCGACCAACAGCGCTTGTTCTGGATCGAGCCGTGAGAGCGCTCCCATTTGCGCCGCGACAACAACGCAAGAGGTGACCGGCTTACCCCTGCGGTTGGTACCGAGCAACACGCTCTCAAGCTTGAACCCGAACTCTCCCGTACCTTCCAATTCGCGTTGCTTGGTCACGCGCGCTGAAGAGACCTCTAGATCTGCGTCTCTGCTGATCTCAATCTCAGTATCTGTCGCTGCTCTGAGCAAGCTATGCCCACGTGCGCCCTTCGCTGCATCTTTGCCGCTGTGGTGAACGAACTGGAGGTGCACATTGAGCGTCTGTCGAATGCGGTCAGCGTTACGGACCAAGGCGCCCATGTCGTCGCTAGCGTTCTCATTGCCGCCAGCCAGGGCACGGCTGAGCGTGTCTATAACGACTAGGCGCATAGGGACGTTCAAACGTTCAGCCGCGGCCTGCACAAGCGCTATGAGACGCTCCGTGTCGGCGTCAGCCTTCAACAAGTCTATTGCGGCCGGGACCACTGCTAGGGGTACATCACAGACACCATATCGCTGCTTTAGGGCGGCGAGCCGGTTCTTGATACCAGCGCCCCCCTCAAGGGCGCAGTACACGACACCTCCGGCTTCTACATCGCGTTCCCGCCAGGGAGCGCCGATGGCCACGTGGTAGGCAAGGTCGGTTGCGAAGAAAGTCTTGCCGCTGTTGCTCTCGCCGTAGAGGACGGACATTTCGCCGTCGCAAAGCACGCCCTCTACGAAATCGCGCGAGTCCAGGTTTGGCTCGATGTCGTCAAACCAGATCAGCGGCAGTGATGCGTCTCCCGGCTGAGCCTTGGGAGCATTTGCCGGGCCGTTCTCGGCCAGGTGCTTGGCTTTCAGCCTTTCGAACTCGGATCGCAGGCGCTCTGCAGGCCAAGGCGGAGTGATTCGGGCCTCGTTGTACGAGCCGGCCTTTTCCCAGGCCTCCGCTTCGCTCTGCCGCCCGTCATGCCACATGCGGACTTCGTGGCCGATGACAGCGGAGAGCGCTGCGAAGCGCGTGTTCTCGCCCTCCCCGCCTTCGTTGAAGGTGCCGCCAAGAGCTGCATCCAAGCCCAGGCGACTTCTCCCGGCTTCATTGAAGTCGAAGGGGCTACCGCCATGAGCGGTGAGCGCCGGCATGTCGCTGGCCGACCCGATCAGATCGTCTAGGCTGTATTCGACGGGGTTGTGCGCCCGGATTGTAACGAGACGGGTATGGCCATGCTTATGATAGACGGAGCCGGGAATACGGATGGGTTGGTGTAGGGATTGGAAGTGAGTGTCAGTGCCACATTTCACGGCCAGCAAGTGACGAAGCTTGGCAACGCGATCTAGGTCTTCCCCTTCGGCTACTTCATCCAAACTCCAATAGACATGAAGCTTGTCGGCGCCGTCCTTCGTTCTGCCTCCACTCTCGATTATCAGCGTTGGTGTGCCGATCCATTGGGCGAGGTGGGCTAGTTTCGTGTGAATCTCTCCGGCATCGATATCGACCAGAATATTGCGAATCTGATGAACGTCGCGCGCCTTTGCTTCGCCCCGTGAAGTGACTGAACCGGGGATGCAGTAGGCAGCGATACCATGCCCAGCCGCATAGGCAGACATGGTGTAGAGAACCGACACAGCGTCACTGTGGTTAAGATCGATCCATTCATTGTAAGGCCGGTGTGTGTGTGCCTGTCCTTGGTCGATGAAGCCTCGAAACGGCAACCAGCCATCGAGGCCTTCGGCAATCACGCCCAAGTAGGTGGCGAGCGCCTCTCGGTCTGGTTCCAGTGTGGCCGGATTGAGAGACGGCGCGTCGTTGAAGTCCAGCATCGTCAAGCCCGGCACCTCTGCGCCCAGGCGCACATTCGGCATTCGAAGTGTGCGGGATCGGAGAACCCCCGCGGCAGAAGCTCATGCGCGTCGGTTGCTGTGATGATGCGCGCCGCCCGGTCGCTCATCTCTTGCGCCAAGGCAGCATCGAAGGGCACGGCCTCGTGATGCAGCTCAAGCGTATCGCGGTTGGTCGCCGTGAAGACGGCTGGCGCCGTCAGGTCGAGATAAGCCTGATAGAGGGCGATCTGCGCCGCGTAGACCGGCCGGGCCGCAACGACGCCCTTCTTGACCACTTCGCGCCATGACTTGGCGCCCAGGCGCTTATGCTCCCAAAGGCAGGGATAGGTGATGCTCGGCAGATCCGGGCCGTTGGCGAAGGAGCCATCTATGTGCCCGCGAAACCGACCGTCTGCCGCTGAGAAGCCGAATTGCTTTCCGTCCGGTTTGACGGTTCGCAGATCGAAGCCGGCGTCCTTGAACCACCGCGCGGCTGTGTCTTCGCCGATGTGGCCGTCTTCGAACCAGCGGAGCGTTTGCGGTTTGAATCCTGCGCCTTCGTCCTTCGGGGCCCCGGCGTAGTCGTACTGAATCTGCCGCTCGCACTTTCGCCCCAGGCCAGATACGCCGAGGTAGTCGCGCGGCGTCTCTTTCGCCTGCCGGTTCAGCATGGCGCGGTCGAGATGCGCGTTTACCGCGTTCGCGAAGGCCTCTCGCTTGGTGATGCGGTGGTTGAAGTCGAAGTCCATCTAGAACGGCGCCTCGCTCAGCCAGCCATTCACGGCGGCGGTGGCAACGGTCAAAGCTTGCTCTGCTGTCCATTCGCTTGGCGCTACGTCGAAGCCGATCTCGGCGATGACTTCCGCCATATCGCGCTTCGCAGCTTCTAGGCGCCGTTGTTCGATCTCGTCTGGATCGGTCATGCGAAAATGTGCTCCTCGGCTTCCTGTGCGGTCAGCCCTTGCACCTTGGCCTGTTGAGCGCGGCAGCAGATGAACCCGGCGAGGCAGGCGACGGCAGCCCGTCTGATGTCGTCGGGTGAAAGGCTGGCGATCGGTCGGTGAAAACGCTCACCGCAAGCCTCCGCCAGGGCACGGCCAAGCGCTGCCGCCGCTGCCGCCTCGGCTTCACGCTGCAGGGTGTCGTCGTGTGAAACGGGACGGCTTTCGCCGCCCCGCCTCTTGGTAGCCATGGTCAGGACGCCCAGGCCGGACGGCCGGGGGCTGTTGTGTGGAGGGCCTGCGCAGCCTTTGCGGTCTCCTCAGCTGTGTGACCACGTGGGAAGGCATGCGCTGTCCCTGTGGCCTTCTGGCCATGCACGACGGTCTGCAGCTTGTTCTTGTCCGCATATCCGTCCTTGCCGCGCTCGATACCGACCTTTGCAATGAACTCGGCGGCATTGAAATCGCCCCAGCCGGTGACGACACGCGCCTGCTGAGCCGCGGTCGTCTGGTCGTTGGGATCGATCCCGCGTGTGGCTTCCAGAATCGCCCGCAAGGTTGCGCGGCTGATGTTGGCAGCTTTCTCGCTGCCTTCGACAACCATCATTCCCCAGAACTTGCGATTGGCGTACTCGCCACTCGTAACGGTGAATTCGCAATCGAGCATGAGCTTGTCGCCAGCGTTGGACTGGCGAAGCCAGCCGCCTTCGCCATGCCCGCCGGGACGCAGGGCCATCATGACCGGAACCTCGGTTCCGGCCGGGATCAACTCGAAATCGCCGCCTTGCTTGTCGGCGTCGTTGAAGTCAAACATTTGAATATCCTCTCTCACTGCTGAGTGACTGGGGTAGGAGCCGGGCCGGGGATCGTGGTTGTGAGCCGGCCCGGCTCTGTCTTGCGTGGCCCGCTGATCTTGCTCATCAGCTTGCCGAGGTGCGGTTCTTCGATGGAATCGAGGCGTCCGCTGCGGTCCTTTGCGGGGTAGCCCCACTCATTCAGAGTGGTGCAGACGAAGGCCCGATAGGTCTGGTTTTCCTCGTCCCGGATCTCGACCATGCAGACGCATTGATCGACAATGCCGGGCAGCTCCAAGCCGGTTTTCGCGCCTTCGATCTGCGGCACGAATTGAACCCGGTTGAAGTCATCGACCTTCTTGTCGAGGATGCCGACGAACCAGACGTTGCGATCCCGCGTGTGCTGAAGATGCGTCAGCCAGCGCAGCATTTCCCGTCCGTGCAGGCCATAGGCCCCACGGATGTCCGGCTTGCCGCTGCGCTCGCTGAACGCCTCCGGCTGCTGTTGCGCCCAGGTGAAACAGAGCCGCCCGGCAACGGTAATGGAGTCCACGAAGATCGTGTCGTACTTGTCGAGCGACGCGGGATCGCCGTAGCGCTCGCACACCGCGTTGTAGTGCGCCTGGCTGTAAGGCATCTCCGGCGGCAACGCCGGATTGGGACCGCCGATGAACACAGCGAAGTCTCGGCATTCCGCCCAGGTCCGGGGGCGGATCGCGTCTCCGGTCCAGCCTTGTACCGCCAAGTCGCCGGCCTCCAAGTCGAAGAACAGCGTCTTGTCGGCGTCGAGCGTCCAAAGCAGCGATGTCTTGCCGATACCGGACGGGCCGAAGATCACGCCCTTGATGGTGCGCTGTTCGGCCAATCGCTGATCGGCTGTGATGATCGGGAGCGTCATGACTGCAGCTCCTCGATTGCGAACGAGGGCTTACCCGTCTCGACGGTTCGCGCCGGCTCGAAGACCGACCGAATTGCTTGCGGCCAAGCTTGATAGGCACGCTCATCGACCTTCAGCTCGGTCTTTACGTACTCGGCTGGGTCGTCGCCGTTGTCACGGATACGGGCACAGATGACAGCCAGCTCCCGCGCATGCCACTTCACACGCTTCGGGACGTTGACTTTGACCTTGTGCGCGTCATCGACCAGCGTAACGGTGCCGCTGTCTCGCCCTTCTTCTCGAAGCGCGGTCTCGACCTGCCGGAGGTACTTGCTCTGCAAGCCCGACTCCAGAACCGACTTCTGGCACTTCAGCACCTCTTCGCGGGCTTTGATCTCGGCTTGCAAATCCGCCAGCACCCCTGGCGGTAGGTTGGCGACCTCGGCAGCGCCGAGATCGGCCAAGTGATCCACAGTGATGTTTTTCATGCTGTTTCTCTCCTTTCGCATGCCTCTCGCTTCGTGTGGGACGGCGACGGGGGCCACACGCCGGGGAGAGGGGCCGGGCGGCCTATTGGTTATTCAGCCACAACCCCCGTCTTGTTCGATTGAAGCGTTCTCAGGCCCGCCAGCGCGATCAACGCTGCGTCCGCCCTGCCCTCGTCCTTCACACGGGACCAGAGCGGAGCATTGACCGGCCAGTTGCGCTTGCAGAGTGCGCGGGCAGCATCCTTGCCGGAGCCGCTGGCGAGCCCGACGATACGGCGCCACTTCACGGGCGCGATCTCATGGAGTGGGACCTGCTGGGCGGCAGTCAGCCCGATCACAATCCCGGTCGCGCGACCGAAGGCGAAGGATGACGACACACCCTGCCCTGGCATGGACTGAACGCGCTCGACAAAGACGGCAGAGGCGCCGTCGCACAAGCGGAGCATAGCCAAGGCAAGCTCGACGTGATCCAGCTCCCGCTTGTTCTTCCGCCCGCGCTTGAGCGCCAGCGTCGGCATGTCGATGCATTCAAGGATGCGGTCGCCGCCGTCTTCGATGACCGCGATAGCGCCGCTCAGTCCGGGGTCTATGCCGACGATGCGCATCAGTCCGCAGCCTCCGAAAAAGAGCCGCCCGGCGCCGAAACGCCGGGCGCAGTCAGGGAGGAGCCGTCGAAGATCAGGGCAGGCGCCACGCAGAGGGTCATGAGCTTTCGGCGTCCCGCAGCAGGTCAGCACGCCAAGCCTTGAAGCGCCGAAGTTCATCTGCGTGGGCAGAGCAAGCCCGCGCCATGCTCTCGTAGAGATCGGCCTTCGCGTCGATCTCTTGGTCGGTCAGCGCCGTGACAGGCACGCCGATGTCATCGCCATCACGGCGAACGACGTAGTAGTCTTGAAGGTGTTCGCGGTCGAAGCCGGGCAACCGGAGCTGGGGCCGATCCTTCTTCTGGGAATCGTCGCCAGCGCGCCGGCTGATCTCCTTTCGGACAGCTTCACGTGTCGCCGCGTAGCTGGTCTTGCGCCAGAACCACGCGTCTTCATGGTCGCCGTCGAGAGCGGCGCAATGCTCGTTGACAATGGCGTGTGCGATCCACTGAGCGCGCCACGGCGTGCCGGCAGCGGCCAAGCTATCGAGCTGCTGTGTGATGATCGCAACAAGGCGCCCTTGGTCCTGATCGGACATGGGTCAATCCTTTCCGAGGTTGATGACGAAGCGGTCTAGCCAGCCGTCGATCACACCGACGTGCTGCTTCAGAGCCGCGATTTCGTAGTCGTAGACGCCTCCGGCCACGTCTTCCGGGCTGTTGGAGTTGCAGAACTCCGCGAAGCGGCGCAGCGTGCCTATCGCCTCGGTGGCGCGTTTGAAGCCGGGAGGCGCCTCACGCGTCTTCTTGCCCATCTCGGCAAGCTTGGTGACGGTTGGCGGCGCTTCGCTGTCGACGGCCGTTTCAAAATCTTGTGACGGGACGTTGGCGACGCGGACGGCAGTGACCCTCTGACGTTCGGAGAGGCCAGCATCTGATGCTGCCTGCCTTTGCGAAACGGTGTCGGTGCCGTCATCGTTTTTTGGGCGCCCACCTTGTGGCCCGGTGTTGAAAGTCTTGAGTAGCTCCCCGCAACGCCTGATCGCCCGAGCCTGAATGCGGTCAGCCTGCTTCCTCAGCGTGTCGTCATCAGCTTGCTTGGCGTACGAGGCCAGAGCCTCCGCCTTGTTCGCCCAGGTCTGGCACTCGTCGATGCTGGCGCAGTTCGCGAGCGCGGCTTTCGCTTGCTCGTACGCCTGCGGCAGACGGGCGTGAGCAACGCTGATATTCTGCGGCACACTGATCACGACTGCGGCCCCCGGTATCGCGCGTGCAGCCACATCGCCAGCCGCTCAGCTTTGGCCGTGTGCCAGCGGGCTAGACGCAGGTGTAATTCCCGACGCCAGCGCATCAGTTTCCGCAATGTCTTTCTCCAGCTTGTCGAGCCGGGCGCGTAGCTCGGCTATCTCTGCCTGCTTGGCGTGATGTGCGGCCGCTTCCGCGCGGTCGAGTTCGTCGCGGTCAATGCGGACGGGCTCGCGATACCAGACGCTCTTTGCCCGGCGGTACGAGAGACCGGCGGCGAAGGCCACGCGCTCTACCCAACGGGCGCGATTCTCTCCGCTGCGCACTGGTCCGCCGATGTCCTGCATGAACTCGCGCATGAGCCTGGAACGGTTTTCCAAGCGCTCGGAACGCATTTCCAACATGGATGACTGCCCCTCTGTCATGGTGTGCCCATGACGAGGGTTTTGAGACTCATGACGCAGCCGCACAGCCTCATCGCCGCCGATCTTGGCGGACTGGAAGGCGATGCAGGTAGCGGCGGCGGTCATTGGGGCGCCCCCTCAACAGGAAGGGTCAAACCCACTTTCACGGCGGCTTCCCGCACCTGCTGCTCTCGCCAGCGGGGGATGCGGCCGGTATCTCGCCAGTGCTGAACGGTGGAAACCGGCGCGCCTATGGCTGACGCCGCCTTCGACAATCCACCGAACGCCTGGATGATGGCTGTCGCGTTGTTCATGCCCATGACATTACGATATCCGTAATGCTTGAGCAACCCCAATCATTACGGCAATCGTTAGAGCATGGAGGCCTTTGTTATGTCAGGTTTTCCGGTATGCGTAACGATGACGAACACTTCCTCGACCGACTGCTGCGTGACGTCGGCAAGAGCCAAGCCGCGCTTGCAAGGCACCTGGACATTCCTCCATCGCGCATCACGGAAATGAAGAAGGGCGTCCGTAACTTGCGGCCCAACGAGTGGCTGCCCGCGGCGCAATTCCTTGGCATCAGCGTGGAAGACCTTCACCGGCTTTTTAACGGCATACAAACATTAAACCATAGCTCTCTCAGCATACGAGTGTCACAATTCGTTCAAGCAGGCGCATGGGTTGAAACGCATGAATTGCCGGAGAGCGAAGTGGTTGATGTTACACTGCCCCCTGCTAGCTTTTCTGGAAAAACCATTTACGGACTGAAAGTTAAGGGCTCTTCGATGAGCGCCGTTTATCCAGATGGCTCCATCGTTTTCTGCATACCATCTTATGAACTGCCAGAAGATCGCGGCTTCAAGCATGGCGATCACGTCGTTGTCGAGCGCGCCCATGCCGAGCTGCCGGACGTGACCGAGGCTACGCTCAAGGAGTATCACGTCGCGGACGACGGCACCGTTTGGCTTGTGCCGCGCTCTACCGATCCGCGCTATCAGGAGCCGATTGAGGTTCCGCAGAACGGCGTGCGCTTCGACGACGGCGGCATTGAGCCGTTACGAATTACGGGCCTCGTGGTGGCCCACATGCTCTTCCGCGAAATCTAGAAGTTACGATTACCGTAATTTTCTGCTTGACCCGAACGTTACGATATCCGTAATATCCTCCCATCAACACGCCGCAAGGCACCCGATGGGAGCGAGACATGCAGAACAGCCCAAAGCTCGATCAGCCCAAGCGCACCCCGGTCCTCTGGGTCAACATGATCGACCCCGACGACAAGGGCGATTGGTTCCCCTGCACGTTCTCCGACGAGGCCGACGCCATTGATGACGTTGCTCAGGGCCGCCACGGCTACCGCTTCACCACCGTCATCTTCGACAACGGCGACACGCTCTACCGCAACTACCAGGACGCGGCCGAAGAGCTGAAGCGCGAGTGGGCTGCCGAGCGCGCGCACAACGCAAGCCTGCTGGTGGCGTCATGACCTGGAACCCGAAGACTCACCCGTATCGCGTGACGTGGAACGCACGCAACGCCCGCTCATCTAGCGAGTGGAGCGACTTCACCAAACACTTCCAGTCTTTTGCCGAGGCCAAAGCAGCGCTGGAGGCGTTCTTCGCAGAGGGGATTGCCTTCGCCTCAATGGAGGTGGTTGAGGGCGTCGTGCCTGACGCCTGGTGGTGGGCCTTGCTAGCCACGCGTAAGCGCAAGCACCCGGCTCAGCTGACCAGCACCGGCCGCGAACACGAGCGCGTGGTGGCGTCATGACCGGGCGCGAGCTCTATGAGCTGCCGGGTGGCTACTACGTCGAGACGCAGGACCCTGGTCCGCGCAAGGCTCCGTCGCCTCACCACATCTTTGTAAGCGAGCGCCCGACAACCGCAACGCTGATGCGCTCGGCTGGCTGGCTCGACACGGAACAGTATCGACCGCGCAAGCTCGATCCAGTGACGGACAGCGATGCAATTGAGCGCATCCTGGTTGCCGAGGCCCAAACGGCGGCGCTTGGCGAAGTGACTCAATCGCAGGCCCGCGCCGCCAGTTCGGACCGGCGGAGGCAGGCATGACCGACCTTCCCGTCGATGAGCGCGAGTGGGGCGCAGCGTTTCTCCGCAAGCGGGCTGAGCTGCATTCGTCCGAGGCCGCGAAGATTCAGTGCTTAGCCTACCAGCTTGGCGAAACCAACGAGAATCGCGCCGCGATCATGCACCACGAAACCCAAGCCCGCGCCCTGCATCACGAAGCAGAGTTGATCGAGAAGGCGCCGCAGGGATGAGCGCTCACGCCGAACTTTTCGAGACGCCCCCCAACCCCAAGATGCCCGCGTCTTGGGAGAGTTCGGCAAAGCTCTCGGACTGCGGAACCTACCGCTACGAGCTTCGCCGTTGGTGGGGTACCGGCGCACCCGTTGCTTGGCTGATGCTCAACCCGTCAACGGCCGATGCGAAGCAGGACGACCCCACTCTGCGCCGCATCATCGGCTTTTCGTACCGCTGGGGCTACGGCGGCTTGATCGTCGTCAACCTCTACCCGTTTCGATCCAGTAGCCCGGCCGATCTATGGCGTTGGTGCCAGCAGTTGCCTTGGTGGGAACAAGGCTCCTTCTGCCCATACGCCCGCGATGCCGCGCAGCTCAACAGAAGCTTTGTCGAGGGTGCGGCTCGGGAGTCGGCGCTGCGGGTTGTGGCGTTCGGCGCAGCTGCGGAGCGTCACGACGGTCTTTGGATCGATGAGATTCTTGAGGACTTCGGACAGCCGTCGAACATCGGCGCCGACGAACGCCTCTACTGCATCGGCACGTCGAAGAGCGGGGCGCCAGTACATCCGCTAGCGCGCGGCCTCCATCGCGTGCCGGACGATGCCCAACCACGGATTTACGCACCCCAATAGGGGCGCAAGAGACGCCACGCAGCCGGGCTGTAGTCGGCTGCAGAGAGCCGGGCGGGCGCCTCCCCCATAGCCCGCCCGGTGGGAGATAGAGACGATGGCTTAC
>JANQQD010000338.1 GCA_028285185.1 Anaerolineae bacterium | reverse complement strand
TGCGGCTGTCAGGCCTGGAGGCGTTCGAACTCGTCCAATGATCGGCAACTTCATCAATATCGGCGAACGAACCAACGTCGCCGGCTCCGCCAAGTTCCGGAAGCTGATCTTGGCCGGCGATTTCGAGGCCGCGCTGGCGATTGCGCGCGACCAGGTCGAAAACGGCGCGCAGATCATCGACGTGAACATGGACGAAGGCATGCTGGACGGCCTTGAGGCCATGGTCCGGTTCCTCAACCTGATCGCGGGCGAGCCCGACATCGCGCGCGTGCCAGTGATGATCGACAGCTCCAAATGGTCGGTGATCGAAGCAGGTCTGCGCTGTGTGCAGGGCAAGGCGATCGTCAATTCCATCAGCCTGAAGGAAGGGGACGCGGAGTTCCTGCGCCAGGCCCGGCTGGTGCGGCGCTACGGTGCCGCCGTCGTGGTCATGGCGTTCGACGAGCAGGGCCAGGCCGAGACGGCAGACCGCAAGTTCGAGATCTGCGCCCGCGCTTACCGCCTTTTGACCGAAGAGGCCGGGATCGCGCCCGAGGACATCATCTTCGACCCCAACATCTTCGCCGTCGCCACCGGCATCGAAGAGCATGACGATTATGCCCGCGCCTTCATTGAGGCGACGCGGCGCATCCGGGCGGAACTGCCCCATGCCCATGTGTCGGGCGGCGTATCGAACGTGTCGTTCTCGTTCCGCGGCAATGACACGGTGCGCGAGGCGATGCATTCCTGCTTCCTCTACCACGCCATCGCCGCCGGCATGGATATGGGCATCGTCAATGCCGGCCAGATCACCGTCTATGACGATATCCCGGAAGAGCTGCGCGAGCGGGTCGAGGATGTGCTGTTGAACCGCCGCTCGGACGCGACGGACCGCCTTTTGGAGATCGCAGAGCGGTATCGCGGCGGCGGCGCGCAGGCCCGCACGGTCGACCTTTCCTGGCGCGAGACGCCCGTGCGTGACCGCCTGGTGCATGCGCTGGTGCACGGCATCGACCAGTACGTTGAAGCTGACACGGAAGAGGCGCGCGCTGCGGCCGACCGCCCTCTCGCGGTGATCGAAGGCCCGCTGATGGACGGCATGAACGTGGTCGGCGACCTGTTCGGCTCGGGCAAGATGTTCCTGCCGCAGGTGGTCAAGAGCGCGCGGGTGATGAAGAAGGCGGTCGCCTACCTGCTGCCCTTCATCGAGGCAGAGCGGACCTCCGACGTGCCGGAGGCCAAGGGCCGCATCCTGACCGCGACGGTGAAGGGCGACGTGCACGACATCGGCAAGAACATCGTCGGCGTGGTCTTGCAGTGCAACAACTACGAGGTCATCGATCTCGGCGTCATGGTGCCGGCCGAACGCATCCTGGAAACGGCGCGGAAGGAAGCCGTCGATATCATCGGGCTTTCAGGTCTGATCACGCCCAGCCTGGAAGAGATGTGCCATGTCGCCCGCGAGATGGAGCGGCAGAACTTCACCCTGCCGCTGCTGATCGGCGGGGCCACGACCAGTAAGGTCCACACGGCGGTGAAGATCGCGCCCGGCTATGACGGCGCTGTGGTGCATGTCACTGATGCGTCCCGCGCCGTGGGCGTGGTCAGCAACCTGCTCTCGGACGTCGAGGCCGAAGGCTACGCGGCGGGCATCCGCGCGGACTATGACCGGATTCGCCAGACCCGGGCCGGCGGCGATGCCACGCGCAAGCGCATCCCGCTGGCGGCTGCGAGGGCGAACAAGCCGATTATCGAATGGGCCGACTATCGTGCCGTGAAGCCGGCACGCCCCGGCGTGACGGTGCTGCCGCAATACGACTTGGCAGAGCTGACAACGCGCATCGACTGGCAGCCTTTCTTCAATGCCTGGGACCTGCATGGCGCGTTCCCGGCGATCCTGGACGATCCCAAGGTGGGCGAGACCGCACGCAGCCTCTATGCCGACGCTCAGGCCATGCTGCAGCGGATCATCGGCGAACGCTGGATCGAAGCGCGGGGCATCGTCGGCCTGTGGCCGGCCAATTCGGTGGGCGATGACGACATCGTGGTCTTCGCCGATGAAGACCGATCAGCCGTGAGGGCGACAATCCACACCTTGCGCCAGCAGATGGCTTGGGACCGCGGCAAACCCAACCTGGCGCTCGCCGATTTCGTGGCACCCTTCGCGTCCGGCGCGCCCGACTATGTCGGCGGATTTGCCGTGACTGCGGGCCTTGGCGTCGACGACATCGCTAAGGAATTCGAGGCAGCCCACGACGACTACAGTGCCATCATGCTGAAGGCGCTGGCCGACCGCTTGGCCGAAGCCTTTGCCGAGCGTCTGCACGAACGTGTGCGCAAGGAATTCTGGGGAACCTCCCCGGATGAGGATCTCGACAACCGCGCGCTGATCACCGAATCCTATGTCGGCATCCGCCCCGCACCGGGCTATCCGGCCTGCCCGGACCACACGGAAAAGCGGGCGCTCTTCGACCTCCTGGGGGTGGAGCAGGCCCTGGGCGTGACGCTGACTGAGAGTTACGCCATGTGGCCGGCGGCCTCGGTCAGCGGGTACTACATCGCGCATCCCGAGGCCCGCTATTTCGGGCTCGGGCGCATCGGCCGCGACCAGGTGGAGGATTATGCCCGCCGCAAGGCCATGACGGTGGCAGAGGTGGAGCGCTGGCTTGCGCCCAGCCTGGGCTATGTCCCTGGTGCCGAGCAGACGGCTGACGCGGCGTAGGGTCTACTGGCCTTCATAGCCCCAACGCACTTGACGCCTTCCCTTGATCGGGGAGGAAACTCAGAAGGTCGACAAGACCCTACTCGGCCAGCGCCTCTTCGCGCTGGGGCAGGGCACAGCGATCCGTGGTCACGCGCACCAGGCTTTGTTCGTCCGCGACAACGGTGAAGCGGAACTCCTCTTCGCCGAGCAGGACGGAATGGTGCAGCGGCAGTATCCCGCTGACCACCGACTGCTCTCCGCCGATCAGCGTAAAGGTGATGGTGACGTCCTTTTCCGGATCGAACCAGCCCAGAACCCCGTCGTTCACGGACCGCGCGTTCTCACCGTCGCCGGCGACGGTGATGCGCCCTTCGGCAAAGGTCACGGAGGTGTTGGGGCCCGTATAGGCGGGCGTGGACAGGATGAACCGTTTGGCCTCAGTGCCAGCGCATTCGCGCGCTTCGGAGGCACTGTCGATCAGGAAAGCCAGCCGGTCCGCAAGTACGCCTTCGTCCAGTTTCGCCGCCACCAGGGTGGTCAGGGTCTGCAGGTCGCCGCTTGGGATCTGCGCCCTCAACTCTTCCAGCGCCTGCTCAGCCAACTGCTGTGCCGAGCGGGCTCTGGCCGCGTCCAATTCAGCGCGCACAGCAGCACTTCTGTCCGCCTCTCGGGCCGCTTCCAGGTCGTCGATCTGTGTCCTCAGGCGCGTCTCGCGCCCCTTGGTCTCTTCGATCCCGATCTGATAGGCGAAGATGGCAACGACCATCAGCACGGCCGCGTAAAAGACCACGCGCAACAGCGAACGCAGCCGGCGTCGCCTGTATCGTTTCTCCGGATCGTACAGAAGGCTCATCGGGATACTACCCAACGGATCTACGGCATCAATGTGGTGGGTGGCGTGCGGCCATTTCGGGCAGGGCGGCGACCGTTAATGATTTACGACAGATGCAAGGCCGGCTCCAAGCCCTCTATCCCATGTCGGTTCCTTGCAAGTCGGCGAGCGCCCGCATTGCGCCCCGATCGCCGTCGCTCAGTCGCGGTCTAGAGGCCGAAATAGATCGGGGCGATCAGGGTGAAGGCCAGCCACATGATGACGATCAGTGGCGATCCGCCCTTCAGGAAATCGCTGAACCTGTAGTGGCCGGGGCCCATGACCAACAGGTTGGTCTGATATCCGATGGGCGTGGCAAAGGAACAGTTGGCCGCAAGGATCACGGTGATCGCCATGACCGATGGGTCGACTCCAAGCTCGCCAGCCATGCTGACGGCAATCGGCGTGAACAGCACGGCGCACGCATTATTGCTCAGAACGTTGGTCGCAAGCGCTACGGTCAGGAACACGACCGACAGGTTGAGTACCGGGTCCGGCCCGGAAAGATGGTCGATCATCGCCATCGCCAGGAAGTGGGCAGCCCCGGTCTCATAGAGCGAGATGCCAAGCGCGAGGCTGGAGCCCACAAGCAGGAAGATCGTGCGGTCCAGCGCGCGAGCCGCCTGTCTGATGTTGATGCAGCCGAAGACCAGCATCGCAACAGCGCCTGAAAGGGCCGCGACCGAGATCGGGGCTATGCCAACGGCGGCCGTCAGCACGGTGGCGAGAAAGATGATGGCAGCGTAGGGGGCCCGCTCCAGCATCGGCAGGGAATGCGTGGCCCAGGCCATGAGAACCAGATCGGGATTGTTGGCCAGCGCATCGACATTCGTACGTCTGCCCATGATCAAGAGAACATCGCCCGCTTCCAGGCGGATCTCGCCCAGGCGCTGGCGCGTCATGCGACCGCGCCTCTGGATGCCCAGCACGAGGCAGCCGAAGCGCCGCTGAAACCCGACGGCGTCCACGGACTGGTCGATCATCCGGCTTGCCGGCGCGATCATCACCTCTGTCAGCACGCGCTCATCGGGGCGGCGGCCGCCGCCATTGGCCGGCCGCCCGACTTCGCCGGCCGCCTGGGTCAGCATGAAGCCGGAATTCCGCGCCAGGGCTTCGGTCAGCGCCTGCCGGGTCGCTGCGACGATCAGTACGTCGCCGGCCTGCAGTTCGACATCTTCAAAAGGTGGGAAGATATTGTGCCCACCACGCTGGATCAGGCGCACCGTGACTTCGGGCAACGCCTTGAACAGTCCGGATACCGCGGTCTGGCCGACCAAGGGGGCGTTGGGCGTCACATCAATCTCGGCGATGAACTGCTTGCCGGGGCTGAGCAGTGCGCCGGCAAGGCCGCCGCGATGCGGCAGCAGCCTGGGCAGGACCAGGCCGACATAGAGTGCGCCGATCGCCGCCAGCATCGCCCCCAACGCTGTAATGTCGAAGAACCCTAACGTTCCGAGACCGAGATCGCTGAGCGAGCTTGACACCAGCATGTTGGTGCTCGACCCGATCATGGTGGTCATGCCGCCCAGGATGGCGGCAAAGCTCAAAGGCATCATCAGGCGCGACGGCGACCACCCCAGCCGCGTCGCCAGCGCCTGCATGATCGGAATGAACATCACGACCACCGGCGTGTTGTTCAGCATGCTCGATGTCGTGAGCACGCCAATGAAGGCCAGCGCGATCGCCAGGCGCTGCCGGTTCTTCGAGAGACCGACGAACATCCGGGTGAGACCGGTCAACGCGCCGGTCTGGACCATGGCCTGACCCATCACCAGCAGGGCCAGCACGGCCAGCAGCGAGGGGTTGGAGAAGCCGCCCAGCAGCGTTGTCGGGTCAAGCCGGTTGCCGCCGTCGACCGGGTCCGTCAGCGGACAGACCTGGAACCAGATCAAGAGGAACACCAGCAGGGTGAGCGAGCTCAGCTCCAGGCTGACGCCTTCCCAGGCAAAGGCGATCAGCACGGCCACCATGGCCGCGATCGTCACCCACATCTGCCAATCCGGGTCCACCATGAAGCCCATGGCGCTATCCGTCCTGGCCGGGTCTGTTGCTGTGGGGGCTAGGCAAAGTGCTTCGTCCGGTCGAACTGGCGGAACGATCGTGTGTCAAAGCACCCGGAACGGCACTTCGCCCAGGTTGCGGAAGACGATGTTGACGAATACGGAGGTGCCGGAGTCTGCATCCCGGTCGCTGGTGAAGTCACGCCTGAGGACCGTGCCGAATGTGAAGCATTCATCCTGGTACGTCACACCGATACGGCCGTCCCTGGCCTCACCGTTACGGACGTCGTATCGCAGCGCGCCGGACGCGCGCCAGTACTCGCTGATCCGCGAGTTCACGCGCACCACCACCTCTTCACGCGGTTCGGAGAACTCCGTGCCCGTACCGTCGACGAAGGTGTAGCTGCCGCCAAGCCGGAACTCAGGCGGGCCGACGGTGAATCGCAGTTCCTGGCGCCGCGCCAGCAAGTCGGACGGATCGAACCGGAAACGGTAATCCACAACGAATTCGGGCCCCGGCTGGATGGAAAGCTTGCCGACGATATCGGAGAGCTGATCTTCCAGCCCAGAACCTTCCGGAAAATTGTCCGTCTCGCCGAAACGATAACTCTGGCCGACGAAAAGCGTGCTGGATCCGCCCTGATCCCCATAGATGCCGGCGCGCAGGCCATAGTTGATCCGCGATCCACCGTCGATCCGGTCGACACCGGGGAAACGGTTGTCGCTGAACAGGTTGTTCTCGTCGAATTCCGGATCGACGCTGTCGTTGTTGGGGATGTCGGCGTCGATTGAGGAATCGGGCGCGCCCGTGATCGCGACGATCGGTTCGATGATCTGTTGCCAAGTGTCCTGCCGGCGCACGAAGGGATAGCGCATCTCCACGGTCGCCCGGGGAAAGGCCCTTGCGTCGACCACGCCGTCGCGCCGCAACCCGGTCAGCGGGTCGATCAGGTTGTCTGACCAATAGACCTGCCCGTCCACACTCGCGCGGACCTCGGTGACCAGCCCGAAAGCCGTGAAGTACTGACGCTCCCAGCCCAGGCTGGCGGACAGGCGCCGCGTATCCACACCCTCAAGGGCGGTTCGCGGCGGATCGACGAAGGACGGCCGGTCGAGATTGAGGACGCCGGCCGAGGCCGTCAGCCGGCCGCCAAGGATCTCACCGGGTTCGCTGACATACTCCGCCGTCACCTGCGGCAGCACGTCGGGCTGTCCGACTTCCACATCCTGCCGCAGGTCCTGAAAGCCGATCGCTTCGGCCACGATGTAGGAATGGCGATAGAACCCTTCAACATAGCCGCGCGTCTCCAGCACGTCGTCGTTCGTGATCTCGAAGACGTCGAGATAGGTGTCGTCGGAGGTGCGCTCGATGTCCGCGCCGGCGCGCCAGTTCTCGCCAAGATCGAACTGCGTCTCGTTGAAGACATGCCATCGCAACGCGTCTTCGCGAACGACGTCGCCGATCTCCCGACGGTCGCTCTGATTGATGCTGGCGGAGGTGACGCTCGATCCATGCTCGAAGCGGCGGCGGTACTCCCCCGCCAACTGGAAGCCGGCATCGCCGGTGGCGGTGACCGACAGGGTCGCATCCTGCTCCGGCGAGATGTCGAAGTAATAGGACCCTTCGATGAACGGACCGAGCGACGACGTCGACCCGAAGAGCGGCGGTAGAACACCGCTGCGGCGCTTCACCGTGCCGTCGGGATGGGAGAAATAGGGCGTATAGGCGATCGGCAGGCCGAAGATGTCCAGAAAAGCGTCGCTGTATTCGATGTCGCTGGTCTCGCGGTCGTGCACGGCGCGGGCCGCGCGGATCTGCCAGATCGGCGCCTCACGCGGGTTTTCCGGGCACAGCGCGCACGGTGAATAGACGGCGCGCTCGACCTCGGTATAGCGCCCGTCGGTGCGCACACCGGCGTTGCCGATCATGCGCGAGTCGTCGTTCAGCAGCACCGCTACACGGTCCACGAAGCCTGCCGCCAGGTCGTCCTCCAGCTCGGCATACTCCGCAAACAAGAGCTCGCCCGTGGTCTCGATGACGGTGACATTGCCGCTTGCCGTGACAACCTCGGTGCGACGGTTGTACGTGATTGTCTCAGCCCGAACGATCCGGCCGCCCTGGGCAAGCTGGACATTGCCGCGGGCGATCACGACCTCCAGTTCCTGGTCGTAGGTCAGCTCGTCTGCGATCAGAACGGTCGGCTGATCCTCATCCTCGGTTGCCACGCCCTGGCCATCCACGCCCTCGATGGCGATGTCCTCCACCTCCACACCGGCGTCCGCCGGTTGTGCGCGTGGCGAGACCATCGGCAGGGCCAAGAGCGCCGACCCGGCGATCAGCAGGACAAGGCGACGCATGGGCATATGCCCCTTAACTCGGGTGACGAACGGCGCACCTGACGCAAAGGACGATACCCTTTGGTTGCGTGGGATGGCAAGGAAGGGCCGCCTTGGCCGCGGTCCACAGCCGCCGTCATGCCAACGCGGGCGGTTGCGTTCAGCCGGCGTCGGCGTCGGCCTCGGCCCGCTGTCCAGCCCTTTTGGGCCTGACCGGCCGCATCAGGAATGCGGGGACATGGTCCCCCAGGCCGACAACCGGCGGGTCGTCTTCCGGATCCTCCTGCCGGTGGCGGCGCTTGCGGCCACCTGACTCGGGCGGGCCCGACCGTCGCGGAGCATCGGCATCGGCCTTGCCGCGCGGCTCGCTGCGGTCGGTCTTGCGACCGCGCCGACGACCGCGGCCGCCCTCTTCGGCGGCAAATTCCATCGCCGCCAGCCCTTCGAGGTCCAGCTTCGGAATCTCTTTGTCGATCAACCGCTTGATCGCGGCAACGAAGCGGCCGTCGTCAGCCGTGGCAATGGTGAAGGCCTTGCCGCTGCGGCCAGCGCGTCCGGTCCGGCCGATGCGGTGCACATAGTCCTCAGCATTGATGGGCACGTCGAAGTTGATGACGCAGGCAAGGTCGGCGATGTCGATGCCGCGCGCCGCCACGTCGGAGCAGACCAGGAGGGACACCTCACCGCGCTTGAAGCCGTCCAGCGTCTCGGTGCGCACCGCCTGCACCATGTCGCCATGCAGCCGTCCGGCGGTGAAGCCGTGCCGGTTGAGCGACCGGTAGACCACTTCGACGTCGCGCTTGCGATTGCAGAAGATCAGCGCGTTTTCCGGCGTTTCCTGGCGCAGCAGCTGGCGCAGCGCCTCGCGCTTGTCCGGCGTCGGGACGACCAGCAGCCGCTGGTCCACGCCCTCGGCCGTGGTGGCCGGCCGCGACACCATGATGGATTCCGGATTGTCGAGAAACGAATCCGCCAAGCGCCGGATCTCCGGCGGCATGGTTGCCGAGAAGAACAGCGTCTGGCGTGTGCGCGGCAGCAGGCCGACGATCCGCTCGATATCGGGGATGAAGCCCATGTCGAGCATGCGGTCGGCTTCGTCGATAACCAGGATGCGAACATCGGCCAGCAGCACCTTGCCGCGCTCGAACAAGTCCAGCATCCGCCCCGGCGTCGCGATCAGGACATCCACGCCCCGGTCGAGCTTGCGCGACTGTTCCTCGAACCGCTCGCCGCCGATCAAGAGCGCGTAGTTCAGCCGTTCATACTTGCCGTAGAGCTCGAAATTCTCCGCCACCTGGGCGGCGAGTTCGCGCGTGGGCTCCAGGATCAGAGAGCGCGGCATGCGCGCCCGAGCCCGCCCGTTGGCAAGCGCGTCGATCATCGGCAGTGTGAACCCCGCCGTCTTTCCCGTTCCCGTCTGGGCAATGCCCAGCACGTCGCGCCCCTGCAGAATGACGGGGATAGCGCGTTCCTGGATCGGCGTCGGTTCGGTGTAACCGACATCGCTCACGGCTCTGAGGATTTCGGGCTTCAAGCCAAACGATGCGAAGGTCATTGCACCGCACTCGCGGTCTTGCAGGGCATGTCAACTCTTGCTGTCATCGGATAAGTCTGCCAGGTGGTCGTGACGGCGCGGACGTCACAGGATTTGGCCTCCAGCGGCGCGACACGACCGTCGTGAAGCCGAAGGGTCGTTGTCCACGGGATGCGGCTCTAAAGTCTCCCAAGATGGGACGGCACGTGAATATTCCTCGCCATGAGGAGACGTCGATCGGCCGTTGATTGGCGGCCCCGACTCCGCGCCGGTCAGCTTCAACACCGGCAAACGACCCTTACTATACCCGGTTGCTGCGTTTGTGGCACCATCTCGAATCACGTTCGGGAGGTCACGGGCAATGCCTCGGTTGCGGGCTGAAAACAGCGTCTTGATCGTCGTCGATGTGCAGGAGCGTCTGGCACCGGCCATACACGAGCACGAAACTGTCGTCGCCAACACCCGGATTCTGCAGCAGGCGGCCGATCGGCTGGATGTGCCGGTCCTCGTGAGCGAGCAATACCCTCGGGGGCTGGGGCCGACGATCCAGCCCGTCGCGAGCCTTGCGGCTGCGGATCAGGTGATCGAGAAGATCGAGTTCTCCGCCGCCGCCAACACGACCTTCGCCAACCGGCTCGCCGATCTTCAGCGGGGCACGGCGGTGGTCTGCGGCATGGAGGCGCATGTCTGCGTTCTGCAGACGGTGATGGACCTTGCAGCCGGGGGAACCGACGTTGCGCTGGTGCGCGACGCCTGCGGTTCGCGCGATCCGGCCAACGCCGAGGCCGCTTTTGCGCGCGCGGCGCGGGACGGTGTGGCCATCGCGACCACGGAGATGGTCGTCTTCGAATGGCTGCACAGGGCCGGATCGCCGGAGTTCCGCGAGTTGAGCCGGCTGATCAAATGACGCAGCGGTCGCTGGTTCTGCTGCCGGGCCTGCTGTGCGACGCGCGTCTCTTCGACCATCAGACCGACCACTTGACCGAGATCGCGGACTGCCATGTAGCGGATCTGTCGCTTGACGACTCATTTCCGGCCATGGCGGAGCGCGTGCTGGAGGCTGCCCCTGACCGGTTCGCTCTGGCAGGTCTTTCGATGGGCGGCTACCTCGCATTCGAGATCCTGCGGCGCGAGCCGGAACGGGTGGAACGGCTGGCGCTGCTGGACACGTCGGCCCGGCCGGACACGGCAGAACAGGCACGCCGGCGCCGGGGCCTTCTGACGCTGGCCGCCAGCGGCCGGTTTCGTGGCGTGACGCCCCGGCTGTTGCCGCAATTGGTCCATCCCGACCGGCAGGCGGAAACGACGCTGACCGACCCGATCATGCATATGGCAGAGCGCATCGGGCCCGAGGCCTTTCGCCGTCAGCAGACGGCGATCCTGAATCGGCCCGACTCCCGACCACAATTGGGCGCGATGGCGTGTCCGACCCTCGTCGTCTGTGGCCGGCAAGATGCGCTGACGCCGCTGGAGCGCTCCGAAGAGATTGCAGCACTTGTGCCCGGAGCGCGCCTCGCGGTCATCGAAGACTGCGGCCATCTCTCAACGATGGAACGGCCCCAGGCCGCGACGGCCCTGCTGCGCGACTGGCTGTTGTATCGCTGAACCGGCGCTGCCCGCCGTTTCCCGCCGCCTCCCGGACCCGTCAGATATCCAGCGCCTCGCTGAAGCGGGCATTGTCCTGGATGAACCGCAGGCGGTGCTCGGGCCGCCGGCCCATCAGCCGGTCGACCAGGGCGCCGGCATCGGCGCTGCCTTCGTCGACGACATCCAGCGCGACGCGCAACAGCGTCCGCTTCGCCGGATCCATCGTCGTCTGCTTCAAATGTGACGGCGGCATTTCGCCCAAGCCCTTGAAGCGGCTGATCTCCACCTTGCCCGGACCGGCGAAATCGGTGGCCATCAACTCGTCCTTGTGGGCGTCGTCGCGGGCATAGGCCGACTGGCCGCCGCGCTGCAGCCGGTAGAGCGGTGGCTGTGCTAGATGGAGATGGCCGGCCTCCACGACCGGGCGCATCTCACGGAAGAAGAAGGTCAAGAGCAGGGACGCGATGTGGGCGCCGTCAACATCGGCGTCCGTCATGATGATGACGCGTTCGTATCTCAGATCGTCGATACGGCAGGCCGATCGCGTGCCGCAACCGAGCGCCTGGACCAGGTCTGCGAGCTCCTGATTGCCGGCAAGCTTGTCCGCCGAGGCGCTCGCGACGTTCAAGATCTTGCCGCGCAACGGCAGCACGGCCTGCGTGTCGCGATCGCGCGCCGCCTTGGCCGACCCGCCGGCACTGTCCCCTTCCACCAGGAAGATCTCGGTACCGTCGCGGGCGGAACGCGAGCAATCGATCAGCTTGCCCGGCAGGCGCAGCTTGCGAGTCGCCGATTTGCGCGCGAGATCCTTGGCCTGGCGCTTGCGCATGCGCTCGTCCGCGCGGGCTGCCAGATGCTCGATCAGCGCGGACGCCGCAGCAGGGTCGCGGCTCAGCCAATGCTCGAAATGGTCCTTGACGACGGCTTCGACCAGACGCGTTGCCTCCGCAGAGGCGAGCTTCTCTTTCGTCTGCCCCTGGAACTGCGGATTGCGCAGGAACAGGGACAAGACGCCGAGCCCGGATCCGAACACTTCCTCCGCCGACACCACGCCAGCGCGCTTGTTGCCCGCCAGTTCCGCGAAAGCCCGCAGGCCGCGCAAGAGGCCGGACCGGAACCCGGCCTCATGGCTGCCGCCGAGCGGTGTCGGCACCGTGTTGCAGTAGGAGGCGCACGATCCATCCTCGCCGTCTTCCGGCCAGGCGATCGCCCATTCCACGCGGCCCGCGTTGTCGGGAAGCGCCGCTTCGTCGGTGAAGGCCTGGGCGGTGACGCTTGCGCGGTCGGCCATGGTGGTCGCCAGAAAATCGGCAAGACCGCCCGGGAAATGGAATGTTTCTTCCGCCGGTATCGCGCCCTTTTCGTCGAGCAGCGCAGGGTCGCACCGCCAACGGATCTCCACACCGCGAAACAGGTACGACTTGCCGCGTGCCAGCCGGTAGAGCCGGGGCGGTTGCAGCTTGGCCTCGCCGAAGATCTGCGCATCGGGCCGGAAGCTGACCGTCGTGCCGCGCCGGTTCTGCACCGGCCCCACAAGCTGCACCGGGCCCAGGGGCACCCCGCGGGCGAAGCTCTGCGACCAAAGCCGCCGGTCGCGCGCCACCTCCACTGTCAGGTGGTCCGACAGCGCATTGACGACCGACAGTCCGACGCCGTGCAGACCGCCAGACATGGCATAGGCCTTGCCCGAAAACTTGCCGCCCGAATGCAGCGTCGTGAGGATCACCTGCAGGGTCGAGGTCTTGGGGAATTTGGGGTGCGGCTCCACCGGGATGCCGCGCCCATTGTCGCGCACCGTCACCGTCCCATCGCCGTCAAGCTCAAGCTCGATCCAGCTCGCGTGGCCGGCCACCGCCTCATCCATGGCGTTGTCCAGCACCTCTGCGGCGAGATGGTGCAGGGCCCGTTCATCGGTGCCGCCGATATACATGCCGGGGCGCCGCCGCACAGGCTCCAGCCCCTCCAGCACCTCGATATCGGCAGCGGTGTAGGCGCCGGTGCCGTCTTCCTGTGGGGTGTTGGCAAAAAGATCACGCATGGCAGGCTTATAGGGATGGATCGCCCCGCACGGCAAGGACATGCTGTACCGCGGTCAAAATCGGCCACAAAATCTGGTCGGTCGGGCGCCACCCGGCCGGCAGCGCATCTTGGGGTGAGACGATGGAGACACGGCCTTGACCGGAACCCCAGACCCGTCGGACGCGACGCCCCGCGGTGAGCCAGCGACCCGCACCCTGGCCATGCCCGCCGACGCCAACCCCAACGGCGACATCTTCGGCGGCTGGGTCCTGAGCCAGATGGACATTGCCGGCGGCGCCACCGCCTATGTGCGGGCCGAAGGCCGCGTGGCCACGGTCGCCGTCGATGCCATGACCTTTCTGGCCCCCGTGCTGGTCGGCGACTGGTTCAGCTGCTATGCCAAGGTCGAGCATGTCGGCCGCAGCTCCATCCGCGTGCGCGTCGAAAGCTTCGTCAGACGGCGCAGCGGCGCGCAGTCGATCAAGGTGACCGAAGGCGTCTTCACCTATGTCGCCATCGATGACGAAGGCCGGCCCCGACCCGTGCCGCCGGAAAACCCATCCCGTTGAACGCCACCGGATCGGCGCCGAACCGGCCTTGGCGGCTCTCAGAGGCCATATCCATGGCCGATCAAAGCCGCCACATAGAGTGTCGCGAAATAGCCCATCAGCGTCAGCGCCTCGCGCGCAACATGCCACCTTGCCATCGAATGTTCCTTATGCGTTCTTCTGCCGTTAACCAGAACATGATGGGAACATATGAGTCAAGGCCGCCGTAGGGGCCTTGACCGGATTCGAGTCGGGAACAGTCTTTCCCTGCATGGCCCGTCCACCCCTGTTCATCGGCAGCGAGATCTTTCGCCGTTCCACCTATGGCCGCCGGCACCCTCTGGCGATCCCGAGAGTATCGACGGTCATCGATCTTGCCCGCGCCATGGGATGGCTTGCGGACGACGTCTACATCGACAGTCCCCGTGCAACCCCCGCACAGCTGACCCGGTTCCACGAGCCGGGCTATGTCCAGGCCATCATGGATGCCGAAAGGGACCAGGCGCTGGATGCGGAGCGGCGCGAACGGTTCAATATCGGCAAGCTGGAAAACCCGATCTATGGCGAGATCTTCCGCCGGCCGGCGACGGCCTGCGGCGGCTCACTCTTGGCCGCGGAACTGCTGGCGGCACCGGGCGTCGTGTACAACCCCGCCGGCGGCACGCATCACGGCCGGCCGGACCGCGCCAGCGGCTTCTGCTATTTCAACGATCCGGTGCTGGCGATCCTTAGGATGCTGGACCGCGGCATCCACCCCATCGCCTATGTCGACGTCGATGCGCATCATGGTGACGGGGTGGAGGCGGCGTTTGCGGCCGATAACCGAGTCATGACCATTTCCGTCCACGAATCGGGGCGCTGGCCCTTTACCGGCACTGCCGGAGAATCGGCGGGGGCGACGGTGCGTAACCTGCCCGTGCCGGCGGGGTTCAATGACAGCGAGATGGACTTCGTGCGCGAGGGCGCCATTCTTCCGCTGGTCGAGCGCCACCGCCCGGCGGCGATCGTGCTGCAATGCGGGGCCGATGCGCTTGAGGACGATCCGCTAAGCCGCCTCTCTCTCTCCAACCGGGCGCTCTGGGCGGTCGTGCAAACCCTCCTGCCGCTGGCGCCGCGGTTGCTGGTGCTGGGTGGTGGCGGTTACAACCCGTGGAGCGTCGGCCGCTGCTGGGCCGGCGTCTGGGCGGTCATGAACGGCTGGGATCCCGACCGTGCGCCTACGGCAGACGCGGAAGCCATTCTGAGGGCGCTCACGTGGCAGCGGTCACAGGGCCGCAACCCGCCGCAGCACTGGTTCACGACGCTGGCCGACCGGCCAAGACCCGGTCCGGTGCGTGATGAGGTGAGGGCGGTCGTCGATGCCGCCATGCGGCCATGAATGGGCGGCTACACTGGGCCGGTGGCGACGGCCGCACTTAAGGGAGAGGCCTGATGCGGGGGCTGACGACTGGACTACTAATGCTAATCGCCGCAATGGCTTGGGCGGACGAGCCAGCGCCCGCCCTGTCGCCGGCCGGTCTGGAACTGGACGAGGTGACCATTAAGACCGAAGGGGGTGCGGAGCTGCGGTTCACGGTCGAACTCGCCCTGACGCGTGACCAGCAGCGGCAGGGGCTGATGTTCCGCGAAGAGATGGCGATGGACGAGGGTATGCTGTTCCTCTTCGGCAGGGCGCAGCCCCGTTCGTTCTGGATGCGCAATACGTTGATCTCGCTGGATATGCTGTTCATCGCGCCGGACGGCCGGATCCTCAACATCGCCGAGCGGACTGTGCCTGAGACCGACGATAGCCACGCTTCGGCCGGTCCGGCCAGCGCGGTGCTGGAGATCAATGGAGGACTGTCGGCCTTGCTGGGCATATCAGCAGGGGATCTGGTCCTTCACGATGCGTTTGAGACAGACGCAGATTCGTCAGCCGAAAGCGGTGGATAGCGCGCCAGCCGAATCCTGCATCGCAGCGCTCTGAACCCTGGAGGGCGTCAGGCCTCCGGTTCGTCGACCGCCAGCTCCGCTTCCGAGGTCGGGACGATGACGGGCAGGTTTTCCCAGTCCTGCCCGGCCGCGATCATGCAGCTCTCGCCGCTGGGCATCGTAATGATGATCGTCCAGGTGCCCAGTTCATCGCTGGCAAAGACTTCAATTACGCCGCCATTGTTTGCGATGCCGCTGGCGACCGGCTGTTCCTGAAACTCAGAGGCCAGGTAATCCTCGATTTCATGACGCGGCGGGCAGATGTCCTGTGCCCACGCGCTTGTCGCCGTGAACAGGCTGATCAGCAGGCCGGCACCATATCGCAGCATAACAACTATCCTTCAGCCGGTGCGGACTTCGATCCCTGACTTCATCCATCGCGACAGGACCGGGAGCGAACGACGGCGCCGATCAACAGCCGCTCAAATCCGATCGGTTACTAAGCGATGATTGCGCGTCCTGCTTAGGAAAGCCAGAGCTTATTAAGGAAAGGCAAACAATCCGCAAGAAAGCGTCTCGAGGGGCAAATCGACGCGCCCAGATCTCAGCGGCCCCAGACTCAGCGACACCGTATCAGGCTCAGTCCGTCGCCGATCGGCAGCAGGCTTATGTCCACCCGCTGGTCGTCATGCACAAAGCGATTGAACGCCTGGATGGCCCGTGTATCCGGGTCGGTCGCATCGGTCTCCAGTACGCTGCCACCCCACAGCACGTTATCCACCATGATCAGCCCGCCCGGGCGCACAAGACGCAGGAGGGCCTCGTAGTAACCAAGGTAGTTGGACTTGTCGGCGTCGATGAACGCCAGGTCGACTCGGCCCGCTTCCCCTGCCTGCAACGACTCCAGCGTGTCCATCGCGGGTCCCAGGTGCAGGTCGATCCGGTCGGCAATGCCTGCTTCCGTCCAGTATCGGCGGGCGATCGATGTCCACTGCTCGCTGATGTCACACGCAATAAGGCGCCCGTCCGGCGGCAGGGCCGATGCCATGCAGAGCGCGCTATAGCCGGTGAACGTCCCCACTTCCACGATCCGACGGGCGCCGGTCAGTCCGACCAGAAGGCCCATGAACTGCCCCTGTTCGGGAGAGATCTGCATCCTGGCGGAGTCGCCGAGTGCGGCCGTTTCGGCGCGCAGCCGGGCCAGCAGCGGCGTATCCCGGAGTGAGACGTCCAGCAGGTAACGGTGCAGGTCGTCATCCAGACCGATCGTCCGTCTCGACATGGCTCTCTCCGGAATGCCCGGGTGCCGGCTAACCGCGTTTGCAGACGACGGTCAGACCGTCCCCCAATGGCAACAGGCACGGTGCGACTCGGTGATCGTCCTGAATCTTCCGATTGAGCTGCCGGAACGCCCGCGTCTTCGGCCCTTCGTCGGACGGATCGGCGACTCGCCCGCGCCAGAGCGTATTGTCCAGCGCGATGACCCCACCCGAGCGCACGAGCGTCATGCACTGCTCGAAATACTGGTCGTAGCGCTCTTTGTCGGCATCGATCAGGGCGACGTCGAAGGCTTCCGCCTGGCCTTTGTCGATCATCGACTGCAGTGTCTCGTGCGCCGGGCCGAGCTGGAAGTGGATGCGGTCCTCAACGCCGGCGTCGGACCAATGTGAACGCGCGATCCCCTGAAAGCGCTCAGTCACATCCAGCGACTCGACGATCCCGTCCGATGGCAGGGAAAGGGCTGCGATCAGTGCGCTGTATCCTGTGAAGGTGCCGATATCGAGTACCCGGCGCGCGCCCGTAGCGGCAATCAGGAAGGCCAGGAACTGCCCCGAGTCGGCCGCCATCTGATAGTGGGCTTCGGGCAAGGCTGCGGTCGCCGCCCGCAGGCGTCTTGCAACATCAGGCTCGCGCGTGCCGAGCGATGCCAGATAGTCGGCGACAGGCGCTTCCAGAAGCCCGGCCGCCTTGCCGGCCGCCGGCCCGGAAACGCCTGCCGCTGGTCCAATCATCCCCATGGCGGTGAGTTGCGATCCTTCCTACTTGAAGTCGAAGGCGCCGTCCCAGGGCCCCCAGTCGGCCGAGGTCACGCCATTCTGGGTCGAGCCGGGATACGCTTCCAGTGCCTCGGCCGGGCGGACCGTGATGACCCCGCCGTCTTGTCCGATATGTCCACCGTGGAGCGCAGCCGTGCATACGGAGGAGTCGTCCGTATAGGGCCCCGACCCCCAGACGCTGCCGCCGAAACCGTCGGATGCACAACTGCAGGTCACGGCGTCGGTGGTCCCGCGATAGTCGGTGAAGTTCGAGGGGCAGGGCTCAGCGACCCCGACGAACGCGAAACTGCCGGACCATGAACCGTAGTCCTGCGTCTCGATGCCGTTGCTGTCTGACCCGGTGTAGGCTTCCAGACCCGGAGATGCGGTCACCGTCACCGTGCCGCCCTTGGGGCTGATCACGCCAGCGTGCTGCGCGGCGGCGCAAACCGACGAATCATCAGTGTAAGGCCCTGAGCCCCAGACCGTACCCACCGCGGCCCCTTCCGGACACTCGCAGGTCAGGGTCGTATCGGTCCCACGGAAGCTGGTGAAGTCGCTAGGGCAGGTCTCCTGCGCCAAGGCATCCGGCATGCCCGGCGCCATCAGGGTAACCGCGATGGCCGAAACCACGAACGCGCTCCCATGCTGTCGGCTGCTCCAGTTCACCATTGGCTCTTTCTCCCCAAGTTACGGCGTTAGGGGCCGTGTTTGTTGGCGCCGGGATTATGGGCACGCCGGTCGCCAACTCAAACGGTTTGATCAAGGGGCTTATCAAAGTCGATCATCTCCACCGCTCACGTCACCGCCCCCGGGGCCGCGCATGGGTGGTCTTGCGACTCAGATCGGGTTCGTGCGGTTCATCCCCTGCCAGATGCACTGCGCCAGCATGTCCGACATTTCCGCCGTGTAATGGACGGCATCGACATAAAGAGGGCGCTCGGCGTCTTCGGAGATGTCAGCGCACCAGATGAACTCGCCGTCAGGCGGGCTGTCGGCCACCTGGGCCGCCATCATCGGGTAACCGAAGGCCGAATAGTTGTGGTCGTTGAACATCGGCGACGTATGGCCGTCCGCTTGGGACCCGGCGAACAGGTGGTGCGACAGGTCGTAGGCGTAAGTGGGCACCGGCTGCCAGACGAAGACCGACCGCACCTCGTGGGCTTCGGCGATGGCATGGATCAGGCGTTGCTGGCGCAGATAGCGGTCGATCACGCCCTGCAGCACCGACGGATCGTTGTAGACGGAACCGTCAAAAGCCTGTTCTCCATCGCCGTCGGTGGGGGCCGGCGTGGACGGTGGCGCATTGAGGTCCCGCGCCAGCCGGACCATAGGAATGTGATGGCCCAACCGGTCGAAGTCGATCTCGATCAGGCTCTGACCGCCTTCCGGGGCGGCAGACTGATGAACGCACGCTTGCAGATAGCCTTCGCCTGGGTAGCTTTCGCCGGTGAACGCGAATTCATTCAGCCCGTCGATGAAGATTGCGAGATCCGGGACGATTCCGCGGCCGACAAGGCCGGTGAAGATCCGCTGTTCCATGGTGGAGAAGTAGAAGCCGCGCGCGAAGTTGTAGATCTGCGCATCGGCATACGCATCCGTGCCCCTGATCAGGCGCGCCAGGTGAGAAACGACCGTCTGGTCGTCCGGCAGGCCATAGCCGAATGTCGTCGATCCGCCGAAGACGAAGACGACTGGCCGGTCATCCGCCGGCGGCCACGGCGACTGATCCTGCGAGTGGCGGAAGCCGGCTTCATCCACATTGACATAGCGGCCCGAAAACGGCGCCTCGCGGATGAAGGCGTCGGCATCGTGCGTCATGCCACGGCTCCAGATCTCGCCAAGCATCGCGTCGATCTCGCCGCCGTCCATGTCGGGGTAGACCGCGTCCAGCGGCACGTCATGCCGCTCCACGATCACGTTGTCGGCCGCCGCCTCGGGATCGCGCGTCCATGCCTCGATCCACACATCGACGCGATAGCCGAGGAAGATCAGCAGATTGACGGCCACGATCAGGATCAGCGTGATCAGAGTGATGCGCCGAGTTTCCGACATAGAGGGGTCTCCGAGTGAGGGGGACGGCGCCTGGAGCCTTGGATTGGGGGCCGCCATGTACCCAGTCGTTTCGCTAGCGCAGCAGGGCGGTTCGGGACAAGGTGTTCGTTAAAGTGCGCTGGTAAACTCATTTAACGTCAAATTATTACGGTAGCTTTCTGATCCGATCTGTGCGAAGTGCCAGCTCCATGTGTATACCCGGCCGCCAGTGTGCGGATCGCGTCTAGCGGTCTCGACGGCGGCAATGTGAGGCGAGTCACTTCGAAACCGGATCTCTTCGGCTATGAACTATCCCTGCAACTTGACCCCTAGAGAAAGGAGGGTGGCGATGATGCGTTCGAATTCTCTCTCCGGCGGTTCGGCCCGCCTCGTCGGCCGCCCGTTGGTTCGGCTGTTCGGAGCGGTTGCCCTTGGCGTCGCTGCGGCCTTGTCGCCGGTGGCGTCTGCACAGGATGCGGCCACCCCGACCTCGGCCCCGAGCCTGCAGGAACTGAACCGCCTGACCGGCAGCCTCGGCGGTGGCTCCTGCTACAACCGTCAACAGGCGACGGCCTATGAGACCATGCGTGTCCACACGCAGCTGATGCTGGCAAGCCTAGGGTGCGGTTCGTCCTATGGGCTTGGCGACGCGTACAACAGCTATCGCCAGTTCACCGCGGACCATGCCGGCCTTCTGCTGTCGTACCAGGGCATCATCGAGGCGCAGCTTGGCGATCGCGGGTTCGATGATTACCGAACCGTGATCGCGAACGAAGAGAGCCAGTTGATGGTCGATCTGGGCACCACGGGCTATTGCCGCAGCCGTCAGGCGCGGTTTGAGAGTCTGATCGGCGCTTCGCCCGATAGCATTCAAGAGTATCTGAACGACCTCGGCGGCCGCCTGCACGCACAGCAGGGCGGGTGCGGGTAACCTAGATGCCAGCACCCGGCGTGGCGTTACCCTGACGGGTGTCCGCCGCGCCGGCTTGCCCGGTCAGTCGGGCAGGCGCATGACGGACGACGCTTCGTCGTGCGGGAAGTCGAGATACTCCGTATCGGGATACGTGCCCGGCTCCAGCAGCGCCGGGGGGCCATCGCCGGTGCCGAAGCCCGAGTCCCGATAGAGGCGCCAGCGGCCGCTGACGACGCGGATCGACTCGACGCGGTCGTTGAAGTCCTGCCGGTCCAACTCCGTCTCGTTGCCGATGATCACGCGATAGGGCGGCATCAGATGGGTTTCGTCGTAGAGCAGGATCAGTCCCGGTGGCGGCCGGCCAGCTTCGACCCGCTGGACCGAATCCATGCCGTCGCCTGGAAAGGCTTCCGCCACGCCCTCGCCGAGCGTGACGCATCCGCTCGGGCCCAGCGTTAGCGAAGGGCCGCTGCGGGTTGAGAAGTTGACGTCGCGGAAGAATGTCCAAACACCTGAGACCACGCGCACGGCCTCGGCATCGTTGAGAAAGTCTAGCCGGTCGAGATCGGGTTCGCTGTCGACCAGCAGCCGGTGGCTGCCTTCGCAGTTCTCATGGTCATAGAGCATGACCTGACCGGCGATCGCATGGCCCGACAGCGCGCACAGGGCCAGAGCGGTAAGCGCAGATCTTCTCATCCCCAGCCTCCATGCTGCATTCGACCGTCGGCATTTCCCGCCGGCTGCGGCGTATTGTCCAGCCACTTAGTCGCGGTATGGTTCTTGTACACTTGACAGGAGGGCCGGTCGAAAAGCCTTCGCTCGGCGAATCTTGCTTTAGTCTAACCTACCGTGCACCGGTCGTTGATCTGGAACAAGGATCTTGCTTCAGCCTCGGACCATCCTTGATCGAGGAGACATGGGCGGGATTGCGCCGATGGCAGAGAATCCACCGGCCATCGTCATGGACGGGGCTGGACTGCAGTCATTGTTGGAAGCGCTTGCGGATCGCGGATACCTGGTGATCGGCCCGCAGGTCGCCGACGGTGCCATTGTTTATCAGCCGCTTTCCGTGGCATCGGACCTTCCGGCCGGGTGGATCGAACAGCAGGACGGCGGCCTTTACCGGCTGGTGGAAAGCGGCGACGCGCGGCGCTTCGCGCATGTCGTCGGCCCCCACACATGGAAACGCTATCTCTACCCTTCGCGCCAGCGGCTGTGGTCCGCGACGCGGCAGGGGCAGGGCTTTGAGGTCTCGACGGAAGACGAACAGCCGCGATACGCGTTCATCGGCGTGCGCGCCTGTGAGCTGCGGGCGATCGGCATCCACGACAAGGTGTTCATCGACAGCGGCTTCACGGACGCCGGCTATGCCGAACGGCGACGGGGGAACTTCCTGGTCGCTGTCAACTGCGCCCGGGCGGGCGACACCTGCTTCTGCGCCTCCATGGGCAGTGGCCCCGACGTGAAGGATGGTTACGATCTGGCCCTGACTGAGATCGGGGATGCCGGTGATCCGTCATATCTTGTAGAGGCCGGCAGTGACGCCGGGGCGGACGTGCAGCGGATGCTGCCCGGCCGGCCGGCCGGCCCGGACGATCTTTCGGCCGCGGCCGATGCCGTCGCGGCGGCGGCACGCAGCATGGGGCGTGAGATGGTGGCCGATGCGGGGCCACTGTTGAAGCGCCATCTGGAGCACCGCCAATGGGATGCTGTGGCGGAGCGGTGCCTGAACTGCACCAACTGCACCATGGTCTGCCCCACCTGTTTCTGCAGCACTGTGGAAGATGTGACGGATCTCTCCGGTATGGAGACGGAACGGATCCGCAAATGGGACAGCTGTTTTACGCTGGACTTCAGCTACATCCACGGTGGTGCCGTGCGGCGCGAAGGCGGATCCCGCTATCGCCAGTGGATGACCCACAAGCTGGCCTACTGGTGGGACCAGTTCGGTGAGTCCGGCTGTGTGGGGTGCGGGCGCTGCATCACCTGGTGCCCGGTGGGCATCGACATTACCGAAGAAGCACGAGCCATCGCCGCGAGCGAAGCGGCGGGGCAGGGGGAGGACTGACCCATGGTGGAAGTCGTCGGCCTCGACGAACTGATGAAAGAGCACAACTTCTTCGACGGGTTCGGTAAAGAGGCGCTTGAACTGATGGCAGGCTGCGCCCGCAACGAGACCTTCCGCGCGGGCGAATACATCTTCAAGAGCAACTCGGACGCGACCCATTTCTACATCGTTCGGCACGGGAATGTTTCGGTGGAACTGCCGGTGCCGGGCCGTGGCCGCATTACGCTGCAGACGGTCGGTGAGCATGAAACGCTGGGCTGGTCCTGGCTGCTGCCGCCGTTCCGCTGGTGGGCCGACGCCAAGGCGATATCGCTGGTGCGGGCGATCAGCCTGGATGCCGTCTGTCTGCGCGAGAAGATGGAGGACGACCACGAACTGGGCTATCGCCTGATGCAGCGCTTCGTGCCGGTGCTGGCCGAACGGCTGCATGCCACGACCGTGCAGCTCCTCGACCTCTACGGTCTGCCGGGGCGGGCGTGAGCGTATGAACCTGGTGGCCCCGAACCGGACCGTCGGGCATGACCCGATGGTGCCGCGCCCGTTCGTGATCGAGCGAGTGCGCAAAGAGCTGTCGGACACCTACACCATGGACCTGGTGCCGCGGGACGGCCTACCGTTCCGCTTCGAGCCCGGTCAGTTCAACATGCTCTATGTCTTCGGGGTCGGCGAGGTGCCGATCAGCATCAGCGGCGACAGCAAGGTTACGACCGGCAT
>JANQQD010000268.1 GCA_028285185.1 Anaerolineae bacterium | reverse complement strand
CCCTCCTGATCAGACGCGCCCGAGGGCGAAGCCCTTGGCGATGTAGTTGCGCACGAAATAGATGACGATGGCGCCCGGGATGATCGTCAGCACGCCGGCCGCGGCCAGCAGCCCCAGCTCGTAGCCGCCGGGCGTGGCCGTCCGCGTCATCACCGCGGCGATCGGTTTGGCGTCCACCGCCGTCAGGTTCTTGGCCAAGAGCAGCTCGACCCACGAGAACATGAAGCAGAAGAACGCCGTGACGCCGATGCCGGCCTTGATCGTCGGCACGAAGATCTTGAAGAAGAACTTCGGGAACGAATAGCCGTCGACATAGGCAGTTTCGTCCAGCTCTTTCGGCACGCCGGACATGAAGCCTTCCAGGATCCAGACGGCGAGCGGGATGTTGAACAGGCAGTGCGCCAGCGCCACCGCCACATGGGTGTCGAACAGTCCGACGGCCGAATAGAACTGGAAGAACGGCAACACGAACACCGCCGGCGGCGCCATCCTGTTGGTCAACAACCAGAAGAACAGATGCTTGTCGCCGAGGAACCGGTAGCGGGAGAAGGCATAGGCCGCCGGCAAGGCCGCCGAGACGGACAGAGCCGTGTTGATCGTCACATAGATGATGGAGTTGGCGTACCCGTCGAGCCAGACACCCGTCGTCAGGATCTCGGTGTAATTGGCGAAGGTGAACTCATGCGGGTAGAGCGTGAATCCCCCCAATATCTCGTTCGTAGTCTTGAACGACATATTGATCAGCCAATAGATCGGCAGCATCAGGAAGAGGATGTAGAGGGTGGGGACCAGCCAGGTTGCGCGTTTCATCGGACCATATCCTCACCGACTCTCGTCTTTGGTCATGACGGTATAGAAGATCCAGCTGAGCAGCAGCGTGATCAGGAAGTAGATCAGCGACATTGCCGCCGCGGGCCCCAAATCGAACTGCCCCAGCGCGATCTTCACGAGATCGATCGACAACAGCGTGGTCGAATTGCCCGGGCCGCCGCCGGTCAGCACGGAGGGCTCCGTGTAGATCATGAAGCTGTCCATGAAGCGCAGCAGGATGGCGATGGTCAGCACCCGCTTCATCTTCGGCAGCTGGATATGGCGGAAGACGGCCCAGCCCTTCGCACCGTCGATCTTGGCTGCCTGATAGTAGGCATCCGGGATCGAGATCAGGCCGGCATAGGCCAAAAGCGCCACCAGCGACGTCCAGTGCCAGACATCCATCAGGACCATGGTGAACCAGGCGGCGACCGGTTGCTGGGTGAAGTTGTAGTCGATGCCCATGCCGTTGATCAGCCGACCGAGAAGGCCGATATCCGGCAGCGCGAAGATGTTCCACATGGCGCCGACGACGTTCCACGGGATCAACAGCGGCAACGCCATCAGGACGAGACAGACCGAGACCCACACACCCTTGCGCGGCATGGTCAGCGCGATCACCACGCCCAGCGGGATCTCGATGATCAGGATTGTGAAGGTGAAGGCGAGCTGTCGGACCAGTGCTGCGTGGGCACGCTCCGACCGCAGCACGTCTTCGAACCACCCCAGCCCGTGCCAGAAGAAGACATTGTCGCCGAACGTCTCCTGCACGGAGTAGTTCACCACCGTCATCAGCGGCACGACCGCGTTGAACGCGACCAGTACGACCACCGGGATGACGAAGAGCCAGGCTCTGTTGTTGTCGGATTTGGTTGCCATGGGTCAGGCCGCCTCTGAGATCCAGCCGTCCACATAGACCCGGGTGTGCGCCGGATCGAACTCCAGGTGAGCCTCGCCTTCGGGCACGGTCTCGCTTTCGGACGTCAACAGGTTGATGCGGGTATCGCCGGCACGGGTTTCCACCACGCGATGCCGGCCGGCGTCGGAGACGCGGACCACGCTCACAGGCACGCCGCCATCGTCGGTGAACCGCGTGAACTCTGGACGCACGCCGATCTCCAGCCGCGCGCCATCGCCCGGCCGGCCGACGCCGGCATCGATTGGCACATGGCGGCCGTGGAAATAGGCGGCGCCCTCACGCACCTCGCAAGGCAGCACGTTCATGCCCGGCGAGCCGATGAAATGGCCGACAAAGGTGTGGGCCGGTCGCTCGAACAGGTCGACCGGCGTGCCGATCTGCACCACCTCGCCGTCCTGCATGACGACGACCTGATCGGCGAAGGTCAGCGCTTCGGTCTGGTCGTGCGTCACATAGATCATGGTGACACCGACCCGCTGATGCAGCTCTTTCAGCTTGGACCGCAGCGTCCACTTCAGCTGCGGGTCGATCACCGTCAGCGGCTCATCGAACATCATTGCGTTCACGTCCTGGCGCACCAGACCGCGACCCATGGAGATCTTCTGCTTGGCGTCGGCGGTCAGCCCGGCGGCGCGCCGATCCAGCATATCCGTCAGCTCCAGCATCTCGGCGATCTCGCGCACGCGCGCGTCGACCTTGGCTTCCGCAACACCGCGGTTGCGCAACGGGAATGCCAGATTGGCATAGACGCTCATGGTGTCGTAGGTGACCGGGAACTGGAACACCTGGGCGATGTTGCGCTGTTCCGGCGGCAATGCGGTCACGTCGCGATCATCGAACAGGACACGTCCATGCGACGGTATGACCAGCCCTGAGATGATGTTCAGAAGGGTCGACTTGCCGCAGCCCGAGGGGCCGAGCAGCGCATAGGCGCCGCCATCGGACCATTCGATGTCGATTTCCTTGATCGCCCAGTCCACCGCATCCGCCGGTTCGGCCATGTAGCTGTGCCTGAGCTTGCTGAGCCCGATCCTGGACATCTTGATTATGCCCCCTTTGCTGTCGTGCTCATGCCACCAGCGCGCCGTCGCTACCGAAGTAGAGGCACTTGCCGGCATCCATGTAGAAGTCGTGAACCTCGCCGACCCGGAACTGATAGACCCCATGACTCTGAGAGACCCAGGACCGGTCGCCGAGGGCGAAATGGGCGACGCTCTCCGATCCCGAGAGCTCGGTGATCAGCACCTTGCCGCTTAGCTCCACAAGTCCTTCCGTCGCAGCCTTGGGCCGGACGAAATGAGGGCGCACGCCGATCGTGTAGTCCCCATCGGCGGCCGCAGCGATCGGCCCCGACGCCGGCCAGCTAACGCCGCCGTTCAGCGTGATGCGGTCACCCGCCTTGGTCACCTGCGCGGTGTTGATCGGCGGGTCGGAGAAGACCTCGGCCGCCGTCAGGTCCGACGGAGTGCGGTAGATCTCAGCCGTCGGCCCGAACTGGACCACCCTGCCTTCGCGCATCGTCGCCGTCGTGCCGCCGAGCAGCAGCGCTTCCGACGGCTCCGACGTGGCATAAATGACTGTGGCACCACGGCCGGCGAACAGCCTGGGTAATTCGTCCCGCAGCTCTTCGCGCAGCTTGTAGTCCAGATTGGCGAGCGGCTCGTCCAGCAGCACCAGATCTGACTCCTTGACGATCGCCCGCGCCAGCGCCGTACGCTGCTGCTGTCCGCCCGATAGTTCGCTAGGGCGACGCTTCAGCATCGGACCGAGCTTCAACAGGTCCGCCGCTTCTCTCACCCGCCGATCGCGCTCGGCCCGGCTCAAGCCCGACACTCGCAGCGGCGAGGCGATGTTCTCGAACACCGTCATGGTCGGGTAGTTGACGAAGAATTGGTGGACCAGGGAGATGTTGCGGCGCTGCGTGTTCACGCGCGTCACATCGCGCCCCTTGATCCAGACCTGCCCCGATGTGGGCTTCTCCAGCCCCGCCAACAGCTTGATCAGGGTCGTCTTGCCGGCACCGGTGGCGCCCAGCAGCACATTGAACCCCTTGTCGGCGAAAGCGAGGCTTGTTTCGTAGATGTGGGTCTCCGCGCCAACGCGCTTGACCACATTCCTCAGCTCGACGCTCATCTCGATTGCCAGGTTGCGGGCAAGCGGATCGCGGCCGCTGGCCCCATGCGGACGGGGAAATGGCTTAGAACGGGTTATCGGAAAAGGTGCCGGGGGGTTGGCACCGGTCCCCCCGGCGTAAGCTTACCGGCCGGCGTCAGCCTTCCTGCCAGCGCTGTACCAGCTCGTCGTACGGAATGGTGATGCCCGGCGGATCTTCGTCCACCATGGGCTTTGGCGAACCCGGCTGCGAGAGCCAGAACTCGGGGTCCTGCTCTTCGTTCAGGCGCGGGCCGCAGCCGCCGTAGACATCGGCCTGCTCGTCGGCCTGCTGCATACGGGCCATCACCTGATCCATCTCGCCGGCCAACCGGTCCATGGCTTCCTGTGCGGTGAAGGCACCGGAATTCACGTCACCGATATTCTGCCACCAAAGCTGCGCCAGCTTCGGATAGTCCGGCACATTGACGCCCGTGGGGGTCCACATCACACGGTCCGGCGAGCGGTAGAATTCCACCAGGCCGCCCAGGAACGGGGCGCGCTCGGTGAAGGATTCGTGCCGGATGTCGCTGTCGCGGATCGGCGTCAGGCCGACATGCGTCTTGCGCAGCGATACGGTCCGCGAGACGGTGAACTGGGCATACAGCCAGGCTGCTTGGCGACGGTCCAGCGGCGTGGATTCAAACAGCGTCCACGATCCGGCATCCTGATAGCCGAGCTTCATGCCGTCTTCCCAGTACGGGCCCTGCGGCGATGGCGCCATCCGCCACAGCGGGTTGCCGTCTTCGTCGACGGTGTTGTTGCCCTCTTCACGGGGGGCCACCATGTCGGCGGTGAAGGCGGTGTACCAGAAGATCTGCTGGGCCACGTTGCCCTGGCTGAGCGCCGGCAGCGACTGGTAGAAGTCATAGCTGGCGGCACCGGGCGGTGCGTAGGCGCGCAGCCATTCGTCCCACTTGCGGATCGCATAGACGGCGGCCGGGCCGTTGGTCGCACCACCACGGGAGACGGATGCACCCACCGGGTTGCACGTCCCTTCCTCCATGCGGATGCCCCATTCGTCGACCGGGATACCGTTGGGAAGGCCCTGGCTGCCCGCGCCGGCCATGGACAGCCACGCATCGGTCATGCGCCAGCCGAGATCGGGCGCGCGCTTGCCGTAGTCCATGTGCCCATAGACGCGCACACCGTCGATTTCCTGGACATGGTTGGTGAAGAAGTCGGCGATATCTTCGTAGGCCGACCAGTTCACCGGCACGCCAAGGTCGTAGCCGTAGATTTCGCGGAACTGCTCTTGCAGGTCTTCACGCTGGAACCAGTCATAGCGGAACCAGTAGAGGTTCGCGAACTGCTGGTCCGGGATCTGATAGATGTCACCGTCCGGTCCGGTGGTGAACGAGATGCCCATGAAGTCGTCGAGATCCAGCGTCGGCAGTGTGTAGTCGGCGCCTTCGCCCGCCATCCAGTCGGTCAGGTTGACCGCAAGCTGCAGGCGTGAGTGCGTGCCGATCAGGTCGCTGTCGTTGACATAGGCGTCGTAGAGATTGCGACCCGTCTGCATCTGGGTCTGGACCGCCTGCACCACCTCGCCCTCGCCGAGCAGCTGATGGTTCACGCGGATGCCCGTGATCTCGAAGAAGGCCTCCGCCAGTACTTCGGATTCATACGTGTGTGTCGGGATCGTTTCCGACAGCACATTGATCTCCATCCCCTGGAATTCTTCCGCGGCCTGGATGAACCACTCCATTTCCGCGAGCTGCTCTTCCCGGGTCAAGGTCGAGGGCTGGAATTCCTCGTCAATCCAGCGCTCTGCCGCCGCGATGTCGGCGGAGGCCTGACCTGCCCAGGCTGACAGCGTTACCGTTGCTACGGCAGCCATCAATTTGTGGCGCATTAGTTTTACCTCCCTTGGGGTTTTGTGATCGGTATGCCGGGATGTCATGTTCGAACGAAAATGATTTGACCGTCAAGTGAAAATTCATACACTGGTAACGAACTGACCAGAATCAATCGCCGAAAACGGCTGCACGCTCTGCCCCATGATCCTGACCGATCGACAGAACGACATTCTGACCAGGGCGGCGACACAAGGCCACGTCCTGGTCGACGATCTTGCACAGCAATACGCGGTCACACCACAGACGATCCGGCGGGATCTGAACGAATTGTGCGACCGGGGCCTGCTGACGCGCACCCATGG
>JANQQD010000255.1 GCA_028285185.1 Anaerolineae bacterium | reverse complement strand
CAAGAAGCTAATGTCCGCCGTTCCGATACCCGATCCGCGCCGTCGTCGGCGCAAGCTTGAATTAGCGACGGATGAGATTCCCAGCCCTATAAAATCACTGGGCTATGAGCCGCAACCCAAACCATATCTGGAGATTTCGCCCGGCCATTACGTCCAGCAGTTCGATTTGGACGACGCAGATGGAAACGTTGCTCGTGCGTGACCGGAGATGGCCGCTGCATGACAACGGATCGAACGCGAATCCTAATCCACGCATGCATCAAGATTCAATTTGGAGAATGCCTCTGCGGTGTTGAGAAAGGCTGATTGATTTACGCTGCGGTTACTGTCGTTGCTTAGTTTGTGCGATTCTTTAGGATCTCCCTGCGACTTTGGCCCGGCCTTGTGCCGGGCTTTTTTTTCTTTAGAGAGTCGGAGCGTCCTCAGTGTCCGAATTAGAATTTCGAGGTTCAAGGTCACATGACGGGTCTGCGCGATGAGCGATAGCCGAAATGACTTTGCGATGCTGTTGCGGCCCAATGCACTTGCCTTAGTGGTTCTCGATCACCAGGAGGATTTTTTGACGGCACTCTCTCAGTCGATAAGGGACAGGCTCACGAAAGATACGGTCGCGCTGGTCAGGGTGGCCAAGGCCTGTGGCGTGCCCGTTATCCTTAGCAGCATATCGTCCGAGGCTTTCAGAGGCAGCATCGTACCACCTTTACAGGCACTCTTTCCGAAGACAACAGAAGTTAAACGCGAGTGCATCAATTGCTGGGATGACCAGGGTTTTATCGGCGAGATAAAAGCTGTGCAAAGAGACCGCCTACTGCTAGCTGGGCTCTGGACGGAAACCGCCATCACCTTCGCGGCGCTCTCTGGCCTGGAACTCGGCTACCGGATCTACTTAGCGACTGATGCTACAGCAGGGATATCCGTCGCCTCTCATGACACGGCGCTCCGCCGGATGGTGCAAGCCGGTGTGGTGCCGGTCACCTGGCCACAGTTGCTTTTCGAGTGGTATCGGATATCTGGGCCGGAAGATAGTCCCGTCAGTCAGTCTCTGATTGGGATCGCACAGGAACATGGGCTTGTTTTGGGAAAACCCTCTTCTTGCAATTTTTGATAAGCGATACGGCTCCTGACCGGCCTTGAGGCCGGTCACCGGGTCCTACTCCGCTAGGCTCGCGAGCGTTCGCCAAGCTCCGCCGAGCCCCGCTTGCGCGGGTCTCGTCCTCTCCAGGTCACGCCCCCTGGCGCGGGGCAAGCCGTTTGGCTTGCCATAAGGCCGCCGCCCTGACGGCCGGCGACGTCTTTGTTTGGCCTTTCCCGGTGCGCGGTGTGGGCGGCGCTCCCTTATAGGCCCAGCGCGGCGCGCCGCAACCCGGCACTGCGTACCGGGTCCTCCAGTCGTTCCTCCTTCCGGCCCTCACAGGTGCGGCCCGCCTCTCTCGCTGGGCCTAGCCGGTCGCTCTTCGCCGCCCACCCCGCTCACATGGGGGAGCTCTGGTCAAGGCCGTTCGTTCATTCACGCATCCTTCTTGTATCCGGATCCAAGGTCTGAGCCTGTCTCCATGGCTTGGTGAGCTTTCTCACCAGTCCAAGCTCACATACGGTCGCTGCTCTGGCAGCTGCACCAACATCCCGCTTTCGTCGGGTAAGGCTCAGGGGGACGGGACCAGTCTTCCGGTCGGCGTTTCAAGCCATGTGGGGTGGTAGGTTCGTCCGCCCTGGATCGGCCGGGTTCGATCGATCCCGGCAGATAGGGGCAAGTCGATCTCTGGTTTAGGCCTGCTTCATGACAGCCCCTTCGATCACAACGCCATCACGCACGAACTTCCAAAGTGCGATAAGCAGTTTTCTGGCAAGCGCGATGATCGCTGGTTTGTGGCGACGGCCGCCATCCAGCTTGACGCGCTCGTGAAACCAGCGCGACAACGTTGATTCCGGCTGATACAGAAGCCAGAACCAGGAGAGTTGAACCATGATCGTCCGGAGGCGCGGGTTGCCGGACTTCGACACACCTTGCTCGCGGCTGATAGAGCCGCTCTGCCACGGCGTCGGCGTCAGCCCCGCGTAGGAGGCAAGTTGCCGCCGATTATCAAAATGTCGGAAAAGTCCCTCCGACCACAGTACCTCCGCAAAGTCCGGTCCGACGCCTCTCAACCGCATCAAGGTGGCGGCCCGTGCCTGAACGCCCTCACGCTCTGGAGCCGCGGTGACCAGCCTGTCGCGCGCGGCCTCCACAGCCTTGATCTGCTCGAGGAGCAATTCAATCCGATCGAGCGTCCGGCTGATCTCGGCCTTCAAATGAGGTGGCAATGGCCGTCCATCGCCGGTCTTCAACGCATCGAAACGCTGCCGGCGATCGCGCTTGAGCGGTTCAAAGCCTACAACGCCCTGACAGTACAGCAGGCCTTTGATCCGGTTCACCAGCTTGACGCGCTCCGCGATCAGCGTCCTGCGCTCGCGGCTGTTGCGGCGCCGATCCTCCTCTTCAGGGCTGGGCGGGCGGACCATGGCGCAGACGCGGGGCTCGCCCCGCTTGTAAGCGAGCAAGCTACGCAGAAGCGTCTCGCCGTCGAGCCGATCCGTCTTGGCACGCCGCCGCCGCCGCGAGGTGGCAATCGATGCGGCATCGACAACGTGGCTCTCGATACCTTCCCGCTGCAGGACGCGATGAAGCCAGAAGCCATCCAGGCCGGCCTCCTGTATGGCGACAAAGGAGAACACCAGGCCCGTTCGCTTGAGAGCCTTCTCCTGGAGGGGCGTGAGCCGATCCATCAGGCCTTTAACATCGCCGGCGCGCAGGGAGTGCTTTGACATCTTCTCTCCGCCACCCGGCAACAAGGACGTGATCAACCAAGTCGAGCGACTGAGCTCCATCGAAAAGAAAATGGCTCCAAGCGTGGTGTGGACTGCTGCCTCTGGATCAACATGAAGGTCTTCAACGCTCACGGTATGTCTCCTCGTTGTGTGGCCGAACACTCATCTGGCCACATTGGCTCAGTGATCTCTTAGGCGCAGCTATGGCCATCGCTGCGCGATGAAGTTGTTTTTTCCTGACCCAGGGAGTGGGGTGGGCGGCACTCCCTTATAGGCCCAGCGCGGCGTGCCGCAACTTGGGCGCTGCGCCCCCAAGTCCTCCAGTCGTTCCTCCTTCCGGCCCTGACGGGTGCGGCCCGCCTCTCTCGCTGGGCCTAACCGGTCGCTCTTCGCCGCCCACCCCACTCCCTGGGGTCAGGCGCGCGAGTTAGGGAACGAGCGTGGCCGCAGCCCCATGGGATCTTCCGGGGAAAGGCGCGCGAGGTTTTGCGAGCGGAGGTTTGTCCGATGGCGGAGCGCAAGCGGGAGACGGTGTACCAGGAGGTGACCGACAGGATCATTGCCGAGTTGGAAGCGGGCCGTGTGCCCTGGGTGCAGCCCTGGGGCACGCCCGGCGCCAAGGCCGGGTTAGGGCTTCCCCGGAACGCCCGCACGGCCAACACCTATTCCGGGATCAACATCCTGATCCTCTGGGGCGCGGTCATCGCCGAGAGCTACCCGACCCAGAACTGGCTGACCTTCCGGCAGGCCCAGGCGATGGGCGGCTCGGTGCGCAAGGGCCAGCGCGGCACGACCGTTTGCTATGCCGACCGCTTCATTCCCAAGGCCGAGCGCAAGCGCGCCCGGGAGGTGGGCAAGGAACCGGAAGCCGTGCCCTTCCTGAAACGCTACACAGTGTTCAATGTGGCGCAGTGCGAGGGCCTGCCCGAGACCGCCCAGGCAGGCGCGCAGCCGTTGCCCGAACGGGAGATTGTGCCCCAGGCCGAAAGCCTGATCCAGGCGACCGGGGCCGACTTCCGCAGCGGCGGCAGCCGCGCCTACTATGCGCCCGTCGAGGACTATATCCAGGTCCCGCCGCAACCGGCCTTCTTCGAGCAAATCAACTTCTACCGCACGTGCTTCCATGAGCTTGGCCACTGGACCGGCCACGCTTCGCGGCTGGACCGCGACCTGTCCGGGCGCTTCGGCTCCGGCAAGTATGCCCGCGAGGAACTGGTCGCCGAGATGGCCAGCGCCTTCCTCTGTGCCTCGCTCGGCATCGTGCCGACCGTGCGCCACGCCGACTACATCGGCTCCTGGCTGGACGTCGTCCGCGAAGACAACCGGGCGATTTTCCGCGCCGCCAGCCAGGCCTCGAAAGCCGCCGACTTCCTGCTGGCCTTCCGCCCGGACGAGACGGCGGGGGAGCGGGCGGCATGACCGAGCACCCGACTCCTCCCGTCGAGACCGAGACCACCAAGCAGGGCAAGCGACTGCTTGTACCCGGCATCCGCCCGGTTACCCAACGGGAGCGCTTGGCCCTCCTGGTGGCCGCGCCCCTTGTGCCGCGCCGCGAGCAGAAGCCACTCGACATCGGCCTCTTCGATGAGACCGCCCGCAACCAACTGGACCTGTTCTGAGGGAAGGGGCGAGCCATGCAACTCATGACGGACGACATCAAGGCGAGGCTGCTGGCCAATTGGGAGAATGAAGGGGCCGACCACAAGCCCGTGGTGAAGTTCTTCGATCCCTGCGGCGCGGCCACCTGGCTGATCACCGAGATGAGCGCGGAGGACAACGACATCCTCTTCGGGCTCTGCGACCTCGGCATGGGGTTCCCGGAACTGGGCTACGTCCGTCTGTCGGGACTCGAAAGCGTCCAAGGCCGCTTGGGGCTCTGCATCGAGCGCGATCTCCACTTCGAGGGCCGCTTCCCGATTTCCGTCTACGCCGAGGCCGCCCGGCAGGCCGGCGGCATCACCGAGGCGACCCGCACTCTGGCGCAGGCCGCAGCGGCGCTGGACGCCGAAAAACGGCGGCGGTCATGACCCCAGGAAACGAGATTTCGCCGACAGCGGCGATGACAGAGCGCGCGAGCGCGGGACCCTTCCCAGAGCCAATCGGAGCGGCATCGCCGGGAAGGGTCCTTAACCCCCCAGAAGGAGGATGAAACGATGGAACTGCAGCATATCGAGATCGGCAAGTTGAAAGTCGCCGCCGTGAACATGCGCCACGGCAAGAAAGTCCCGGATGTCTCCGACATCCTGCCCAGCGTGAAGGCGCGCGGCGTGCTCGTGCCCCTGTTGGTCAGGCCCAACGGCGACGACCAATCCTTCGAGATCGTTGCCGGGCGGCGGCGCTACTTCGCGGCCAAGGCTGTGGCCGAGGAGGCGGGGGAGGTCGAGACCCTGCCCTGCGCCGTCATGGCACCGGGCGACGACGCGGCGGCGCTGGAAGCCTCGCTGATCGAGAACCTCGCCCGCCTCGACCCGGACGAGATGAGCCAGTACGAGACCTTCGTGAAGCTCACCAAGGCGGGCAAGACCATTCCTGAGATCGCCGAGACCTTCGGCATCACCGAGGTCATGGTGAAGCGCCGCTTGGCGCTTGGCAACCTGCTGCCCAAGATCAGGGAGGCCTACCGCCACGAAGAGATCGACGCGGAGACAGTCCGCCACCTGACCCTGGCCACCAAGGCCCAGCAGAAAGACTGGCTGGCGCTTTTCGAGGACCCGGAGCAGCACACGCCGCGTGCGTGGCAGTTGAAGCAGTGGCTCTTCGGCGGCCAGGAGATATCGACCGAGGCCGCGCTCTTTCTGCTTGAGGACTACAGCGGCCAGATCGTGTCCGACCTCTTCGGAGAATGGGCCTACTTCGCCGACCCAGACCTCTTCTGGACCCTGCAAAACCGGGCCATCGCGGCCAAGCGCGATGCGCTTCTGGCCGAGGGTTGGGCCGAGGTCGAAATCCTCGAACCCGGCGAACGCTTCCAGACCTGGGAACACGAGGCCACGTCCAAGGAGGCGGGCGGTCGCGTCTACATCGCTGTCTCTCACCGGGGCGAGGTCGAGGTCCACGCGGGCTATCTGACCGAGAAGGAGGCCCGGCACAGGCGCAAGGCCCGGGACGCGGTGGCGAGCGGGGAGACAGACGGCGAGGCCAAGGCCGCACGGCCCGAGATCACCAAGGCGATGCAGAACTACCTCGAACTGCACCGCCACGCCGCCGTGCGGCGGAAACTGCTGGACCATCCCGGCGTTGCCCTGCGGCTCATGGTTGCCCATGCTATTGCTGGCTCGGCACTTTGGATGGTGACTGCCGAACCGCAGAAACCATCCAACGAGGCCATCGGTAAGAGCCTCGCCGCGAGCAAGGCACAGGCCGCCTTCGAGGCGGAACGCAGGGAGGTCTTGAAGCCCCTGGACCTGCCGCAGCATGGCTATACCGTGACGCGGTGCAACGGCGACGACTACCGCACGGCGCAGGTCTTTGCCGTCCTTCTGACGCTCTCCGACGAGCAGGTCGCCCGCGTGCTCGCCTTTGTCATGGCCGAGACCCTGGAGTCCGGGACCGCGGTGGTCGAGGCCCTGGGCAACCACCTCAAGGTAGACATGGCCGAGACCTGGGAGCCGGACGCGGCCTTCTTCGATCTCTTGAAGGACAAGACCGTGATCAACGCCATGGTGAAACAGGTGGCGGGCAAGCGGGTCGCCGACGGCAACCTCACTGCCACCGGCAAGGTTCAAAAGCAGATCATCCGCGACTGCCTCACCGGCAGCAACGACCGTAAAAAGGTCGAAGGCTGGCTGCCCAACTACATGGCCTTCCCCTTCAAGGCCTACACCCAGAACGGCGGCATCGGCATCGCGGGGGCCTGGGGCAAGGCCAAGAGCCTGTTCAAGCCCGCCTGAAATTTCGCGCGCGGTGGCACAAGCTGCCGTGCGCCTTCGTCATGCTGACTCAACGAAGTGTCTCTAATCGGCCAGGAGCGGTCGTTCGTGCGTTGTGCAGCGAATGGCAGGATAGAGCCCAGAGCCGACGTGCTGCCAAGCTAGGAGATTCGGCGCTTCCGGCCCAGAGCCGACATGCGTGCTACCCAGCTTCTATGTCCGCTTCGCGTTCCCATTTCGGTCGTTTGAGGCGCCTTTAGCGAAATCCTAAAAATGTCCGTCGGCAGAACGCAGTAAGATATCGTTGCAAAGCCTATTTAGCGCTTGAAGCACGCCCAGCTCAACGCTGTTGCTGGCCGGCTGAGGTTTGGAAGCTCGATCTCGGCGCAGCGTTAGACAGCTTTGTCGAGACACCCAGGCCCGCAAGCTGCGCACCTAACAGAAGGCCAGGGCCGATCGATCGTCAGAACACCCTCTTCAACTTCGCTAAAAGCAGAGCGCCAGCCTTCGGTCAGCCGCCCGCCAAGTGACGCGATGCGGCGCGACGACGCGACGAATGCGCGACTGAAAGATTGCGTAGGTGGATCGAGAAGGCAGTCTATCGCGACTTCCGCAATCATTGCATTCACGTAGGCAAGTTCCACCGGCCCATAGGGTTGATAGTGCGCGCCGCAGGCTGGCTCTTCGTGGGCGATGTCGCCGCCGTCTGGCCACTCCACTGCCGTAAGCTCTGGCGCGCCGGTGCGCCCGATGTGACATTGCAGGCAGCCGCCCCTTTGGCCGATGGCGACCGCATGACCAGCGCAAGCATGCGTCTCGGTCCACCCGTAGACAATGGGTCGTCCGCGCCCGTGCCGGACATGCCAGCGATTGAGCGCGCTTTCGGCGACCCAGTTTCCGGTCGCAGCGACGATAATATCGGCCACTCCGAGCAGATCCTGGTTGTGCGCCATCAAATGCTGTAGGTCGCAAGCGCGGTGTTCGACTCTCAAATGCGGAAAGTCGGCCTGCAGCCGTTCGGCCAAGGCTTCGGCCTTGTTGCGCCCTACGGCAGTGGCACCGAGCGGATGGCGCCCGACGTTAGGCCAGGTCAACAGCTCGGGATCGATCAGGATGAGGCGACCGACGCCCGCTTGGGCGAGCGCGCAGGCGACCGGCGCCCCGACCGAACCGCAGCCGATCACCGCGACCGTCGTGCCGAGCAGCCGGCAGGTGCGGGCATCCTTACCCCGCCCATGCACCCAGTCGGCATCGGCGCGCTGCACAAGGGTCCTGATGACCGGAAGCGCGCCGAAAAAGCGGCCGAGCAGCAGCGGCTCCGGGGTATGGCGAGGCCGGAATCCCATGGAGAGGGGGTTGTCGGGCGCACGCGGCCGGCCCTTGCGCCGCTTTGGGTTAAACGCCTTCACCCCGATCGACGCAGCGCCACCGCGTCCAATAGCGCCGAGCAGCGCCAGCACCTCGTCGGGCTCACCTTTCGCCGCCTGCTCCAAGGTCGTTCTCGCTTCGCCATCGATCCGCTCTGCCAAATGATACAGATCGGCCGCCGTCTCCGGATATTCATCAGGAAGCAGTGGTGCGTCGAGCCAGAGGAACGCGGCCGCTTCCGTCTCCACCGGAGTCTTGTTGCCAAAGCGGTGACACACCCATTTCGCAATCGCGTCCTCGTCCTCCCCGGCAACCTCGAGACCCTTGCCGCGCCACACACGCACCATGCGCGAAGGCGGCTCGGGCGCGACCAGGCTGTATAGGTTTTCACCTTGCGAATGCACCCGGTAACCCCAGTAGGTGACAAATTCCTCGCGGAAGTCACGCTCGACAATGGTGCCCTCCAGCAGCTCCTCGACCAGCCGGACCGAGCGGTTTAGTAAATTCATTGCGACCTCGGAGGGATCATCGGGATCCCACTCGGCCAGGTTCGGTAACAGGCACAGGATGCCGTCGCTCTCGACGTGCGGCCAGGTCATAGGCTCTGGATGGTCGACTAGCGCGGTCCTGACGGGCGTCGCCGGAAACTGCGCGCCGGCCACAAGGTCGATTCGGCGGGTTACTCCGTCGGAAAACACCACGCTGATCCGCCAGGCGGCGACGATCCAATCACGGCCGGGATAGTCGCTGGAGATCGTCGCGCGGTCGAGGCGCTCGGGCACCTGCCCCGCCCGCTCGCGCAGGGTCGCTTCGAGCAGGAGCGCTGCCCGTTGCCAATCGAGCGCGAGACCGGCCTTAGGCATGGCGGCCGCCGCCGGCGCTGCTGACTGCGCTGGCCGCCGCCGCCGTTGTGCTCAGCAGGGCAGCGGAACTGATGATAGCGGGAGCAGCCACGGATGCGCGCTGCTCCTCCTCCAGGCGCTCGCTGAAGAAGGTTGTGGCGAACACCTTGTCCCAGCACTTAAGTGCTTTCTCGCGCGTGCAGTCGGCGTCGAACAGCGGCTCGAGCGTGTCGATCGCCTCAGTCAGTTTCTCGCGAAAACGGCGCGCCTTGGCGTCGTCGGACCCGCTGGTGATGGTGTCGCCTGGCGTCACCGGGTGGGCGACGACGAGGTTCCAGTTCAGCCGATCGCGGATGGCAACCATGGTGTCATAGAGCGCACGATCCTCGCGGTCGTTAGCGCGAAACTTCTCGGTCGTCAGAACCGAGATGCCAAAGCCACTAAGGATCGAGCCGCGCCAGCTATAGCGGCTGCGGGCGTATTTCTTCAGGTCGCGATTGATGCGGCGCAGCTGGATGCCGTTGGCGGATGCGGCGCGCTGGTCCTCGTACCAGTCCGACACATCGCGGGCGTCGGACCGCTTCCAGCCGCTGCTCGCCGCCAGCTCGTAATGCACCTCTTCGCCGAAGATAGTGTCAGTGACGACGCGGCGGTAGACCGGCAGATCGACATGGTAACCCTTCTCGTAGAAGACACGCACGCAGTTCGACCGCACCTCAGGCGCACGCTTGAACTTGCCGTCGTCGACCGCATCGCGCACCATCCAGCGCGCCTGTAGGGACGTCATCTCGGCCCCGCGATCGCCGACCAGATCCTTCTTGTGAAAGTAGACTCCATCGTCGATGTCATAGTCGTTGTCGGGGTCGCGGCACATCGTCTTCATAGCGTAGCTGCCCTGTTTGACGAACTCGATCGGCTTGGGCTTGCCGGCCTTATCTAGCCCGTTCCGCAGACGCGTCCGGTTGGAGTCGCGGCGGTCGCGCATCGCATCCTGCTCGCTCTTGGGCAGGGTCACTTCCTGGTCGTGGTACGCACGCACATCTTTGGCGCAGTTAAACATCACCTATCCTTTCTGCTTGTCAGTGGAAGCGGGACGCCAGACGGCGCCGGTGGCCGGCATCGCCGGTAGATCGTGCATGAGTTGACGAATCATGCGCCCATCGGCGCTGTTGGAATCATCGCAGGCGCTCTTGGTCAGATCGGCGTCGGTGTGCGCCTGGCCGACCAGCCGATCCATCGCCTCCGGCCGGGTGTCGTCGAGGGCGAGGTACGGCATCATGCTTGCTGGCACCGGCTTGTTGGGAAAGCGCACGCGCCGGATCGAGCGGCCACAGTCGCTGATGGCGTTCGTCAAAAGCCGCGCCATGTGGTCGAAGGCAAACTCCTGCGCCGAGATGCTGAGCGGAGCGACGTCAGCGCCGAGCGACCAGTCGAGCATGGAGCGGTGCGCGCGCTCTGCGTCGAGGTGATCACCCTCGGGGCGCGGACATGTTCCGAGTGAGTAGATCTCGATTGGACGGTCGGGCGGCGCCACCGTCAGCGCGTCGACGAGCCCGACCATAATCGGATTATTGGCCCAAAGCCCCCCGTCGGCGAACACCTGCTTGGGCCCGCCTGGAGCGTTTGGGTCGTCAATGGCGGCGAGCGAGCGGTAGATTGGCGCGGCGCTCGTCGCCATGCAAACGTCCACCAGCGGATAGTGATCGTCGCGTACCCCGCTCTTGGGAGTCTTCTTGAAGACCCAGGCCCGGTGCTCGCTCATCAGCACCGTCGGGATTGCGAGCGAGATGCCGCGACCTTCGAACACGTCGATCATAGTGATGTCGTGGAGCACGCCGCGCAGCGCATCACGCAGCGCCTTGTCGCCCTCCCGCACGAAACGGCTGCCCTGGCTCGCTCGGTAGATCGCACTACGCTTCCCCGTGATCCGATGCGGGAAGATCTTGGGGCCATGCTCGCGATAAAGCGCCAACACTTCCGTCATCGGTCGCCCAACGGCCAGCGCGCAGCCGACAATCGCGCCGGTGCTGGTCCCGGTGATCAAGTCGAAGCTGCGTCCCAGATCGAGGGCCGATTCGCTCCGAATGCGCGAGAACTGATCAGTCAGGCGTCCGAGAAACGCGGCCGTATAGATGCCCCGCATCCCTCCGCCGTCCAGACTGAGCACTCGATATGGCCGCTCGGCACCCTGATCTTGCTCACCTTTCGCCATCTGCCCGATGTTTCCTTACTAATGACCCCGTTACCTCATCCACGCAGCCGAGCCGCACCGCTTCTAAAGCGGTTCGGTCCCGTCAGCCCTTCGGCGGGAAGGGGTCGTTACCGTAAGAATTGGCGTCCCGGATGCGACCGTCCGGACGGTGGATGATGACTTCGCCGCGTTCGCGAACGGCAGCGCTACGCGCGGCCTGCGTCGCACCGGCTTGCGTGTTGTGGGTCGATCCGACGCGGGTGGCGCCTTCGCGACGCGTCGCCCAGCCTGACCCGTGGGGCACTACGTGAATTCGCTTCGACATTGTTTGTCCTCCGACTCGTTCCCGGGCATCACGCCCTAACGCAATCGATTCCCGAAGTTGTCCGAAATGTCAATTGTTAATCACATATATATGTTTGTAACATACACATAGTGTTTGTGCGGTTGACATTTCAAAGAACGGGGCGCAAACATGATTCATGGCAGGCGAACCACTCTACAAGGCTTTTGGCAGTGCGGTCTCAACTCGCAGGAAAGCGCTCGGCCTCACGCAGGCGGAACTGGCTGGCAAGGTGAAGTTGTCGCGCGCGTCGATCGCAAATATCGAGAGTGGCCGGCAGAACATCCTTTTGCATCACGTTTACTCGCTTGCCGCCGCACTCGATTTCACCAAGGTGGCAGAACTCCTGCCGCCGATGCCGCAGAAGCCTTTAGGGGAGGGGCTGAAGATGACGCTTTCCAATCAGGAGCTATCGAAGCAGACGCTGTCGCAACATGCAGAAGCTCAAGTCGCCGACCTGATCACAACCGCATTGCAGCCACGACGAGGTAAGGCCTGATCATGGCTGATGCCGATCCTGATCGGGCGCGCGAATCTGCACGTTCGATTCTGCGGGAGTTTGGCGTATCGGCGCCACCAGTACCGGTTGAGCGAATTATCAAGTCGCGAAAGATCGTCCTTCAGTACGCGCCACTCGATGAAGACCTTTCAGGGATGGCTTACATTAAGGACGGAGTAGGCATCATCGGTGTGAATGCGCTTCACCACCCGAACCGACAGCGATTCTCGGCAGCCCATGAGCTCGCTCATCACATGCTCCATGCTCCTGCGATCAGCCAAGCCGTACATGTCGATAAGGGGATCCGCGTTCTGTTCCGCGACGATGTCTCAGCGCTCGGGACCGAGCCGATGGAAATCGAAGCCAATGCCTTCGCCTCGGAGCTTTTGATCCCCGCTGATCTGTTGGCCACCGCGTTGGAAGGCGGGGGCGTTGACCTTGAGGACGAGGCGGCGATTGAAGCCCTAGCGCGTCGGTTCAGAGTAAGCCCGACCGCAATGCGATTCCGACTGACTCGCTGGTAGCGCCCCATGAGCTTCGTCTTCTTCGATACCGAGACGACGGGGCTCAAGCGCGGTTTCGATCAGATTCTCCATTTTGCGGCTGTTCGCACCGACGCGAACTTGAACGAGGTGGCGCGCTTCGAAGCGCGCTCGCGCCTGCAGCCTCACGTGCTTCCCCATCCCTCGGCGCTGCGCACTAACGGACTGCCGATTGAACGGCTGACCGACGCTAACCTGCCGTCGCACTACGCGATGGTAGGAGACATTCGTCGAACGCTGATTTCCTGGAGCCCAACTATCTTTGTTGGTTTCAACTCCATTCGCTTCGACGAAGAGATGCTGCGCCATGCACTCTTCCAGAGCCTGTATCCGGCCTATCTGACGAGCAACCACCGCAACTGCCGTGCTGACGCGCTCAGTTTGGTGATGGCCGCAGATGCCGTCTCGCCCGCACAGCTTGTCGTGCCGGTCAGCGAGGAGGGGCGGCGGACATTCCGCTTGCAGCATCTGGCAGCCGCGAATGGCGTCGCCCAGACCCGCGAGCACGACGCCATGTCTGATGTACTTGCAACGGTCGAGCTATGCCAATTGGTCTATCAGCGGTCTCCGGAGCTGTGGCAGCGGTTCGTTCGCTTCTCGAACAAGGCGACCGTTGCTGATTTCGTCGACACGGAAGATGGCTTCGTGCTGACCGAGTTCTTCGGCGGACAGGCTTATCACGCTCCGGTCGTCTGTATTGGTGTCGACCCCGACCAAGCCAACGGCCGGATTTGCCTCAGCCTCAATCAGGACGTGAGCCAGCTTGCTGAAATGAATGACGTCGAACTGCAGGCCCATCTGGCGCTGAAGCCCAGTCCGATCCGTCGTTTCAGGGTTAATGCCGCACCCACGCTGACCGCTTTCTTCGACGCTCCGGAGCATATGTTGGATGGCGGTTCGATCGGCCACATCGAAGACCGGGCCCATCGCGTGAAGGCAGATGCCAATCTGCGTACGCGGCTTGTCGCCGCTTACATCGCTACGCGTGAGCCATATCCACTGTCGCCTCATATTGAGGAGCGACTCTATAATGGCTTCCCAGGGCCGGATGATGAGGGGCGTGCGAACGCGTTTCACCAAGCCTCTTGGCCGGATCGTCTCGCCATCGTGCAAAGCTTCGAGGATGAACGCCTACGGTGGTTTGGCTTGCGCCTGATGTACTTCGAAGCCCGCGCAGTTCTTCCCGCAGGGGTAAGGGCTGAGATCGAGTGTCGCTTGGCAGACCAACTGGCGGGCGATGGATCCGGCTGTCTTACATACGAAATGGCTTTGGCCGGGACGGACAAGTTGATAGGGGAAGGAGCAGATCACGACGATCTTCTCTCTCGATACCGCATCTATTTGCTGGATCGTAGCGCGCGGGCAGCTGCCTTCAGGGCGCAGATGGTTGTTTGAATTGCATTCATATCTGACTTTTGCGCATCTGTAGACCGTGTAACTACCACGATGGGGTCGGGGAGCCGTCGTTGAGATCAATCCTTCTTCAACGTCCGCCATCCGATCTTTGGCGCCCGAAAGCAGATCGTCCGAAGACGGCCTCATTGCGGTTGTTCATTCAATCCGCGGCGAACGTCCGCTTTCCGCCCCAAGCGACGGATAGCCCTCGTTGACGCGAAGGCCGCTTCGTCCGGATTCTGTTGAAAAAGTGCCTGTTGAAGTAACAGCGGATTGCTGATTCAGTCTTTCGAGACTTGATGAGGCGATAGCGATGTTGGGACCGCGACAAGAAGCGCAAGGCGCGCTGTTCTACGAGTTTTCGATTGAGGATCACGTCCCGGCGGATCATGTGCTCAGGCGGATCGATAGCTTTGTCGACTTGACCGATATCCGCTGTTTCCTTGCGCCATATTACAGCTCTACCGGTCGGCCTTCGATTGATCCCGAACTGATGGTCCGGATGCTGATTGTTGGCTACTGCATGGGCATCCGGTCCGAACGGCGTCTCTGCGAAGACGTCCACCTCAACCTGGCGTATCGGTGGTTTTGTCGGCTCGATCTCGCTGCCCCTGTTCCAGACCACTCCACGTTTTCAAAGAACCGGCACGGTCGGTTCCGCGACAGCGACCTGTTTCGCCATCTCTTCGAACAGGTTCTGGAACGCTGCATTGCCGAAGGGCTCGTCGGCGGCGATCAATTCGGCGTCGATGCTTCGCTGATCAAAGCCGACGCCAGCCGGTACACGAAGGTCGAGGCGGCTGAATGGTCGCCGCCTGTGGACGCCTCGCGAGCCGTCCAAGAGTATCTCGACACGTTGGACGACGCGGCCTTCAGCAGTGCGACGATGGTGAAGCCGAAGGCGTTGTCGCCCTCTGATCCAGCCGCGCGCTTCACCGGGGCGAACGGAGATCGCGCATTCTTTGCCTATTCGACGAACTATCTGGTGGATCTGGATAACGCTGTAATCGTTGACGTCGAGGCCACTGCACCGATCCGCCAAGCCGAAGCAGGTGCTGCCCGAGAGATGATCCTGCGCGCCAAGGAGCGCTTCGGCCTCTATCCCGAGATGCTGGCTGCCGACACCGCTTATGGCTCCGCAGACATGTTGGGGTGGCTGGTTGAGGATGAAGGGATCGAGCCGCATATCCCAGTCTTCGACAAATCGGAGAGGAAGGATGGTGCGTTCCCAAAGACCGATTTTATCTATGATCATGAGGCGGACGAATACACCTGCCCGGGTGGCAAGACGCTCAAACCCTATTGGAGGACGTTCAAGAAGACCCGTCCCGAGTTCGGCAAAGATGGGTTCAAGAAGTACTTCGCGCGCAAGGAAGACTGCGCCGCCTGCGCGCTTAAACCCAAATGTACACCGAAACAAGCAACCCGGAAGATCGCCAGGTCGAGATACGAGGGCGCCAGGCAGATGGCGCGCGACATCGCCAAGACCGACGCTTACGTCTCCTCAAGCTATGCCAGGAAGAAGGTTGAAATGCTGTTCGCGCACCTAAAGCGAATAATCGGCCTCGACCGCCTTCGTCTCCGAGGTCCAAACGGCGCCAAGGATGAGTTCCACCTCGCCGCAATGGTCCAGAACCTTCGGAAGCTCGCAAAACTCGTCCCCGACCCAGCCTGAGCCTCTGAAAAACACACCAACTCGCCACCAATGCCCGTCAATCAAACGACTTTTTCAACAGAATCTCCGCATAGCGGCCGTTCACGTCAGTTAAGCGGAGCGGCTGTTTCGGGTCGAACCCGGCCTTTCGTTGTCATCCGAACACCCGTTCATCTTAGTGTTTGTGCGCGCGCCGGTAAGCAGGCTTAGGCGTGCCGCCGCACGCTTTCTATGGGCAGACACGCGCTGCCGGAAGTCGCGCCTACGCCGACCCAGCACATACCGACCCCGATTGACCCAGGGTAAGAGCCTGCAGTCAGGTGTCTCCTCGGCATCCCAGTGTAGTTTCGACATGCCGCCTCGCGCCTGAATCTGACGGACAAGCGCCCTTGTCATCGCTTCTGCCGGCAGAGCGACGCCACGATGCCGACCTTGCCTTTGTCCTCCGAAGCAAGGGGCTCTATTCCCCTGCTTGCCGGTCAGACCTATGGTCGGCGCCGGGCCGGCGAAACCGTCACGGGCGGCTTTTTTCCCCAGCGCCTTCGCCCTCTTTGAGGGCTGCGGCGCATTCCTCGCGGCCGCTGACGCTCTCAAAAAAGCCGCCCGCTCGGGTCCTCCGCTGGCGCTCCAGCCGCTTTGCGGTTCACCGCCCCGCCGCCCGCCATCGACGGTCTGGCATCGCAGGGGGATGGTCCCCCTGCCCGAAACGGAGGACAGAACAGTGGCAGCCATCGGTTACGTCACCAAGCAGGAGAACGGCGGCTTCAAGGGCCAGCTCAAGACCCTCAGCATCCGGGCGGACATCGACATCGTGCCGAACCAGCGCAAGAGCGCCGAGAACCAGCCCGATTACCGGGTGCTGGCCCAAGGCGTCGAGATCGGCGCGGGCTGGGTCCGCACCGGCGAGGCTTCCGGCAAGGACTACGTCAGCCTGAGCCTGGCGACGCCGGAATTCGGTCCCCGCAAGCTCTACGCCAACCTGGGCCGCGCCGCTGGTCAGGACGACCCGGACGTCTTCGCGGTCATCTGGAACCCGGCCGACTGACCGCCTTCCAGCGGCTCCCGCGCCTTCGGGCGCGGGAGCCATTTCTCACGTCTTGAGCGAGCGATATCGGAAGGTCGATAGCGTACCGGCTCACGCGAGCCGGTATTGTCCCTGGGCCTGTTGGCAGCCACAAAGCACGCCCGTTGAGAGGCCGGGTCAAGGCCGTCAGCCGCCAGAGGCGGGGGCCTTTCGGGCCCGCCTTGACGCGGCCTCGGGGCGTGCTCGGCTTGCGCCAAATGAGTGTTCAACAGGATGTGGCTAGCGGGATATCGGTAGAGAAAATGACCACAGTTTCGTCACTGGCGAATGGCAACCGGAGCGGGTATCTCTATGGCGTGACTCTATTTCGAGCAATTGACCCTGGCGGGTCGTTGTTCGGCGGTTATTCAGATGCGCTCCAGTGGGGAGGAGGGACGGTGTCGGTTTAAATCGCAGCGCGCGGCCCGCCATGCGCAACCGGCGTTCTGGTGATGGAGCATGCACCCGCGTGATCGCTTCAGACCGGTGTGGCCGCCCGCGTTGGCCGACTACGATTACACGCGGTTCCACACGCGCTCGCGCTGGGCGTGGGAGTTCCTCAGGCGTAACGAAGCCTATGTTCGCAATTGGCTCGTAGAGCGGCCCGACACTCCAGGCATAGTCCCCCTCGCATCGTCAACGCATCTGGCTCGGCTCAGCCGCCGATTCCGAACAGCGGAGAAATGGGGACTGTGTTTTCTTGCCGACCCTGGCCTTAATGCACTGGACGCGGATGTGTTTTGGCATCCGAGCAGCTATCGGCATGTCCTGACAGTAATAGCCAGCCGCCGTCAGAGGCCATTCGAGAACAGCTGGATTTCACTGCGGGAACTCCATTGCGAGAAGACAATCCTGGTGGCGGCTGACGGGGCCGAGCACCTTCTGCTACGAGACCGGCGGCGAGTGCTGCAGCTATTCTGTGTCGGTGACAGCATCGCTATCGAGCCCTGTGCCGTCGGCTTCCTGGCGAATGACGTGCCCGATGTGCGGCCCAAGACAAACCTCATGGTTGGCTTTGCAGACCTCTATCGGGATCGCAATCCGGGACAGGCGGCAACTGGTTGGGCGCAGCAGTCTTTGAGCCTTCGCAATGCGCTTATCGCGGTGGACGGCTCGATGAACGGTGCATCCCATCGTGAGATCGCGGCGATGATCTTCGGCACAAGGGCAGTCGCGGAAGATTGGTCCGGTGGGCATGGCTGGATGAAGAGCCGGATCGGCCGTGCCATCAATAAGGGCCATGGGCTCGTCCGGGGCGGTTATCAGGACCTCATCAACTAAGCGATCAAAGACGGCCGGCTCCCTGCGCTAAGTGGTTCGTTTTTCGCATCCATGACTCCGACCCTCCCACGGCATCGATACCTGGTTCACGCTGGCTTCCCCTTGAAGACCTTGGTGGAAACAGGAGTGGACCGATGGAAACCCCGCTCGACAAAGGGCCGGATAAGCTCTTTCTGAATACGAAAGAGGCAGCTGCCTATCTCGGCCTCAAACCCAACACTCTGGAGAAGATGCGTGTCTATGGCGGCGGCCCGGAGTACCGCAAACACGGCCGCTACGTGCGCTATCACATAGACGACCTGAATGCCTGGTCCGAGTTGCGCAAGCGGAGCTCAACCTCGGATGAGTGAGCCTCTGACCTGCGTCCAGATCGCATTCCATCCGGAGTTCGCGAACCACTGGCTGCGTTTCGGAGAGCCGGATTACTGGCTGGACCTCGACCGCCGGCGGGCCCTGGCGTTTTTCAGGCCCGGCCGGTTGTTCGGCTATGTGCGATGGCGGGCGAACGAGTTTGGAACCCAGGATTGGCGCTTCACAGTCGTCCAAGCAGCGGCGCCGTCGGTGCTTTTGAGCCGCATCGAAGGAGTCGATCCGGGAGGAAAGGTACTGCTGCTCACCAGTGGTAAGACCAGGGTCAAGCGCGCTCTCGCGCGGATTGATGCGATCGAAACGGCGGGCTTCGAGCCCGCCGATGTGTCGTCTGCCTACTACCGCCATGTCCACAACCGGATCGCCACGGGCCGGCGAACCCACGCCTACTGCGAGGGGCAACATGCGGCACATCTAACTGCGTGGAAGCTCGCATGATGAAGCGCGGAATGCTTCTTGCGACGGCACTTCCGGTGCTCGCCTTGGTGGCTGCATCTGCGGTGAGCCTGCCGAAGAAACTGGCCTACAACGCCTCGAAAAGCGCTCCTGTTGGCTTCTACTGGCTCGATGATCGGCCGATTGAGCGAGGCGATTATGTGTTTGTCCACGTACCCGAACGGGTCCGTCAACTGGTCGAAAGCCGCGAATATCTTCCGCCAGACATGCCATTGATCAAGCGGATCGCGGGCGTCGAAGGCGACGAAATCTGCCGCGGCGGTGATGAGATTCGGATCAACGGAGAGAGCGTTGCGAGGGCACAGATCAGTGACGGACTAGGCCGACCGATGCCCGTTTGGCGGGGTTGTCACCTGCTTCATGAGCGGCGTGTATTCCTGCTTCAGGATCATCAGCAGTCCTTCGATGGCCGATACTTCGGGCCGGTTGATCGGCGTCTCATCATCGGTCGGGCGACGAGACTGCGTCTGCCTTGGTGGAAGTACGAGCCAAGTTGATCCAACTTCCGAATGGAGTTGAAGGTTGGGAGGGAACCAAGGCGGCGGAGGGCAAGATAAAAGGTGATGGGGCAAAGCCCGCATAACCCATTGTCTGCACATCCGATTTGGTTGCACACGGTGGTTTCGACCGTGTGCAGAAGAATAGGTTTAAGGCCCTGAGCCGACTGAAAAATATGTGGTGCAAGGATCAAGCGGTTGTTTGATGCCCGCACTCCTACCCTAAGTCTATGAGCGGCCATGGCCGACGACACTGAAGATATCTTCAAGCCGAAGCTCGGGCGCATCCGCAGCTTGGGCGGTGGGCGCGCGAAGAGCTATCTGAACCAGGTCCTCCATCGAATATCCTCTGCGGGCAAGTCAGGCTTTGGAACGAGGGCGCCATCGCGGCGCTATTCGGGGTATCGGATCGGGCGCGGCAGCGACACGCTCCGACACCGCCGTGCCGGACACCGCTTCGGGCCGTCCTATCGGCGGGTCGTCATCAAGACGCGGATCGTCAAGCTCAAGGGCGGTGGGCTGGATGCGGCGCGCGCCCATCTGCGCTACATCCAGCGCGATGGTGTCTCGAGGGAGGACGAGCCGGGACGGCTCTATGACACCACGACAGACGAGGCCAACGGCAAGGCGTTCTTGGAGCGCAGCGACGGCGACCGGCACCAGTTTCGCTTCATCGTCTCCCCGGAGGACGCAACCGAGCTCGCCGACCTGAAACCTTTCGTCCGCGATCTGATGGGCGCGATGGAAAAGGAACTCGGCACACGGCTCGATTGGGTGGCCGTGGATCATTTCAACACGGAGCATCCCCACAGCCATATCGTGCTGCGCGGCAAGGACGAGCTCGGCAAGGACCTCGTCATCGCGCGCGACTACATTGCCCATGGCATGCGCCGGCGGGCGAGCGAGCTCCTGACTCTGGAGCTTGGGCCGCAGACCGAGCAGGAAATCCGCCAAAAGCTGGAACGACAGGTGGACCAGGATCGCTTCACCGATCTCGATCGCGCGTTGGTCCGCGATGCGATCGATGGAATTGTCGATGCTCGCAGCGATCCGCAGCGACCGGATGCGCGCTTCCGGCACGCCATGAAAGTCGGCCGGCTACACGTGCTGACTCGGCGCGGCCTCGCGGAAGAGATAGAGTCGGGTCAATGGCGGCTCTCGCCGAAGCTAGAGGAGACTCTCCAGCGCGCGGGCGAGCGTGGCGACATTATCAAGACCATGCACAAGGGGTTGCGTGAGGCCGGACTTGACGCCGGCGTCGCGGAGGTCTCGATCTATGCTCCCAACGACCCAAGGGCCGGAAAGGTGACGGGACGGATCGTCGACCGTGGCCTCCACGATGAGCTGAATGACGGTCACTACATCACGATCGACGGGGCGGACGGCCGAATCCACTATGTCGCGCTCGATCCGCGGCAGGAGATGGAGGATTTGCCGCTCGGCGCCGTCGTCGAGGTGCAGCCCTTGGCGAAGGGGCCGAAGCCCGCTGACCGCGCCATTGCTCAGGTCGCTCAAAGGAACGAAGGACTCTACACACGGGATGCCCACCACGCATTCGATCCGCGCGCGTCCAAGGATTTCATTCAAGCGCACGTGCGCAGGCTTGAAGCGCTGCGCCGTCAGAACGCCGTCCGCCGTTTCGCGGACGGCTCGTGGGAAATCCCAGACGACTTCGAAGACCGTGTAGACGCGCTCGACAGGAAGAAGGCTCGCTTTCCCGGGAGCGTCACTGTGCTGTCGTTCCTGCCCCTTGAGGCTCAAGTTAAAGCCGACGGCGCGACATGGCTCGACCGACAGCTTCTCGCCACGGAGCCGACGGCGCTACGCGGTGAGCGATTTGGCGCGGCGGCCACGGAAGCGCTGCGTCAGCGTGAAGAGCAATTGATTGCGCAGGGTCTCGCCAAGCGCGACGGGCAGACGGTCCGCTATCAGCGGAACCTGCTCAAGCTGCTCCGGGAACGGGAACTGGCGGCGCGCGGCGAGAGGCTCTCCAAGGAGATCGGGCTCAGCTTCACGGAGACGCAGGACGGCGACCGTATCGAGGGCGTCTACCGGCGGCCAGTGCGACTCGCCAGCGGCAAGTTCGCTGTCATCGAAAAATCCAAGGAGTTCACGCTCGTCCCCTGGCGGCCGGTGCTGGAGCAGCAGCGCGGGAAGGTGGTGGGCGGCGTGATGCGCGGCGCGTTGGTGTCCTTCGAGATCGGGAAGAAGCGCGGGATTGGGATCCGCTAAAGGAGGTCCGAATCAGACCCGACGCCGTCATTCGATCCGAAAAATACTAGGGACGCCTATCTCGCCAAGCGCGATCTTGCGGGTCGGGGTCATTATGAACAGCTTTGACCCGTTGCCATGTTACGCATGTCCAGCAACCTAAGACGAGGCACCGACTTGACCGCAACCGCCATTGCCCCGTCGCCGAGGTTCGACAAATTGGCTGCGGTGGAGATCACAGCCATCGGCGGCCTCCCGAGGAACACTCAGAGGCTCCCCTCGGTTAATTGCGTGTTTCAACGTCAGCGGAACTGGCAAAGGCGCACAGCGTCGCGACTTGTAGCGTCCGTCCAAGGCCAAGTCGAATAACTGGTGTGCGTTCGCGCTTCCAAAGAGCTCGCAACTCGTCGAAGGCAGAGTGCCGCTCGGGCGCGGAGTCTACACACAGCTGCGTCGCCGCGGCGTCGGCCAGGAGGTCACGTCTCCACGCCTCGGCGGTAGAGTGGCCAAGCGCGCGACGAAAGGCCGGCCAATCCCGCGATCGGATGGCGTCGTTCTGATGCGCGACCGCGAGCAGCGCGGCGGTCCGGGGCGCGTATTCCGGCGCGACGGCCGCGTAGGCGGCAAGCTCCTCTTTGGCTGCCGGGGATAGATCGACCGTTTGCGCCATTCTGGCGATCGCCATCCGTTCGGGCAGACCGGTCGGAGAGATCATCATGTCCCCCCGCCACGTCGCTGCGAGTGGGACGAGGGCGTGAGCCGCCGACGCCCGAGCGCTCATCTCTTGGATTAGCGAAAGGACCTCTTCGTCAGGCATAAAGGGCGCGAGGCCGGCGACGCCAGCTGCGAAGGAATCGAACGTTCCAAACTCGTCCTGATTGTCACGGCGCCAATTCAAAAGCAGTTCGCGATCTGTTTCGTTAAGGTAAAGGACTTGCCGGCAGAGGATCTCAAATGCGGTCACCTGGCGGAATTCGAACTCGGTTTCTGGACGGCTTAGAGCGTCGAGCAGGAATTCACGCGTGATATCGGGAAATGCCGTGAAGGGCGCGATAGTCGAAAGCCATTGCACGAAGATGGGTGGCCCATTGAGACCGCGTTCGTCTTCGCGAAGAAACCCGGCAACACCGTCGATTGTAGCGCCTTCCAGAGCGCGGTGCTGCGCGATGATCGCCAGCAAGAAGAGCGAAATCTCGACTTCGGGCGGAGCCACGTCCCCATGGGTACCAAGATCAAAGGTGCGGACGGTTTCGACCAGCGCCCGCTCGGCAGCCGCGGCCACATCGCCTTCATTCCCAAGGGCAGCTAGAAGCAGAGCTGCCGGCTTGCACCACCCGCCGGCGTCGAAGTCAGACACCGCGCTGCCTGCGCTCCAGGCCGCGAACCGCGCAAACTCGCGTCTGGCGTCATAGTTACGGTTCTCATCACTAAATGAGCCCTCGCGGACGTGTACGTTCAGGCGATAGGCGACAAGACGCCCGGCAGTTGCCAGGGCCCTTGATCGGTCCTTGGCGAGCGCCATGCGCCAATCCAACTCTTTGAGAAATTCAGCCGTCCTGGGATTTAGATGCGAGAAATCAACCGTTCGCGAGACATCAGCCGCGCAATCGAGACTTTCTTCCGGCACATGATATTCGAAGCTACGCGCGGCGGCGTCGATGGTCTCGCCGGCTCTCAGGCTGATGAGGGCGGCGAGTTCGTCGAGGGGGGGCGGGTGCATTGTGGATTCGATCATTTCCGCAGACGCGGGCAGTTCCCCAGAGAGAAGCAGGTACAAAGAGGTCTGCACTCGAGGTTTGAGGAGAGGGTCGAGCTTTGTGGGCCAACCACCGAGGCCACGTAGGCGATTGGCGAGAAGATGCCCGTCCCTCAAAGCGTCATAATCCGAAGTATCGACGTTATCGCGCGGCGCGATGTCATCCGCATCAAAACCGGTATCGACGATCCCGCCCGGAAGGGTTCGTCTGAAAGGGTCGAGTAGGCGTATGCCGGACCGAGCGACGATATCGCCGTCCGCGTCGACGGCGAGATGCTGGAACGACAAGTCGGTGACCACGGCGGCGGCCACAGCCATGAGCAAGACGCGCTGCAACCATCGGCGCAAGCTGAGAATCAATGCGTCATAAGTCGAAATTTGGTCCTCTAGCGCCGTGACGGAAGCGGTTGGAAGACGGACGGGGGCGGCCGTCGCACCGCCTCGGATGGGCTCCTGGCGAGCCCCGCTCTTACGGCTGAAGGCCCGCGCGGCCACGTTCTCGCTGACCCGTGCGAAGAGAGCTTCAACATCGACGAAGCCGTCGGGCGCTGCGATAGTGGATCCATCGGCCAGTCCTTGCGTCACGGCGTTCGAGAAAAGGCCGTGTCCGATGGAGTGATCCTCCCATGCACGTTGGTCACTGCGGGCGGAGACGAGAAATAGACGGGCGCGGTCACCGTTTAGCGAACGGAAGTAGGAAGTGCCCGCGACAATGCCCTCTGCATGGCAGCAATCGAGAAACAGGATCGTCGTGCGAGCGCCCACGCGTGCGAAGGCATGATCGATGTCGGTGCCCGAAATTGTGCCCTGCCGGCTCCCATTTTCTATGTCCGCGTCATGAAGACAGAAATAGAAGTGGTCACTGTCGCGCTTGATGCCATGCCCCGCAAGGTAGCCGATAAAGAGGTCGAGCCTTGCCTCACGGAGTGTGTCAATCGCTTCGGTCCAGGATGTCGATGACGCACCGTCGTCTGTTGCCAGACGTAGTGTTAGTGAGTCCGCGTTGGCCCACGCCGCCCGTGCATATCTAGCAAAAGATCGAACATCATCGGCGGCGTACTGAAGACGGTTGGGTCCATCGTTCAATACCTGCGCTGCGTAGCGCGAGACTCCAAACAACGCTGCTCCGACGCGCATTCGGCATCACCAGGTAAAGAAATCGACGAGGCGCATTTCATTCGCGGAGCGTGCGCCGGGAGATGCCATTGTCGTGGCGAGCTTCTGGAGAATCAAAGGTGTTGAGATTCCGACATGTAGTGCCACCATGGCCTCAGCCTGTTCGCCGAAATAAAACACCGCGACGGCACCTCCAGCTAAAGCCATTAGGATTGTCACGCACCAATAGAAGGGCGATTTCGCATAGTTCGGAAACCTGGCGTTCCGACGTCTTAGGTTCCACCAGTGAACGAGTTCTAAGAGAGCTCCGCCAAGTGCGCCAACCACGAAGACCGTGAGCATGCTGGTTAGAGACATGTTGCCCCCTGAGTAGACAGTTTGGTTCCCCGTCCGCGCTAGAAACGAAAGACACGAACGTATCTGCATCGCCTCCTTTGCAGGACCTGTTTCATTTCAGTTTAGATTGAAATCGGCGAAGACGGCGGCATGATCCGAACCCGCATTGCGCCAGCTCGTGATCCCAGGGAAGGGCTGCACGCTGGCGTTGCTGCCGTCGAGTGCCTCGGGCGGCATCCCCCGACGTTCGATGCCGGCACCCGTCACAGCGGCGGCAAGCGGTTCGGAGACCAAAATATAGTCAATCTGGTTGAACTCGTCCTCGAAGCGGTAGGTCCAGCGGCGATCTGCCGGCGGACCGGCGGAGGACGCGAGCACATCGGTGAGCCCGGCCATGCCTATCAGAGGCGAGAGCGGGTCGCTGTCCGGCGTATCGTTGAGATCGCCGAGCACTGCGACCCGCTGGGTCGTTAGATCGTAGCGCTCCTCCAAGATGCGCCGCACTTCCTGCGCCTGTGCTTTGCGCTTGTCGTCGCCGCCGCGGAATTTGCTCTTCAAGTGGTTGGCGAGCAGATGGAGAGGACCCTGGTCCGTCAGGACTTCGACCTCAAGACAATCGCGAGAGAAGATCGCCGTACCCTCGTCATCGGTCGCAAAAATATTCGTGCGGACGGTGCCGATTGGGTGCTTCGAATAGATGCCGACGTCGATCCCGCGCGGGTCGGTCTTGCAGTCGATCAGGATGTTGTAGGGGTAGCGCCGGTCGAGCCGATCGGCGTTGAAGTTGTCGAGCACAGGCCGGCTTTCGACCTCGTTGATGCAGAGGACGTCCGCATCAACCTCCTCGATCACGCGGGCCGTGTGGCGCGAGGTCTCGTCGGAGAAGGTGTCGCGGTCGTAGGTCAGGAAGCCTTGCCACTGGTCCCTCCGCGTCGGCGCGAGCCGGTAGGTCTCCTTCTCACCATCGCCATCTGCGTCGTGTCGGCGGAACAGGAAGAAGCCAATTTCCGAGCGCAGGATGTTGTAGCCAATGAAGCTGCGTAGCTCGTCGTAAAGCCGGCCTGCGCGGTCCCGGTCGGCCGTGCTGTAGGTGGCCTTCTCTAGGATCGACTGCAGCTCGGCGATCTTGAGCATCTTCTCGTCGCCGGTCTCATGTTTGGCGAAGTTGAGGACCTTGGCTCGGCCAAACAGGTTCTCGACGTTGTACGTCGCAAGCCGGAGGTGCATTGCCATACTCCAATCGTCATAAAGCAAGATACAACAGTGGTTTCAGCCGGACTTCTTTGGTCAGCGCCGGCCCCTGGCCGTGCACAGGGGCAAGACGATCAGTCTCCGCACCTTATGAACAGCTTCTCCGCACCGCCGAGGAACAACGCTTCGGACGAAATCCCACCAGCGGTCGCGGCAAGGCGCAGCTCTGATCTGCCCACACTCTTGAGCGCGAACTGGACGGTCTCGTCGACGGCGTCGTCGCGGAGCCTTCGCAGGAAGTCGTCATACTCGACGCGGTGATTGAAAGTCATAATTACCGTGTCATCCCGCAACTCCCAGCGCCCGGTCCGCCAAGGCAGCAGGCCGACGGTCTCGTCTGACATGCGCCACCATTCGACCGTGCCCGTTCCTTCGAGCTCGAACAGGATCAGCCGTTCGCGGCTGCATTCCGCCTGACTGCCGGACCAGACGCCGGTGAGCGCGGCCCGGTCGCCGCCGGTCACGCGGTTGGTGAGCCCAGGCGCTCGGGCATTTGCTTCACTCTCCCGCAGCGCCGCGTCATAAGACGCACGAAGTTGCGCAATCTGCGTAGTACGGTCATTGGCCGCACTTTCCGACTGCTCTCTGGGGAGTCCCTGATCCCGATCCTTGATGATCGCAGCTGCCGCAGCGTTCCCCGCAGTCACTGCATTACGCCGAACCCTGAGCTGATAGCTGCCAGTAAACGAGGAGACCACAGCGTCCAGGACACGCGCGTCGCCCATGACGCGACCTTGGGCGCCGGGCGCGCCCGCGCCGACGATCAGGCCCGCCACCTGGCGCTGATTTGAAGGATTGGCGCCGAGCGATTGGCACAGTTCGGCATAGCGGGTCATGCCCTTGAGTGCAGCGCTCTCGACGAGCTCACTGTCCCGCAGTTGTTCGGGGTCTTCGAACAGGAGAATGATCTCGCCGATTTCATGGCATTTAGGATCGTCCGGCCGCAAGACATGGAGCGCCACATCGACGGTCTCATCGAAGACGAACCAGGCGGGTCCTCCGTCGAACTGTCGAACCTCATAGTGGGTTGTTTGCGCCGAGGCGACATGAGCGGTCCCGAGCAACGCGACGATGGCAAGGCTCCACAGGGTCGAACGGCCGGCGACAGGCATGGATGACTCCTTCTCCACCCCCTCAGGTCCCAATGATTGTTGGCCTTTTTGCGGGACCGGTGATGCACCAACGCTTCGGTCCAGCTCCAGCCAAGATCATAACGCGGCCGGCGCGAAAAGATAAGGTCTGATGGACTTGGGTAGTGTTCGCCTTTGTTGGCGCTCTCTTCTTCTTTCTTCCGTACTTGGATAACACTGGAAGTTACTTCATTGATTGACAGGTAAATTCATCGCGATCTTTGGCCGAATTCGAACGAGCCTTTGGCTCGAATAGTGGCGAAGGATCGATGACCCCGACCAAGCTCCTCATAGGCCAGATCCTGATCGTCTTCGCGATCGTGATCGGCGCAATGTGGGGCGCCACACAGTGGACGGCTGGACAGTTCGACTATCAACCGCGCCTTGGCCCGGCCTGGTTCGAGGTCGCCGGCTATCCTCTCTATATCCCATGGCGGCTTTTTGAGTGGTGGTACGCCTACGAGGCCTACGCACCGGCGGTGTTCAACCGGGCCGGCGCGATGGCGGCCGCCGGCGGCATGCTCGGCGTCATCGTTGCGATCGCGGGGTCGCTCTGGCGGGCGCGACAAGACCGGCTTGTTACGACCTACGGTTCGTCTCGCTGGGCGACCAGAAGCGAGATCGCGAACGCCGGTTTGTTCGACGCGTGCGGCGTATTCCTCGGGAGGCTGAGGGATCGCTATCTGCGCCATGACGGGCCGGAGCATGTGATGTGCTTCGCCCCGACGCGCTCGGGCAAGGGCGTCGGCCTCGTCATACCGACGCTGCTTTCCTGGCCGCATTCCGCCGTCGTCCACGACATCAAAGGAGAAAATTGGCAGCTCACCTCGGGCTGGCGACAGCGTTTCTCGCACTGCGTCCTGTTCAATCCGACCGATCCGGCGAGCGCGAAGTACAACCCGCTCCTCGAAGTCAGAAAGGGTCGTCACGAGGTTCGCGACGTCCAGAACATCGCCGACATCCTGGTTGATCCCGAAGGCGCTCTCGAACGGCGGAATCACTGGGAGAAAACAAGCCACGCATTGCTGGTCGGCGTCATCTTGCACGTGCTCTACGCCGAGAAGGAAAAGACGCTCGCTCGTGTGGCCGCGTTCCTCTCCGACCCGTCGCGGTCCTTCGAGCGAACGCTCCGTGTCATGATGAGCACCAATCATCTCGGGACGGATGATGCGCCCCAAGTCCATCCCGTTGTCGCTCAAGCCGCGCGGGAACTCCTGAACAAGTCGGAGAACGAGCGCTCCGGCGTGCTCTCCACCGCCATGTCGTTCCTTGGGCTCTACCGCGACCCGACCGTTGCGGAGACGACGAGCGCCTGTGAATGGCGTATCGCCGATCTGATGGACGCGGAGCGTCCCGTCTCGCTCTACCTCGTCATTCCGCCGTCCGACATCTCCCGTACGAAGCCCTTGGTCAGATTGGTCCTCAATCAAATCGGTCGCAGGCTGACTGAGCGCTTGGAGGGCGAGCCCGGGAAGCGCCACCGCCACCTGCTTCTGATGATGCTGGACGAGTTCCCGGCGCTCGGGCGGCTCGATTTTTTCGAGAGCGCGCTCGCCTTCATGGCCGGATACGGCGTGCGCAGCTTCCTGATTGCGCAGTCGCTCAATCAGATATCCAAGGCCTATGGCGAGAACAACGCCATTCTCGACAATTGCCATGTGCGGATCGCCTTCGCCTCGAATGACGAGCGTACGGCCAAGCGCATCTCGGATTCACTCGGAACCGCCACGGAGCTTCGCGCCCAACGCAACTATGCGGGTCATCGCCTAGCTCCTTGGCTGGCGCACGTCATGGTGTCGCGGCAGGAGACGGCGCGCCCGCTTCTGACGCCCGGCGAGGTCATGCAGCTGCCGACCGACGAGGAGCTGGTCATGGTCTCCGGCCAGGCGCCGATCCGTGCGAAGAAGCTGCGCTATTTCGAAGACGCCAATTTCACGGGCCGAGTGAGCCCCCCGCCGGCCCTCAAGGCGGACGGTTCCTATACGGACCGTCCGCCATCCCGCGCCGACGATTGGTCGGGACAGGTTCGCGCCCCTCATGCCGAGCTCATCAAGCCCTGGTCCGAACTTGTTTCGAGTGGTGACGACAATGACGGCGGCTTGAAACGTCACCCTACGCTGCCCGACGAGGCGCCCGCGAAAGCCGAACCTGAGAAAGCGCCTGACGCCGGTCTTCTCGACGACGAGTTCGACCCCAACGACGCCAGGCGGATGGACCGGCTCGCCCGAAACGCCGCGGTGGTCCGACGCGCCCACGCCATGGACCAAGCCGACGACGACCTGATTCCGAGCTTTTAGAGGAAACGCCCATGAAACCCCGCCTGAACGTCCATGTCGCCGATGAGTTGTTCGACAAGGTGGAGATCGCGGCCAAGCGGCCCGGCGTCACCAAGGCGGCTGTGGTCGAGGCGGCGCTGATGGGCTTTTTCTCGAAGGAGTTCGACGACCAGCGCGACGGTGCGCTCATCCGGCGGCTCGACCGGATGACCCGGCAATATGAACGGCTTGAACGAAACCTCTCCATCGCCACCGAGACACTGGCGCTCTTTGTCCGCTTCTTCCTGACCGTCACGCCGCCCTTGCCGAACGTTGATCAGGATGCCGCTCGCGCGCTGGGCAAGGAGCGATTCGATTACTTCATCGGCCAGCTCGCGCGGCGCCTAGCGGGCGGCAAGAACATGATCCGAGATGTGCTCGAAGAGATCAGCGCAGAAGAGAGCGACTTCTTCACGCCGGAGGAACTGGACGCCTTGCGGGCCGTAAGAGACGCCGCTTCCCCGAACGATGGAAAGCCAAACGGGGCAGCGGCCCGAAGCGAGGCAGACAATGCCTGATCGCTTTCATCCAGCAACCGTCGATCGTCAGCGCAGCATGTTGCGCACCGCCATGGGGCCGGCGATCGCAAAGGCGCTCGCCGATCCGTCGGTCATTGAGGTCATGGTCAATCCCGACGGCCGGCTTTGGCTCGACCGCCACGGCGATGGCCGTGCTGTGACCGGCGAACAGATCGGCGCCGCCGAAGTCGAGCGGATCATTCGGCTGGTGGCGAGCCATGTCGGCCAGGAGTGCCACCGCGAGCGTCCCGTGGTGTCTGCCGAACTGCCGGAGAGCGGCGAGCGGTTCGAAGGGTTGTTGCCGCCAGTGGCGCCGGCCCCGTGCTTTGCCATCCGCAAGCCCGCGCGCGTGCTCTACCGGCTCTCCGACTACGTCGAGGCCAGGATCATGACCGCGCTCCAGGCAAAGGCTCTGCGAGAAGCTATCGGCGCGCACAAGAACATCGTCGTCGTCGGCGGTACGAGTTCGGGCAAGACAACGCTCGTTAATGCGCTTCTCGCAGAAGTCGCGACCGGCGGCGACCGGGTGATCCTGATCGAGGATACCCGCGAGCTTCACTGCGCCGCAGAGGATTGCGTCAGTCTGCGGACGAAGCCCGGTGTCGCATCCCTTGGCGATCTGGTGCGCTCGACGCTTCGGCTCCGACCCGACCGGATCATCGTCGGCGAGGTCCGAGGCTCCGAGGCGCTCGATATGCTCAAGGCCTGGAACACGGGCCATCCCGGCGGAATTACCACGCTCCACGCCAACTCCGCCCATGCCGGGCTCTACCGGCTCGAACAGCTCATTCAGGAAGCGGTCGTCACCGTGCCGCGCCGGCTGATCGCCGAGGCGATCGACGTCGTCGTGTTTCTCAAGGGCCGTGGCTCCGGCCGCCGCGTGGAAACCGTCGCCGCGCTCGAAGGCCTTGCATCGGACGGGGATTACCGACTCGCGCCGCTCACACCCGTCCAGCTCGTTCCATCCGCCTGACCAGGGAGACGTTCGTATGAAACCATTCGCCGCCAATCACTATGCCCGCCACCCCTACCGGCAGGTTGCGATCACCGGTCTAATAACTGGTGTTGCGCTTGCCTGGCCGGATGCCGCGCACGCGGCCGGCTCGGGCATGCCGTGGGAGGCGCCGCTTACCGCGATCCTCGAATCGATCGAGGGGCCGGTCGCCCGCATCATCGCCGTCATCATTATCGTGATCACCGGCCTTTCGCTTGCCTTCGGCGAGACCAGCGGCGGTTTCCGGCGGCTGATCCAGATCGTTTTCGGCCTATCCATCGCGTTCGCCGCGACGAGCTTCTTCCTCAGCTTCTTTTCCTTCGGCGGCGGGGCGCTCATCGCATGAGGGTCGAGGGTTATGAGATCCCGCTTCACCGCGCGCTGACCGAGCCGATCTTGATGGGCGGCGCACCGCGCACGGTCGCGATCGTCAACGGCACGCTCGCCGCCGCCCTGGGGCTCGGCCTCCAACTCTGGCTCGCAGGCATCGCGGTTTGGCTCGTCGGTCATGCAGCCGCCGTCTACGCCGCGCGCAAGGACCCGGCCTTCATGGAAGTCCTGGTCCGTCACATCCGCCACAAGGGCCATCTCTCATGTTGAGTCTGGCGGAATACCGCTCACCGCCGGCATTGCTTGCCGACTATCTGCCGTGGGCCTGCTTGGTGGCGCCGGGCGTTGTCCTCAATAAGGACGGCAGCTTCCAGCGCTCGGCGCGGTTCCGCGGTCCGGACCTTGAAAGCGCCACCGAGACCGAGCTCGTCGCCACCTGCGCGCGGATCAATAACGTGCTGAGACGTTTTGGGTCCGGTTGGGCACTCTTCTTCGAGGCGGAGCGGCATCCGGCGCGGGATTATCCGCAGTCCAACTTTCTGGACCCGCTTTCCAGGCTGGTCGATGAGGAGCGGCGGGCCGCCTTCACCGAGTCGGGCGCCCTGTTCGAAAGCCGCTACATCCTGACTTTCGCCCATCTGCCGCCGGCCGAGAACATCGGCCGCGCGGAGCAGCTTCTAATCGAAAGCGAAGGGAAACGCCGCGGCCTCGATTACCGCGATCATCTCGACGCCTTCATCCGGCAAACCGACCGCGCGCTCGACCTTCTGGCGCAACTCATGCCGGAGGCCGAGCCGCTCAGCGACGAAGAGACGCTCACCTATCTGCACGATTGCATATCGAATCGGCGCGTGTCGTTGGCCGTGCCAGAGATTCCCGCATATCTCGACGCCGTTCTGGTCGACACCGCGCTGACCGGCGGGCTCGCGCCCATGCTGGGCGACGCGCATCTCCGGGTTCTAACGGTCTTAGGTTTCCCTGGCTCGACCACACCGGGTCTGCTCGACGGGCTCAATCACCTCGGCTTCGAGTACCGTTGGATGACGCGGTTCATCCCCCTCGACAAGGCGGAGGCGGAAAAGTCGATCAAGCGCTTTCGCCGCCAATGGTTCGCGAAGCGCAAGTCGATCTCCGCCATCATCAAGGAAGTGCTCACCAACGAGCAATCGGTTCTCGTCGATACGGACGCGGACAACAAGACCGCGGATGCCGATGCGGCGCTGCAGGAGCTCGGCGCCGACCTCGTTTCCTACGGCTACGTCACGACGACTTTTGTGGTCTGGGATGGCGATGCCGCCGTTGTTCGAGAGAAGGTCCGTGCCGCCCAACGAGTCATCGACGGTCGCGGCTTTGCCACCATCGAGGAAAGCGCGAATGCGGTCGAAGCTTGGCTCTCTTCGCTGCCGGGCCAGGTCTATGCCAACGTCCGGCAGGCGCCGGTCAACACGCTGAACCTAGCGCACATGATGCCGTTGTCTGCGACCTGGGCGGGACCGGCGCGCAACGAGCATCTGGGCGGCCCTCCGCTCCTCACGGTACGGACGAATGAGACGACGCCGTTCCGGCTCGCCACCCATTTCGGCGATGTCGGCCACACGCTCGTGGTCGGACCGACCGGCGCCGGCAAATCGGTCCTGCTGGCGCTGATCGCGCTCCAGTTCCGCCGCTACGAGAACGCTCAGGTCACGATCTTCGACAAGGGCGGTTCCGCGCGTGCGGCGGTGCTCGGCATGGGCGGCGCCCAATTCGATCTCGGGGCGGAGGGCGCTCTGGCGTTTCAGCCGCTTGCCAGGATCGATGTCACCGCGGAGCGCTCCTTTGCGCACGATTGGGTCCTAGGCCTGGTCGCCCATGAGGGCGTGGCCGTGACGCCCGAGGTGAAAGATGCGGTCTGGTCGGCCCTCTCGAATCTTGCGGCAGCGCCCACGTCCGAACGCACGCTTACGGGGCTTGCGACGCTTCTGCAGCGGAGCGAACTCCGTCAAGCGCTCCAGCCTTATACGCTAGAAGGGCCTTACGGCCGGCTCCTCGACGCCGACGACGACAGCCTGACGCTGGGCGCCATCCAGTGCTTCGAGATGGAGGAGCTGATGCACGAGGCCGGCGCCGTGCCGCCGGTGCTCACCCATCTCTTCCATCGGCTCGAAGCGCGCTTCGACGGCCGGCCGTCACTTCTGATTCTCGATGAGGCATGGCTTTTCCTCGACAATCCGGCCTTCGCCGCGCGTATCCGCGAGTGGCTGAAGACCCTCCGCAAGCAGAACGTCTCCGTCATCTTCGCCACGCAGGGCCTGTCGGACATCGCCGGAAGCTCTATTGCGTCGGCAATCATCGAGAGCTGTCCGAGCCGTATCTTCTTGCCCAACGACCGGGCGATCGAGCCCCAAGCGAAAACAGTCTACGAAGCCTTCGGACTTAACGACCGGCAGATCGAAATCGTCGCCCGCGCCGTGCCCAAGCGCGACTACTACTACCAATCGCGTCAAGGGAACCGGCTGTTCGAGCTCAGCCTCGGCGAAGTCGCGCTTGCCTTCACCGCCGCCTCCACCAAGCAGGATCACGCTCTGATGGACGAGCTGATTGCCGCTCATGGTGAAGACGAGTTCGCTGACTCCTGGCTGCGGGCGAAAGGCCTCGACTGGGCCGCTGACCTCGTGGCTGCCGATAACCAGACCCCCAACCATCCCGACACGGAGGATACCCATGAAACGTAAACTTCTGGCGGCCGTGGCTGCCGCAGGCCTGGCCATGGCGCCGATCCAGAATGCCCACGCCATCTTCGGCATCGGCGACGTCGTCTATGATCCGGCCAACCACGCCGAAAACATCCTGACGGCGGCGCGTACCCTCCAGCAGATCAGCAATCAGGTGAAGCAGCTCGCCAATGAGGCCCAAATGCTGATCAACCAGGCGCAGAACCTGGCCAACCTGCCGCATTCCGTGGCGGCCGATCTCAGGACCTCGCTCGCGCGGGTCGATGCGCTGATTTCCACCGCCAGAGGTATCGCCTATCAGGTTTCGGTCATCGACAGCGAATACCGCCGGCTGTTCCCCGAACAATATGCCGCGGCAGTCACCTCCTCGCAGATCATCGCCGATGCCCACGAGGCCTGGACGCTGGCGCGTGAGGGCTTCAAGCACAGCCTCGAAGTCCAGGCGGAAGTCGTCGGTCAGGTTCGCACCGACAGCGTGACGCTCGACTCCCTCATCGCCGAGAGCCAAGGCGCCGTCGGTAACCTCCAGGTCGCGCAGGCTGGCAATCAGCTGACTGCACTTGCCGCCAAGCAGACCATGCAGCTTCAGACCCTTGTCGCGGCTTCGGCCCGCGCTGACGCGCTGGACCGCGCCCGCGCGGTGGCGGCGCGCGAACAGGCGCGCGCCCGTTTCGTCCGGTTCATGGGCGACGGCAACGCGTACACGCGGCGCTAGTCAAAGAGGTGCGCGATGGAAGACCTCAACGTCATCGATCAGTTTACGGAGACTTTCGTCACCTACATCGATTCCGGCTTTGGCCTGCTGACGCCGGACATTGCGTTCCTCACAACCATCCTGATCGGGATCGACATCACTCTCGCGGGGCTCTTCTGGGCCATGGCGGATGACAAGGCGATCATCCCGGCGCTGATCAAAAAGGTCCTCTACGTCGGCGCCTTCGCCCTCATCCTGAACAACTTCTCCTTTCTCGCGGACGTCATTTTCGATTCCTTCGCCGGATTGGGCTTGAGGGCGACCGGGTCGCCCATCGGCGCCGACGACCTCGTGCGTCCGGGCTTCGTCGCGGAGACCGGCTTTGTCGCTGCCCAGCCGCTTCTGGCCGAAGTCAGCGATCTTATCGGCCCGATCGCGTTCTTCGAGAATTTCGTGCAGATCGCCGTGCTGATGATCGCCTGGATCATCGTGCTGCTCGCCTTCTTCATCCTCGCGATCCAACTCTTCATCACCATCCTGGAATTCAAGCTGACGACGCTCGCGGGCTTCGTGCTTGTCCCGTTTGCCCTCTGGGGCAAGACGGCCTTCCTCGCAGAACGGGTGCTCGGCAACGTCATCGCGGCTGGCATCAAGCTCATGGTGCTGGCTGTGATCGTCGGCATCGGCTCGACGTTGTTCGGCGCCTTCGCCGCGTCCTTTGCGGGCGGGGACATCACCATCGAACAAGCGCTATCGACCGTCCTTGGCGCGCTGGCAATCTTCATGCTCGGGGTCTTCGGTCCCGGCATTGCGGCCGGGCTCGTCTCAGGGGCGCCGCAGCTCGGCGCTGGCGCCGCTGTCGGATCTGTCGCCGGGCTCGCCATCGGCGGAGCTGCGGGAGCCAGTGTCGCAATGGGCGGCGCTCGCGCACTCGGTGCGGGCGCGGCAGGTGCGACAAAGGCCGCCGCCTCCGTTGCTGGCGGCGCCAGCGGCGCCTACGGGCTTGGGCGCGCAGCATCGGGCGCTTCGGGCGCTGCGGGTGTTGCCGCCGGCGTCGCTGGCATGGCGCGCGCCGGTGCCGGCGCTATCGGCCAGGGCGTGCGCGGCTTTGCTGACCGGGCCACGTCCGGTGTCCGCCAGTCGTTTCAATCCGGCCAGCGCGGCGCGTATGCCGCCACAGGCGGTACGCTCCCCTCAAGCAGCGAGGCGCCAGCGGCCGTGGCGGCCGCCAGTGGCGCGCCCGGCTGGGCGCAAAGGCTGCGCCGCGAACAACGCCTGCGTGAGGGCGCGACCATCACCGCACACACGATCCGTGAAGGCGACCGGCCGGCGTCCGGCGACAACCCGCGACTGAGGGACGAGGAGTGATGTTCAAGCGATCGACGACCAGCTACGGCCAGACGCCGACGCCAGTCACGCCATATCAGAAGGCGGCCCAGGTCTGGGACGAGCGTATCGGCTCCGCCCGTGTTCAGGCGCGGAACTGGCGGCTAATGGCGTTTGGCTGCCTCGTGCTCGCGATCGGGCTTTCCGGAGGGGTGGTCTGGCAGGCCGGGCGCAGCACCATCACACCCTACGTCGTCGAGGTCAGCACACTTGGCGAGGTCCGTGCGGTGGGTCCCGCTATTGCCAGCTACGACCCGGCCGACGCGCAGATCGCCTACCACCTGGCGCGTTTCATCGAGAATGTCCGCTCACTGTCGATCGATCCCATCGTCGTGCGGCAGAATTGGCTGAGAGCCTACGACTACGCGACGCCACAGGCCGCCAATACGCTCAACGACTACGCCCGCGAGAACGACCCGTTCTCCAACATCGGTCAGCGCACGGTCACCGTCGAAGTGACCAGCGTTGTGCGCTCGTCTGGCGACAGCTTCGACGTGCGCTGGCGCGAGCGCGCTTACGAGAACGGCGCATTGGCAGGGACTACGCGCTACACGGCCGTCCTCTCCATTGTCCTGCAGCTGCCGCGCACCGAAGAGGCGCTCAGGAGGAACCCCCTCGGAATCTACGTCCACGGCCTCAATTGGAGCCGCGACCTCATCGCGGGAGAAAATGAATGAAAATGATCCTTGTCCTGACCATGACCGCGTTTGTCGCCGCCTGCGCCACCAAGCAGCCGCCACCAAAGATCAGCTACGATGCGGAAGACTTCGACGCCGCGGCCCTGACGGTAGAATCGCCGCGGCCGGTCCAGATCGTAAAGGTGCCCGAGCCGCTGCCGCTGCCAGGCCAGTTGAAGCGGCTGCCGGGCAACGAACCCCGTGCGGAAGATCATCGGCCGCCGGAAGAGCGGGTGGCGGACGCCAACGCCGACGCGGCCGTCGAGCCGAGCGCGGACGGTTATGTCAACGCCGTCCAGGTCTATCCCTATACGGAAGGTGCGCTCTACCAGCTCTATACGGCGCCAGAAAACGTCAGCAACATCGCGCTTCAGCCGGGCGAGGAGATCGTCGCCGTCTCGGCGGGCGACACCGTGCGCTGGGTCATCGGCGACACGGTGAGCGGCTCGGGCGAGAAGGCGCGCGCCCATGTGCTGGTGAAGCCGATTGCCGAAGGCCTCTCCACCAACCTCGTCATCATCACCGACCGGCGCGCCTATCATCTGGAGCTCACCAGCACGCCCGAGACCTATATGGCGTCGGTCTCCTGGCATTATCCGCGCGATGAGCTTCTGGCGCTGACAAGTCGCAACGTGGCCGCCGAGGACGCTGCCGAGCGCGTGATCGATAGCGGGCTCGACATCGACAAGCTGCGCTTCCGCTATGCGATCAGCGGTGATGAGCCGCCCTGGCGGCCGGTGCGCGTCTTTGACGACACCCACAAAGTCTATATCCAGTTCCCGGCGCGCCTCGACCAGGGGCAGGCTCCGCCGCTCTTCGTGGTTGGGCCGGACGGCGACAACCAACTCGTCAACTATCGGGTCCGCGGCCGCTACTACATCGTAGATCGGCTGTTCGCCGCCGCAGAGCTCCGCCTTGGCGAGGAGCCGCAGCAGGTGGTGCGCATCACCCGCACCGACGGCCACCCAGCCGTGTCGAGCCGTGAACGGACGGACGAAGTCACAAGTGACGACGGCGTGTTCCAGGTGGGGAACCACCGATGACGGACGAGCGACGAGAGGAGCCATCGGGTCCCGAGCCGCCGGCCACCCCGAAAGTCGATCCGGAGAACCTGGCGCTGCGCGCCAAGCCCAGGCCGGTGACCCGAATTGACCGACGGGTGCTGATCGTTCTCTCCGGGACGGGACTCCTGTTGCTCTTCGGGGCGACGATCTTCGCCCTCGATCCGCCGCGGCTCTTCGACCGAGACGACACCGGCCGCGAGCTGATCCGAACCGAGAACGCACCTAGGCCGGAGGGGCTGGACGCGCTGCCGCGCGACTATGGCGACCTGCCGCCGCCGGTGCAGTTGGGGCCGCCACTACCCGGCGATATTGGCCCTGCCGTCGTCGGCGCCGAGCAGGATCTGGGGATCGGCCCGCCGCCCAATCTGCCGTTTCGCCCAAGCCCGGAGGATGACGCGGCGCGCGCCGAGCGCATCCGGCAAGCGCGCCTGGCGCAGCAGGGCCGCGAGGCCGGCGTGTTCTTTCAGCTCACCTCCCGCACCGCGACCGGCGCCCAACCAGCTGATAGCCCGACGCAGGTATCGGCGACGCCCGACCGCAATCCCTTCGACGTTCTCCGCGCGGACACGCCCGACCAAGGGCTCGGTCTCGATCTCCAGAGCGACCAAAATCTGCAAGGCCGCAAGCTCGATTTCCTGAACCAGGATGTCGACGCGGACATCTACAATCCGCACACGCTTCAGGACCCGGCCTCGCCTTATCAAGTCATGGCGGGAACCGTCATCTCCGCGAGTCTCGTGACGGGCATCAACTCCGATCTGCCGGGCCGCGTCATCGCGCAAGTGACCGAGAACGTCTACGACACCGTGTCGGGGCGCTATCTGCTGATCCCGCAAGGCTCCCGCGTGATCGGCACCTATGACAGCGTCGTCGCCTTCGGCCAGGAGCGCGCGCTGGTTGTCTGGCAGCGGATCATCATGCCCGACGGCTCGTCGGTCGTGATCGAGAACCTGCCGGCGACCGACACCACAGGCTATGCCGGGCTCGAGGACGAGGTGAACTTCCACACTTGGCGCCTCCTCAAGGGCATCGTGCTGTCGACGCTGCTCGGCGTCGGCACCGAGCTTACCTTCGGCGACGAAGAGGACGATCTCGTCGAGGCGATCCGCGAGTCCGCCCAAGATAGCGCCAATCAGGTCGGCCAGCGCATCACCGAGCGCAACCTCAATATCCAGCCCACCATCACCATTCGTCCTGGCTGGCCGCTCCGCATCATCGTCAACAAGGACATGGTGCTGAGGCCCTATCGTGAGTGAGGAGACGCAGCATGACCCTCAAGCTTGACAGGCTGCCCGATCGCGAGAGCGTCAAGGTCACTTTCACGGCCGATGCCGACCTCAAGGTGGCCCTCAACGACTACGCCGAAATCTACCGGCGCGCCTATGGGCAGAAGGAGAGTGTCGCCGATCTCATCCCCTTCATGCTGGAGGCGTTCATGAACGCCGATCCGGGCTTCAAACGGGCGCGCAGGCAGCTTGACGAAGTGCGCCAATCATCGTCACCCCAACCAAAGGAGACCTGAGCGATGGCTACCATTGGAAGCTTCACGGCCGGCAAGGACGGCTATGTCGGAACGATCCGGACCCTGACGGTCAACGTCAAGGCCAAGATCGTCGCCAACGACCAGAAGAAGAGCGAGGGTGCGCCGGACTTCCGCGTCTATGCCGGCCGCGCCGAGCTCGGCGCCGCCTGGAAAGCCCGCAGCAATGGAGAGGACCCGCGCGACTACCTTAGCGTCCAGCTCGACGATCCGAGCTTCCCGGAGCCGATCCGCGCGGCACTGTTCGAGGAAGACGGCGCGGCTTTCCTGGTGTGGAATCGACGCCCCGACTGAGATTGCCCCGGTTCTGAGGATCGCAGGGAGGCGTAAACCGCTGTCGGCCGCACGACCCCAGCACTCGTCTGGAACGGAATGGTCACGGGCCCCGTCTAACAAATGGTAGAAAGAATTCGGCTCTGCCTTGTTTCAGCGGTCCAATGTCCTTGGGAACGGTTAGTTCGTGGAATCTGACACAGAGCCTGAAACTCCACTCGATGAAGACCCCGACCTAAAGGAACGGGTTAATGCCGCTTGGAAGAACAGTAAGGTTGCCGAATTCTATGCGCTCCTGTTGGATGAAGCTCGCCCAAGGCTCAGGCGCTACATCCGAAGTCGTGGCAGGTATGATGACGACGAGATAGAGGACTGCATTTCAACCGGATTCGAACGGTTTCATGGCCGAGAGCGCGAAAATCCGGGCGAAATTTCGGATCCCTACAACTACTTCTACACGGTCGTAGTTCGTGCGGCGGTCGATACTCTGCGCCGGCAGGAACAAGATGCGGAGGCGCGGGAGATTGCCAGCGACGTGGCCGATTACGAGGGCGCTCGGACGCCAGGCGGATCGATTGGCGAACCGACTCAGCCCTGCCGCGAGGCCGCTGAATTGAGGGAAAGCTGCTTTAGCAGAAGCATGGCTTACCAGAAATCGCGTTCGAAACCGGCGGCGTGGTGATTTCGAAGAAGCGATTCCTGAGTCAGATTTTGCGGCATCTTGCTTCAACGCGGGTCAGGATGTCTGTTCCGTCAGCATCCGGCGCAGCGCGGAAAGTCCCGGCGTAAACGCATAGACCGCGCCAGTCGCCGTCACCCAGTTACCCCTGAGCAGGCTCCGCGCAAAGTGTCCATCCGCATGCCTCCGCTCCAGCGCGCGCCCGGGCGACTTATCCGCCCCAATCACTGGGTCGATCCCCGAACGTGACAGCGGCGCCGTATTGTCATTCACCCAGCGTTTCATGAGCCGGTGAAACTGGTTGGCGATCGAGGTCTGATAGGCCATGAAAATCAACCCGCGATCGACCCCGTCGTCGGCGCCGGTCCAGGCCGGTCCGTAAGGGATCCCGCGGCGCAGCATCTGCGCCTGCAGCGTGATTCCGTGGCCGCCGAAATCGACCGGGTCGTCGCGCGGGTTAACCTGCCGGATATGGGCAAAGAACGGGCAGGCCTGCCCGAAGAGATCGGCCGGCGATCCCGGAAATCGAACCTCCGATCCGTCCGGTAACCGCAAATCTGCGGAATCCAGGGCCTGGCTGAAGAGAAACCCGTTCCGCCGATGGATGTTGCCACCGATCGACGGGTCGGGCGCGTCGGGCGACAGAACCAGCGGCGTTCCGTCCGACCAGCGCCCCACGCACCAGGCGGCCACGGTCGCCGCATCGGCACTCAGCCCCTGACCGGCAAAACTTGCCGCAAGGTTCTCCATGCCGCGCTGAAATGCCGCCACATCCTGCCGAAGCCGGCGCAGCACCAGTAGCGATCCGTTTTTCAACGCGGTGCCCACCCCACCCGCGATGGGGCCGGGAGCGAGACTGTCGGCCAACTGCGTCGGCTCGCCGAACAGATATTGCCCCGGCCAAACCAGCGGGCGCCCCGGGCGCGCGAAGCGCCCCGCGATCGGGTCGCCCGGAGGCAGCGCGCGGTGCACAAGCGCCGTATCCTCTGCGATCCGGCCGCGCGGTGCGGGCTGCGAGATACCATCGACAAAGCCGAAATGCTCCTTGTCTTCGGGCAGTCGCACGCCGGTGTCGCGCAACGCGATCGTGGCCAGTCTGTCGAGATCAGCGATCAACGTGTCGGCCATTCCGCGCACCGCCGTTTCGCTGTCGCCCCCGAAGATCACCAAAACATCGGGAATACGCTCCGGAACGTCGCCATACACCCAGCCAAGCGGCACGCCATTTGAGGGGTCGGTCACGTCGCTCAGTGTCGCCGCCGAACGCGCTGCACCGGCCAGGAAATCGGGATCCTCGGGCCGCGCCGCCGCGTTGAGGCATGACAGCCCCTCTGCGGTCAACGCCATCGCCATCATCACCGAATCCGACGCAGGCAGCGGCGCTCCGGCGGCCTCGGCCTCTTTCGCCGCGTTGCGCCGTGCCAGCGCCGTACGGGTCGACGTCACCCTGTTAGCCCAGGGCAACAGCGCCGTCCGCGCAGGTCCGAGAGCTGCCGGGTCAAGCCGGAACCCCACGATCTCCTGATACGGTCCGCGGAACCCGACGAGGATATGCCCTTGGATGTCGTCGATCTCCAAGACCGGTTCGGCGCTTAGTTCCATCAGAAACCCAGAAGCCTGTAGGGATTGACGTTTTTCTCCGGCATGCGGGCTTCCTCGGCCGAGACCCGGTCCGTGATGTCGATCGCGGCACCCTCCAGCTCGCCCACACCTAGCGCCGCCCCGCCAGTATCGCCCTCGTATGGGGTAGCAAGCAGCCAGAACGGGTGGCTGGGCGGCGGGCATTGCGTTGGGTCGCCGATCAGAAAGAGCTGGTCATTCTCGGTGCTGCGGCACACCCCGGCGCTGCAGGCCTCTTCCGCGGCTGTGGCCGAGTTTGGATAGACATTCGCGTAAAGCCGGATGGTCGTCTCCCGAGCGATCTGGCCGCCCCGAAGCAAGGGCCGATTGTCGAAGCTGCAATCGGACAGCGTGAAGGCCGTTCCCGACGGCAGCTCGACCTCATAGCGCAGTATTCGCGGCTCGAACGGGTCATCGGAGCCGCGCACCACTCGACCCGCGACAGTTTCCAGGACCTCGCCATTCGGACCGCGGAGACCGGCAAGATCGACCTTGCCGATATAGAGCCCCACCGGATCGGTCAGCGTAATGCGGTTCCCGTCCTTCACCAGATCGCCGACGATAAGCCCGATATTCGGGTCGCTAGACCGGTTGATCCCGCCGTAGGCACCGCAGGCGATGCGCAGCACCTGCGGCGCCGGATCCTGACCGGGCGTACGCGGCTGGCTGTCGACCGAGCGCGGTACGCTGGCATCTCCTGCCAGATTGACCTCGGCGCCAAGCGTGTTCGCGCTATGGGTCAGATGCATGATCCCGTCCGTCGTCGTCCAGCGGTTGAGCGGGTCATAGGTCCCTCCCAGCCAGGGGACGATCCGCCACAGGAAATTGCCGTTCGCATCAAAACCGGGCGCGGCCACCTGGTCGGGATAAAACAGAGCGTCGCGAGTAATCGATGGGTTCACATGTTGCTGATACAGCGCCAGCACCCGGTCAGGCGCCACCTCGGCCAATGCCTCCCAATAATCGGGCGGCTCCGCGGTGAAGCAGATCCGACGGATCGTGCCATCCGCGTTCCGGTCGGCATGCCATTCGAGATACTCGTCCTGCTGACGGCGGAGTTGTGGGATCGGGTCGCCGATCGTACCATCCGCATTGACAGCATGAAGCGGTCCAGCCACGGCGCGCAGAAAGGCCTCCGGCACGCCAAGTCGCTGGGCGAAGAAGGGCAGTTGATGCGGCGGCCCGGCACCGAGCGGTTGCCCAGGTGCGACCCAATAGAGCCAGGGCGTCGGCACATCAGCTATTGCGTCGGCCTGGGCGCGTGCCGCCTCGGAGGCTTGGTCATTGTAAAACCGCGACAAGAGCCGGGGAAATCCGTTCCAGGGCACGGGGCTTGGGGTGCCGCTCGGCGTCACCTGGCGCGGATCGACATAGTTCGGGTTTCGTGCAGCCGCCGTTACATAATCGCCCATGTAAAACGAGCGCTCGTCCGCCGGTGTACTCTGCCGGTTCCAAAGCGTCAGAAGCGCGTCGCGGTCGATCGGTCGGTCGGACAGATCGTCCTGATTTGCCGGAGGGCTAAAGTCCATAAGTCACTCCTTTGCTCAGAATTGTTTGCTGCGCGCGCTCGGCCCAGAAGGAGGTCCGGTATCCGCTGGCGGCATATTGGCTGGGGATCAGATGATGCGTCCGCGCCGCAGTGCGCTCTGTCAGGAGCCGGTAGACCGTGATGTTTTCTGGAGCCCCCCGCACCGCATCCGCCGCCGCATTGCCGGCAAAAAAACCACCGGAGAGCGCGTTGAAGAGACCCTGTGAGGCGATCGGGTCGAAGGCGGCGGCGGAATCTCCGGCAGCGAGCCAACCGGGCCCGGCCACCGGGCTGAGCTGCATGCTCCGCGCGTCCTGTGCACGGGTCGAGGCAAAGCTGGGCGGCGCGTCGCGGACCAGGCCGGGGCGAGTCAGCCAGCCAACCGAGGCGCCGCCCGCCGGATGGGGTAGGGTGTAGCGCCACCCGTCCGGCTCGGCTTTGGCCACCAATCGTGACGGTGCCGGCGCCGTTGCGGTCCAGACCCGGGCAAGAAGCGGCAGGCCGAACCGTAGTTTCGCGCCCAGCCTGCGCGCCAGTGCCGCGGGCCGGCCCGTAGCATCGACCAGGAATCGTGCGTCAAGACTGCCGCCATTCGGGAGCGTTACACGCCAACGCCCAGGTTGGCCGGCGACGCCGCGAATTTGGCCCTGCGCCTCCGTCACGCCCAACGCCGCGGCGCGCGTCGTCAGCGCCTCTTGCAGGTCGGCACGGTCGACGCTCCACCCGGGGCCCGCGGCGTCAGGCGACAGGCCGTCCTGCAGCTCGGGCCGCGCTCTGTTCCAGTGGCGCTCCACGCCCCGAAGCCTCACCGCTCGCGCCAGCACGTCGCCGAGCCCGAGCCGCGCCAGGATGGCCTCGACTGCGAGGGACAGCATCTCGGCACGCGCCAAGGCCGGAGACGCCCCGACCGGCGCAAGGCTCACCACTTCGATGCCCCGCTCGGCCAATGCGATGGATGCCGCAAGGCCCGCAGGGCCTCGCCCTGCGACCAAGACCTCGAACCGCTTTTGCGTCTCCATCAAATCTCGCCGCGCGAGAAGGTCTTGTAGCCGCGCCTCTCCTCCGGCGGCGTCCCGCCCGGTCCGGCCCCAAGTTCCGCCGCGCCATCGCTGTCCTCCAGCGCGAGCACCGCCAGCAACAGTTCAAGCGACGGATCTGCCGTCGCCGATGGCTGGCGGCCGGTTTCGACAAAGGTCGGATCGGGCAGGTCCGAGCCTTCGGGCGGGGTCTTGGCCGCTACCAAGCCCAGTTTCCACCAGCGCGTCACCATCGCGTCGATCCGCTCAAAATAGCCTCTGCCATTGATATCGCGGAGCCACAGATGCCGCTTGGCAAAATGCCTGTCGGCCTCTTCGGGGCTCAACCTGCCCGAGCTGGCAAGCGCAAATGCCTCTTGCGACAACACCTGGTTCGGCACGCGCGCACCCCAAAAGCTCGGGCTCGAAAGGTAAAGCTCGGGGCTGTATAGCAGGCCTGAATTGCACGATGCCTCATCTGTCTGCCAGGGCACACCCAGCCAACGGGTCAGCGAACCGGGGCCTGAAGCGCCATGCGGCCCGTCAGCCGCCAGGGCGGTTTCGACCGAAAGCGTCTCGCCGTAATCCTGGCGGACGGCGGTGCCTTCGGGCAGCGCCCGTAACCGGTAGGGCGCTTTCCACATGATCGCCAACCGGAACGGCCAGGTGACCTCGATGCCAGGATGAAACGGCCCACCGAGGCATTCATACATGCCTGCCCGGTCCAGCTCTTCGGTCTGCGCCTTCGGCGGCAGCGCATCGAAATCCGGGAATTCCGGCATGCCCTGCCAATCGGCCTCGAAGGTTCCGTCCGCCCAATTCTGCAAATGCTCATATTGCAGGCCGGTCAGAAACAACTCCTGCCGGGTCGGATCGAGAAGTGTCCCATCCGGCCGCCGGTCACTCAGCGCATCGCCATAAATGGGCGGCAGCGCTTCGGGCCGCTCGTCACCGGGCTGCCGGAAGAGCGCATGCACCTGAGCCCGAAACCCGGCGTTCGCGCTTGAGCCTTCCTGCAGCTTCGCGATGATCTCCGGGCTGCGCGCATCGAGTGGCGAACCCACGCCCACGATCGGCAAGAACCCGTCATTCACCCATTGATGCCCGCTAATCCGGTCGAAGACCGGCCAGATGTCGCGCGTGAAGCGGGTAACCTCGGGCGCGGCGACCCAGCCTTCGCGGACGTAGAGATCCTGCAACACGTCATCCATCGTGACCACGCCGAAAAGGCCCGGCCCGTAGTTCGGCGGCGCGACGACGACATGTGCGGGCTCCGCTTCGAAGGTTTCGCCTCCGACCCGCACCCGCGCCCGCACCGGCCCATCGCAGATATCATCGTGCCAGCCATCGTTATTGGCGAACGTCCGGGGCGCGGTGCCGGGGGTCAGCGGCGCGCTTGCGCCACGGCCGCCGAAGACCAGGAGCCGTCCCGCCGAATCGGTCCGCAGTTCTCCGAGATAGACCCGTTTGCCGAAGAACTCGCCATCGTCGAACCGGTACGGCGCCCCGGCCTCGTTCCGGCCCGAAATTGCCTTTTCGCTCGGCCTGATATCCAGCCTGCCGCGATCCCCGCCGGTAAAGGCCGCGTTCCGCCGTTCTGGCGCTTCAATCCCCGCGACCGGCAGATCGAGCGGGTAATTGAACTGGTACCAGCCCGCTTTCAGATTGGCGACCTCGACCCGCCATTCGATCTCGGCCTCATCCAGAGTCAGCTCGCGCACCTCGCCCGAGGCATGGGTGGCATAGATCCGGAACCTGGAAACCTGGCGCTTAATCCGCCCGTCTGCGTCGCGATAGCCGTCCGGATCAGCGGGCGCGCTGCCGCGAAGATCGGCGGCCAGAAACCATTCTTCTCGAGCGTTGCCGACCCGGGCAACACCGATGGCGGGATGAATGGCGACAGACACAATCGGCGAAGCGTCCATGACATCTCCATTTCGATGATCTGGAAATTACTCGTTGAAATCGAAGGTTTGTCGGTCGAGCTCGACTGTCTCGAAACCCGATGATTTTAGAATTCGCACTTCCACAACTTCGGCATCGGGAAACTGCCTCAGATCGACCGTCGCGGTCTCGGGCCTGTCGAGCCCGATATCGAGCGTTTCCCAGATTGTCGTGCCTTTGGGTCGCGCCTGCAGGATATAGGTTGCATTCGAGGGGCTACCGGATGTTCCCTCAAGCCGCACCCGGTGGTCGGCCTGCGGTGACAGACCGAAGCTTTCGCCTGCTGCCGAGGCGGCGGGATCGTCCGGCACGAATTGCGCAAGATGCACGCCTTGATGCTGCAGGCTCAGGGCGCGCGTGGCGGAGGGCAGATCGATATAGATCTGAAACGTGCCCACCTCCGCATTGTCGTCGCAGCTGCCATAGTCAGGCGTTACCGGCACTTCGGCCAGCACTTCGCCGGCGCCGCTCAACGCGGTCAGCGTTATCTCGCTTGCCTCTCCGGTGGCCGATTTGGGCGCGAGCGCCGGTTGTACGCCCAGGATCTCACCCGTGTTGGCTTGTGAGTCGAAGACGCCAACCACTTGAATCCAATTGCTCATCCGAGATCCCGCGTCTAATCAGATGTTCTCCGGCGCAAAGTTCTCATCCTCTTCAACGAGCCGGTCGAACAGCTCGTCATAGGTGTGCCGGGACACCCATTGGTCATCGCAATACGTCATAAAATCGCTGGAGGTCGCGTGGGGATAAGCCCGCATAGGCATGCCCAGATCGGGGTCACCTGTATCGAAGCCAATGCAATCCTCTGCCGCATCCGAAAGCCGCCCCAACACGTAAGGATAGGTCGATTGGGGGTCGCGGCCCTGGCTCGGCTGGCTCGTCGGCGTCTTCTGGCATCCCGGATGCCGGCAGCCCAGCGTATGCGCCAGCTCATGCGCGCCGTACCAGTCGCCGAACGAGGAATCCTCGTCCCAGGCAAAGTTCGCATAATTCGAAGGATTGCCAGTTGGGCCGAAGGCAACCACCGAAGGGTCGGCGAGGGTCGCTACCCGCGACGCGCGCCCGCGAAAGAACCCGCTGTCATCAGCGACGAGCCCATAGTAATGCGTCCGCGGGTCGCGACCGCTATTCACATCCGCCTGGCGCAGAAGCTGCAGCCGCGCGATCACTCGGCCCGCAACCGCCGACCAAATCGGGTCGATACGCGGGAAATCTGGGCTGTGAAACGGCGGATTGATATTAGGGCCGGCATTTACCACGATCTGCGACCATTCGAGCCGCGGGACGGGATAGGTCCGCGTCAGGTAGGACTTCAGAAAGTCGAAATGGAGTGCATCCGGCGCAAACGTCTGCGCCGGTGTCTGCCGGTCATCGACATAGCGCAGGCCCAGGACGCGGATGCGCAAAGGCGGAGCCGAAACGAATTCCACCTGTCGCGTCTGGCCGGGATTGCTGATCGGGATATCGTCGCCGCGGGTCGCCGGCATGACCCGGTTGAGCTGAATGAGAAGCGGCCCTACGCCTCTACCCGGCAACTCGAAATTGAGGCTCAACTCCGCGTTCCGGCGCTGCGTTCCGAGCGACGGATTGCCGGACCCTTTTAGCGTAATCGTGTTTTTAGACATCACAAAGCGCGCCGGTGCCGTGGTCCCGCGCGATATTAGAATCTCGCCGCGCACCCGCATATTACGCGGCAGGGCGTTCGGCTTCAGATAGACGCGAACGACGGTTTTCTTGCCCGCGATCAGTCGCACTTCATGGCGCAGGTTCTGGATCGCCTGCGTCACTTCGATATCAAGAATGGAAACCGACCCGCCCGAGCTTGCCGAAAAGACCCGTCTTCTGCGGGGTGCTGGCGTCAGTCCGTTGAAGTCCAAATGCGACCCTTTCCATCATGCAACCAAACCAACAAAGCACGCCAATGGCGCCGCTGACTATGCACGCCGTCCATTAAGTGCAGGGGGGGGCGTCTTCACCTCGCCGTTGTTGGTTGTTTGTGCTATATTGAGCACAATCGTAGCGGGAAGGCTGTTATGTGTCGACGGGTTTGTCAGCAAAGACCGTGAAAGAGGAAATTCGGCTTTCGAAACCGATATGCTGTGGCGCATTTCCCGACGTATTGGTTGCAGTCATTGTTTGGGGGGAGAAAACAAGTGATTGACGCCATCTGGCTGACGCCGCCGATTGCCATAGCCCGACTGGGCTCCAGCGAAACTCCATGCCCGAACTTCACCTGGGGCCCCACCGATGATGGCCCTGGTGGCACCGGTAAGACTACCTTGCGCGCCGCCCCGTCGGTGGAGCTGGACGCGAACGGCAATCCCAGTATTGTGGAACCTGCGGATGAGGTGATCTTCAAGGAAGAGGACGGCAACGGAACCTGGCATTTCCGCCCCGTCTGCCCCTATTTCGAACTGCATGGCCGCTGGACCATCAACGGCACGACCAGCAGCGGGCCGATCACGAAACTCGTGCTCGAAGACTCGGGCCTCGACCTGTCCCAGGTCCGCTGGCAGATCCGGCTGGCCAATCTCAAAGCCTATGAATTCACGCTGAGCGATGGAGACCGGCTTACGTGTGAAGAGCAAATACCGGCCGGCACCACAACCCGCGTCCGGCTTGCCTTGACCGCAACCGAGGGTGACGAATCCTCCCGCCTTCTGCCGCATGGTGAGTCGATCCCGGTCGGCGAGGTGCAGGTAGCGCAGCCGAACGACGAATTGCCCGAAATCCGGCTCCGATTCTATCCGCCGAAAGGTCTGGTCTATGGGCCGACCGATCTCTTGCAGCGCATCGCGGCAGAGCCCAGACCCGGCGAATGGGCTGGGTTCGATTTGCCGGGCCGGCTGATTCTCAATCCCCGGGCCGCTTGGCCAAACTACGTGCTAGGGCAACGAGTCGGCCCACCCTTCATCCCGGGAGACACGCGAAAGACCCCCGGTGGCATCCACGCGTTCTTCGGCGATTTGAGAAGTACGAATGTCAGTCTCGGCCTCGTCGACGATGTCACCGACGGGATCATCGAGTGCAGCGTCGGCGGCCTTACGGCTGTTGCCCGCGTCGCCGTAGGGCCGCCCGATTTCGCGCCCGACCGACGGCATCTGACATCTCTGCAGGATGGGCTCGCCGACCGGGTCGACCGGGCTGGCATCCGAGAGGCCGATCTCGACGAGTTGGAAGATCTGGTGCGCGATCTGTTCGAACGGGCGCTCGAAACCTCGGATCTGATGAACAAGGACACCGAGTTGGATCGGTTGCATCCGGCAACGCAAGACGAAGAGGTTCGCCTGCCGCGCGCGACCGGGGACCGCGACGAGTTGGCGCTCAACACGATTTGGGCAACCCGCGACGAGATCGCCCCCACCGCCCACCGATCCGATGCCCTTCCGGTCTCGTACCGCGGCCGCCGCAAGCATCGCCGCTACACTGCGCTGGAATATCTGCGCGACCGGCTGCGCGAGGATCCTCAGCTGATCGACACCTGGATCCGCAAGCCGCTCGATGAGTTTCAGCGCTTCGACCGCCGCATGCCGCCGCTGATGCGCGGCTCGCACGGGCGGGCCATGAACATCACGCGCCGGCAATACGAAATGCTGCAGCGCTGGGTCGAAGGATTGCGCACAAGCGGCCACATCGGATGAACGCCCGGTTCGACATTCAAGCCGAGGCGCGGGTGTTTTCCAGCGGTCGCGGCGACCACCTCTATCTCGCTGACGGCAGCCGCATCTTCGATCTCGACCGTGACACCGCACAGGCCGTCGCTACTGACATCGATGCAGGCCGAGTTCCCGAAGCGCTAGCCGGTCTGATCGGCGGGACCCGGCGCTACATCGGCTCCGAAGCGGCCGCGCCGCCGCCGGTTAAATCGCTTTCGCTCAACGTGGCGCAGGCCTGCAATCTGTCCTGTAGCTACTGCTATGCCGATGAAGGCCGCTTCGGCGGTGCGGCTCGGCTCATGCCTGAACGTGTGGCTGAGGACGCGATCGACCGGCTAATCGCCGATGCGCCGCCTGAGAGCGATCTGCTAGTGGGGTTCATGGGTGGCGAGCCTTTCATCAACCAGCGCCTCGTCCACGCCGCCACCCGCTATGCGGCGCGTGCCGCCGACCGGGCCGGGCATCGGGTGCGCTTCTCCATCACCACCAATGCGACGCTGATCGGAGATGAGGATGCAGCGCTGCTTGCCAACTATCCTTTCGCGGTGGCTGTCTCGCTCGACGGAACGCGCGCCAGCAATGACGGCCAGCGGCGGCGGCGGAACGGGCGGGGCAGCGCCTATGACGCCGCCATCACGGGGCTTGCGCGGCTCGCGGCCACCCGGCCCCTGCATCTGTCGGCGCGCGCAACGGTGACACCCTTTACTGGCGCCTTGCCCGAGATGCTTGATCACCTCCTGAGCCTCGATCTCGACGAGGTGGGCTTTGGCCCGGTCATTGCTGCACCGCCCGGGGCGCCGGCCTATTGCCCGGACGAACTCGCCCGCTTCCTCGACGAGATGATCGTTTGCGGCCGCCGCGCCAAAGCGGCTGCGTTGAAAGGTGTCGTCCTGCCGTTCTCCAATTTTCAAACCGCAATGCAGCAAATCCATCGCGGCGCGCATATGCCTTATCCCTGCGGGGCCGGCGCGGGCTATCTGAGTGTCAGCGCGGAGGGCGCGCTTTATGGCTGTCATCGGCTGGTTGACGACCCGGATTTCGCCTTTGGCGATCTTGCAAACGGCGCCGACTATGGCCGCCGCACCGCACATCTCGCTGCCGCCCATGTCGACCGGCAAGAGCCCTGCAAGAGCTGCTGGGCGCGCTATCTCTGCGGCGGAGGCTGCTATCACGAAGTCAAAAATCGTGGCCGGATCGGCTGCGACTACATCCGTGGCTGGCTCGACTTCTGTCTCTCGGCCTATGCCGAGTTGCAACATGCCCGACCCGATTTCTTTACCCGACGCCCCTCCAATTCAAAGGGAAAGCCCGATGTCTGACGCGCTCAAATCGCAAAAAATCATGCCGTTGAACCAGACCGCGCATTCCTATGTGGCGGTGCGTGGCAATCCGGTGACCACCCGGCCCGACGCGACGGTCGAAAACACCTTTCCCGGCCTCGAATTCGATCACCGGAACCTGGAAAAACGATTTATCGACGGGCTTTTGATCGAGCTGCATGCCGGCACCGGCGGCTGGTTGCGCGACTATGACCCTACGCGCGGCTTTCCGATCGCCGAGGCGGATTTCACCGCAGGGCTGCGGGTGCTGGCGGTGGGTGGTATCATTCCCGATCTCGAGGCGCCCGAAAACGCCGGTCCGACGCTGCAGTGGACCATACGTATGTCGGCCAGCGCCGAAAATCCTCCCGGCAGCGCCATTTGGCAGATCATCCGCGAGTTCGAGCCGGGACCCGTCGCTATCGTCCTTGGACCCGATATCACCCCGATCCCGATGGCGCAGCAGAGCGCAATCATTGCGGCACTGAACACCGGGCAAAGCAGCTCGATCCCGGTACCGGGCCAGGCGGCGATTTCGGTGATTTTCGGCACCCGCAGCGCCTATTTGATAGATGGCGTAATCGATCCCGACATGTATGAGCCCGGTGATCTGACGCGTTCGCTGTGTTCGCCCTGGCAATACGATTTCACCGATTGCGGCTGCTGGTACTGGGCCTCGAACAAGCCCGATATGGTCGCCGTCGACCCCGAGGGCCCGCAGATCTACAATTTCCAGCGGGTGCGCAGCGGCGAGATTGCGCCCGAGCCGCCGACCCATCCGCCCGTGGTCCGGCAGGGGCTTTGGCGAGGCGGACATCCCGCGACCACGTCCGAGCCGCCTTCCGAGCGGGTGCCGCGCCAGATGAACCATGCGGAGCTGATCAACGGCTGGGAAATCCTGCCCGTCGTGATCGACGACCGTGAAACCGACCGGTTCACCAAGCGTAGCCCGGAAACCCTTCCCGACAGCGAGCTTTTCCCCGACCGCCCGACCATCATCGACCGGTTGACCTATCTTGCCGGGATCGAGCACGCGCTGATGGTCGAATATCTCTACGCCTATTACTCGATCAACGCGCCCGCCACGCCGCCGCCGCAGGATGAGACCGCCGCGATTCGCCTTTACGAAGCCGCCAGCACTATCCTCGGCGTCGCAATCGACGAGATGCGCCACTTCCGCTGGGTGAACGAAATCCTTGTGCTTTTAGGTGAGACACCGGTGATGGCACGAGCGGCCAAGACCCAAGACAAAGACGGCAATAACCGCTTCCTGCCTCATACATTCGCGCTTACCGCCGCGACCCGCGACCAGATCGATTGGTTCATCACTGTCGAACGCAGCAGCAAGGATGTGGACCCGGATGTGGCCTCGGACACTGTCGACGGGATGTATACGCGGCTTTACCTTAGCATCGAGAAAAGCGGCGAGATCAGCGATGCGATCAAAGACCGCGTGCTGCATCTGATCAAGTTGATCATTGATGAAGGTTACGACCATTTCCACCGTTTCCAGCGTGTCCGCCAGCTGTTGCCTGAGCCGCCCGATGAAAGCTATCTGCGAACCGCATCAAACCCTGCGCCGCTTGCCGTGACAAGCGCCGGCAAAGCGTTCGAGCTGCGCGTCGACCGCAGTTATGAGGTGATCCTGAACCTGCTTCTCGTGGTTTTCGGGCGCGGAGATAGCGAGCATGGGCGGCTTCTGGAAGCAACCCGGATCGCAATGGTCGACAGCATGGATATCGAGATCCGCGCGCTCATCGCGGCCGGCGGCGCGCCGCTCTTCACCCCGCCGACCTTGGCGGGCGATGTGAATCTGGGGATTTTCACCGCCGGGCCAAGCCCCGCGACAGGCCCAGGTATTGAGGTGGCCCGGGCGCCGGCGCCTGACGCAGCGGCTGGCGGACTGGCCGCAGTAATGGCCAACGCAACCCAGCCGCTCGATACGCTTAATACCGAGGCGCTAGCTTCGGGCAATGCCGAGCTGCGCGCGCGGGCCGAGCGCTCAAGCGACGCTCTGGCGAGCATCCGCCGGGCGTTTCTCGAGGTTATGGGCGGCGGCGTTTGAGCCAGAGCCGCCCTCGCGATATCACCGTGCTGGGCGCGGGCCCGGCCGGGCTAACCGCCGCCAAGCTGTTAGCCGATGGCGGCTGGTCAGTGCGGTTGGTGGCATCCTGCGCAAGGCAAAGCCGCGCCATTGCCTTGCCGGCTGAGACCGAGGCGATGTTCGCTGACATTTGGGGCAAGCCGGTGCAAGAATTCGTCCCGACGCATAGGCTGTCCCAGCGCCGTGTCGCGTGGTCGGGTCCCGCGGCCGATGTTATTGAGATCGCGGCTCTCAGCCTCGACGCTGCCGAGCTCGCCGCTGGGCTCGAGACATGCCTCAGCGGGGTCGAGATCATTGCAGACGTGCCCAGCGACACGGGTACCTACCTGATCGATGCCCGCGGTCCCGCTTTGCCCGAGGCCTGTCAGATCACGGCCGGAAAGCGCACTATGGCGGTCTGGCCAGCGCTGCCGCTTGAACCGCGGCTGTCACACCAGAGCGAAACGCTTGCGGGCGACGGGTTCTGGATGTTCCTTTTGCCCACAAGCTGCGACCGTATGACGGTTCAGCTTGCGACCCCGGAGGCGCGCCTCGATCTTTCCCGCTTGGCCAAGCGGCTTCGGCACGCGCCAGGCGGTACGCTGTCTGCACATCTCGCGCCATTGCTTGGATCGCTGGAAACCGAGCCGCCGCATCACACCGCCATCGCGCCGCGCCTTGGGCCGCCTCCGGCAAGCGCGGCAGCGCTTCCGGCCGGCGATCGGGCAGTGAGCTTCGATCCGATCTCGGGCGATGGCACGGGCCAAGGGCTCCGGTCTGTGTGTCTCGCGGTCGGCGCGCTCAACGCTCTGGCCGAGGGCGGCAGCGCGGCGGCCATTCTCGGCCATGTTGCTAACCGATACGACTTTGCGTTCTCGTCGCATCTGACCCATTGTCTGCGATACTACGGTTCGATCCAGGTGCCCGATGCCTGGTCGGGCGAAATTCACGAGATGCGGCAAGCCCTCTCCCAGATAGACCCGCGGCGCACGACCGAGCGGCCAGCCTTACGGATGCACTTTGAGGGGATAAGGGGGCCGATCCTGGCGGACGCCTGATCCGGGCGATGCGCCAAGCGCCATAGTCTCATCCTTGCAAAACACTGCTTGTTGAGATCGCGAGCCAACGGCGTTAGCATATACTAGGAAAAGTTGAGCAGAGCTCTGCCTTTTGCTCGGCAGTCATTACCCCTTGGGCGCAGCACTCGAATACAAACGGGGGTGAGGTTTATGGATAGATTCTCGAACTTCGTATGTGCAGGGATATTGGTCGCAAGCTTCACGGTGAGCGCAAGCGATGCGCAAGATTTGTTACCGCAAGCGGGTATAATTGAGTTTAAGGATCCGCCAATTTGCTCCTCTTTTGAGCCAATACCTAATAACAACCCATTTGGTTGTGAGGTCGCAAATAGCGGCAGGGACAATAATGATGAAGAGCGCAAGATTGTAAAAATCAATCTGAAGGCTCAAACCAAAGAAATAACTATTGGTGGCCATTCAATAAAGACGGAGAATTATGGGACCTACCTGCCGCCCGTCGTCGAAGCCCGGGCAGGTGATACGGTCGAGGTTACTTTGACCAACGCGCTGGACAAACCACTCGTCGAGCCCAAACACCCGCATCATTGCGAGCCTGACGAGGTTCATCCAACGCCTCCGCTGGCTTCCAATCCGACCAATTTGCACTACTTCCACGGCGGGATTGTCACCACGTGCAACGCGACTTCTGCTCGTCCCGGACATTGCGAAATCGAAGACCTACATGGAGGCCCGCCTGATTCAGCGCGCTGGGGCACCGGCGACAATATCTACAGCTGTCTGGAAAGGCAGCAAGAGCACACGTTCACCGTGCCGATCCCGGGATTTGAGGAGCTCAATGCGGCGGTTCTGGAAGGTGCGGGAAGAATCTCCCATCCCCCAGGGCTGAACTGGTATCATTCCCACCTTCACGGGATTTCTTCGAACCAGGTGATGGGCGGCATGGCGGGGCTGCTCTCGGTGGGACGCCGAGATGCGAACCTGAGGGCAGATTGCGAAGAACTAAGTTTCGTTGAATGCGAAGAAAAAACAGCGGAACTTCGCAGAAACACTCTCGTGAAGTATGCGCTCCTGCGCGATATATCGCTCAAACGAAATGATGAAGGCGGCTGGGCTCCCGATCCCGATGGCCAAAACTTCGGGCAGGGTCGCGTCTGCGGCGTCGTGGGTCAGGACGGGGTCACGTTCGATACCCGCAATACAGGATTGCGCAAGGGGTTTTGCCAGCCTGACCTGAACGGAGATCAAAGCGCGGCCGATCCAGACAAGCTCTGGCTTTTCACGATCAATGGCCAGAAATTCCCGACAATCGAAGTGGACGAAACCAAGACCGGGGTCTTGCTGAGACTGGGCAACTTAAGCCCCAATTTCGCCTACTGGCTGGAACTCTATGACGAGGAAGCTTCGGATCCAGCCAATGGTGAATTCGTCCGCAAGAAGATGACGATCCTGAGCGTCGATGGGGTTGTCCCTGCTAAACCCCAGCCCGCCGCAGACGGCGGAGAGCAGATTTCCGTACCTTCTTATCGAGTTCCTGACTTGCTTCTCATGCCGGCCTCACGTGTTGAGATCTATATCGACCGGCGGGAGATCGATCCAGCCAAAGACACCGCATTTGTCCTGCGAACGAAAAAACTGCTTACTGGATCAATCCCTCCGCAGCGCATTGGGGCTCCAGGGGATGAATGGATTAGTATTAACCCGGAGTCGGATGGGTGGCCGGAAATTCAGCTGGCGCGTATCACCTTCAAAGAGACTAAAAGAGACCCGGTCTTGATTGCGTTGAATGCATCAATCGCTGAACCTGAACCGGTCGTTGCTGGTTTGTTGCCGGCGGACAGCGCAGATAGAGTTAGTCGGCCTCTTCCGCCCGGCTGCATGCGCGACCTGCGCAACGGTGAGTATAGAAGAGTTGAATTTACAAAGAATGATGATCCCAAAATTATGGCTGAATGGAAGATCGTCACTTCTATCATGAGGAATGGATCTGTCGTTAAAGACGAAAATGGAGATCCTTTGACAATTAATGCGCCTTTCGAGGCCTATCTCAACGACGATCATTCTATTAAATGGGACGGGGGGGATTCTGACCTGCTGCATACTTGTATACGGCTGGACAAAAGTGCGGACGCGAGCCCACAACTATGGGAACTTTCTAACCCCACCGCCGATTTGCATAATTTTCATATCCACCAGATGAAGTTTCGTTTGGCGACCATCGATGATCTTAACCGTCACGGCATTGTCCCCCCTCCGGTATCGAGCGTCTGTGATGGCGTTACCAATTGCGATGGGCCAGACTATAAGTTTTATGAACCTGAATCGTCTCAACGCAGATCAGTTTCAAATCTTGGCAGGGCAGAGTTTGCCGAAGGCGAAACAATCAATTCGATAGTTGAGTGGCACGATACGATCCCAATGCCACCATTCAGCGTAACAGTACCTCCAGGTCGCGAGGAAGTAAGTAGCCCTGTCTACGTAATGATGAGCTTTGTCGACAATGCACAGGTGGGTCGCTTCGTTTACCACTGCCATATTCTCAAGCATGAAGACAGCGGTCTGATGGCGCCCATAGAAGTGTGGGATCCAAAAGACCAGGGCTTATGAAACCAGCATCGAATCATAACTGAGCTCGTAGCGCGGCGGTTTAAAACTACCGCAAAATCAATGGAGGGGTTCTGATGAAAGTTTGTCCCAGTATGCTGGCTGCCGTTTTGCTTGGCTTTGTTTCGGCGGCCTCTGCCTCGACGCCGCTTTTGGCTGAAGAAATATTGGTTGACGCTACCGGGTTCTCAAAGTGGGAAGCTGAATGCGATCGCTGTACCCAGGTCGACGCCAACGGTCAGCCTGACGATGCGGGGCAACACGTTGAAGTTTCCGTGGAACCCGGAGATATCATCGTGTTTCGCCAAGCGCATTTTATTCAACACGGTATAGGTGAAACCGACACGGAGAATCCTGCGAAGATTAGAAAACTTGGAGATGGCGAGAATAATACACAGATCGTCGTCGAATTAGGTGATGGTGATTCAAAGTTTGGAGCTATTCTCCCAGGGGTTACTGGGGATCCGGTCGAGATGACCAGAATAGAGGTCAAAGACAACTTTGAAGGATCGCTTATGCTGTGGTGCACACAGCATAAGCAAGGCATGAAAGTTACGCTCAAAAGAGATTGAAACCGGATGGCGCGACGGAAGCCGAGACCAAGCTCGGTGAACAGCGGCGCAGACGGCTAATGGCCTTGGCTGCGTGATCTCCGATGCCGTCGGAGCCGGCAAGAACTCAGAGCTTTGTATGTAACCCGCCTAAACCACACCTAAGTCGTTAATTTGGAGGGATTGCAAAATGTCTGATCAAAGCACCATCCAGATGCGCGATCCTCGCGGCCCAGATTACCCGCCGGTCGAGGTCCGGGCTGGCTATCCGACCGCCTATCACTCGGCGCCTGAGTTGCCGCAATCCTTCGCCGCGTCGTCCAGCGTTATTCCCGCCAAACCGTCGACCGTCATTGTGCCGGTCTCTGGAACCCAGCGGATGTGCAAGGTTTCGGCTGACGGCGCGCGGATTTTTAGCGTCAATTCTTCCGGCATCGGCAATGTGGTCAACACCCTCACCGAACGGGTCGACGAGACCTTTCAGGTCATGATTCATCCAAACCCGGCCACACCCTTTCCCAACGACCTGCCGACCCTGCCGAAAGTCAGTCCGTTCGCGCGCGGTGGCATCAATCACAAGTACAAGAGGCTGTATGTTCCGGCATCCTTCCTGACCGAGGTGCGCAACCCTGATTGGAATGGGCTCTTCGTCGCCGTTGTCGATATCGACCCAGATTCGGGCGACTACCTGAAGACGATTGCGTGGATCGACTGCGGCCGGCTACCCGAGGAGATCGGCTTCTCGGCGGACGAGGAAACCGGAGTGATCGCCAACTACAACCAGGGCACGGTGACGATCTTCAAGGCCGCCGACCACAGAGTCCTCGCAGCGGAGATTGACGGTTTCGACGGTGCGGGCGCCGGCCCGGGTGGCCCGTGTGCGCGCTCTGTGCGTTGCGCCAACGTTCCAGGCATCGGCAATCGCGCGTTCATGACTTTATCAAATAACTACCCTGTCCCGGGATGTGCGGTGTTCGACCTTGACGATCCCGCGTTCACGCGAACCAACATCACAAATCCGGAATTCACCTTCATTGATGGCATCGCTATCACCCCGGATCAGTCCCGTCTGCTCCTGGTGGACGCCGATGTTAACACCTTGCGTGTGGTGCGCGTCGATGGTGCCGCGCCATCGATCGAGCGATCGATCGCCCTACCGGGCGGCCATGCCTATTTCGGAGCGATTGCGGTTAAGGGCGTTGACGACACCTGTTTCATTGCTACCGGCTTGCCTGAACACGGCGGGACGCCATTTGGAACTTCACTCGTGCAGGTCAACTACGAGACTGGTGTGGTCACCGAGAATCCCACCAACCTGCCCGCCAATACTTGGGAACTGGCCATTACGGAGTTCGGGAGCCCTGCCGTCCCGCACGTGGTGTCATGTGCGTCATCGGGGTTTGTGGCGATATCGCCCGCTGCCGCGCCGGGGGCCTGATAGCGCCGCAGCACTAGCGGGTCGTGCCCTGGAATGACGGGTCCGGACGCCGCGGTAAGCTCCTCTGTGGCCGCATAGGCTGCATAGAGGTACTGAACCATCAGTCCGTACTCGATCCCTGCAGCGTTGCTGAGCAGAACTCTCAACTCAACGTTAGGATCGACAAGCAGGTCCGTGTCCGGATCAACCACCGTAGGCAATTGTTGCCGCTGGTGCGAACTTTCGAGGATAAGAGAAGATCGTGCTGCGTTTTGAAATGCGGGACTCTCTAAAACCTTGTCGAGCTCCGACTTGACGGCGGGGGCACTTAGTGGCGCGATCGTCTCCGCACCGAAAGCTTCGGCTTAAGGAGAGTCCACCTCTATTTTGTTCGATGTTTCATTGGTTGCCACCGCCAACGACAAAACCAGACAACAAATGTTCCAGTATCAGAGAATCTGTTCTGATAATTGTGACATGGCTCGGTGTTCGAGTTGAGCTGCTGTGGGCGAATGTCCGGCATTGAATGACCGTTTAAATTGCATTGTCGCCTGAGGTCAAGTACACTCACGAGCATCTCAACCGTAGTTTCTGACAATGCTCAGTTGGAAAAAGAGGCTAACTAGATAGTCTCTGTTTTGGAACTTTTTTGCGCGGTAGTCATGTTGTTTTGAGAAAGGACGTAACATGGCACTATCCGAAAAACTCATTCAAGATATGGTCGACAAAGGGCGAAGAATTGCGACTGCCAGTGCCGGCGATGAGACTCTTGGACCGCTCAGCATGCTGCCGGGTGTTTGGAAAAACACAGATGCACTTCATGGTTTTGGCTTCAATATGATTGCGTTGCCGTTTGCAACGGACCCCAATGGGAATGGGTATCGGTTGTTGATGAACCAATATGATGAAGAATTGCATTTTTCGATTGTTGACAAGGGCGTACCGAACCGGGGGAGCGGATTCGATCCGGCAACAGGTGCCCCGATCATAACCGATCAGATCATTGTCGCACTGGATTACGATCAGAAGATCGTCCAGATCGCTGCTGAAGATTTTCCGGTTAGTGGTGAAGCACAAAAATTCGATGGAAAGGCAATTCACAAAGAACCGGGGCTTTGGCTCTATATGACCAATTTTGAAACTGAAGTGGCCAATAGTCCCAATGACGCTAAGATAAATGTAGCGCGCTTAGGGACTATTCCGCATGGAAACAGTGTCCTTGCTGTCGGTAGTGCACCAGATGAACCATTTTCTGGGTTCGACCCTCGACTCATTCCAAACGTGAACGGTGTCGTAGTTGGCGGTGGAGTTGATCCTGACGAAGATGATCTTGAGCCGATATACTTTGCTCCATACAAACATTTTCACGAGAATCCCTTTAAAGGTACCGTTGCCATTCCCGGCTTCAAGGGTTTTGAGCCGGTCGACATGACGGATATGCTCCGTCATGCAGTAGCCAAGGTGCTGCCAGGTGAAGTGAAGAAAACCATGCGATTGCATGTCGATTCCGCCTTTGATCATGCTGGCGTAAAAACCTTGAATTCTGCTGGAATAGTCAACATTCCATTCGTCGTGCGGCAGGCTGATGCCATTGCGATGAATTCAACTTTTCTGATTTATGAGGTGGAGGATGCGGAAAACGGCCAGACACGGCATTTCATGCAGTACGTGCAGAATGTGATATTAGACTTTATTGGTCGACCCGACGGTCATCCCGGCAGAGCCCGCTGGCCGCATGTATCGATCAACACAATGGAACGCGTGTCTGACGCGGATGCGGGGTCCGTGAAAGTGAGAATGGTCACCGAATGAAAACTACTCTATCTCTGAGAGTAGCGCAGCTAGTAGACGCACGATTCTTCTCAGAATCGACGCAACGTGAAGATTGCGGCGGAGTGATGCTTACTTAACTTAGTGAGCTTGGTAACGCTACGAGTAACACTGACAATGCCTTGGCACCAGAGTGGCATTGCCGGTATTCGCTTTTCGATGTGAACGTCCAAGACAAGAATACCAAAAGCAGTTTGTTCGCGTTGTGTGATTCTATCCACACGATCCATTGAGTTTTGCCTCATCGTCCCGTTTTCATGGTGCGCCGCAATTGCGACAAACGCGTCTTATAACTTCGCAGATGCAAACGGCAAGGTCGACGGAAGGCGAGAATGGGCTCGATGCGGTCGTCGAGGTTGCCCGGAACGACTGGCTCAATTTGGTTGAACTCAGCCACTTTGGCGCTCTCTTGGATTGGCCTTGCTCTTTACGCCGTTGTTTGGAAAAGGCTCTGCTGCTGTCGACGGTTGCGGGCCCACGCACCCGTCGATATCAGCACGGCATTGCCATGTGTGGTGATTTGGCCGAGCTCTCCATGCTCCGGCTGCGAAATCGCGGAAGCTATGACCAGTTTGATCGACTGTCACGAGGCGGCGGCCGACATCGAAATTCCATCAGCAATTCGGTCGGCAGCCGATTTGATTGGATCGTTTGCCAGATGTGCATAACGAGCCGTTGTCTGAATTTGTGAGTGCCCGAGCAGCTTTCCGATCATTGGCAGTCCTTCGCCGACAATCAGGCCACGGCTGGCAAATGAGTGCCGAAGGTCGTGGAGCCGCACATCGTTGAGACCAGCCGTTTTTCGGATGCGTCTCCAGGGATGCTGAAGATCTGTGAGGCGTCCTCCGGGCTTCTTTCCTGTAATGACGAAATCGTTGCCCTCGAGCTTGGTGATCGCCTTGAGCCGGTCAATCGCCGCCGTACCGAGATGAACGGTCTTAGCACCCGTTTTCGAGTCGGGCAGGCGTAGCTCTTTGGCTTCGAGATCAACAAAGGCCCACTTCAAGGTCATGATCTCATTCAGCCGGCAGCCTGTGAGCATGAGCAGCCAGATCGCATTGATCGCCGATTGCGTTTCCGTCTTTTCGGCCTCGGCTTTGCGTAACGCTTCGCCGAGCCGCTTATATTCTTCGTCGGAGAGAAAGCGCTCACGCTTTTCCTCTTTGTATTTTTTCACATGTCGGCAGGGGTTCGAGCCGTCCGAACGAAGGTCCCAGATTTCGGCGAGGTTGAACATCTTTGACAGGACGCCGAGCGTTCGATTGGCCTGGTACGGCTTTTCTCGCAAGCCATGGTGCAGTTTGGCGATATCGGTCCGCTCAATGTCGATGACCTTCCGTGTGCCGATCTCCGGGTTGATGAAGAGCTCGACCGAGCGCCGGTACTCGCGTTCGGTGGTAGGGCGACAATGGGTTGGCACGTACTCGTCGAGAAAGCGCTGCCCGAGGTCCTTCATCGTCGGTGATTTCCGCATCTGAGAGTGCTCTGCGGACGGGTCTTGCCCGGCCTTCGCCTCCGCAATGATGCCCCGCGCCTTGGTCCGGGCTTGCTCGACGGTCATGGGGCCGTGTGTCCCGATCGTCATCTTGATTTGGCGACCACGGCAGCGGCATTTGACGATGTACGACTTTCGACCGGTAGGCCACACTCGCACGCCGAAACCCGAAAGGGCGGAGTCCCAATGGACGACTTCCGACGCTTCCGGCTTCAAGGCATCGACGACACGCTTGGTGAGTTTCGGCATTTGGCGGCTCCTGGCTGCGCCCTGCGCCAGCTCATTTCAGGTACCATATAGGTACCACTTGGACGCAAGTTAACGCTATCTGCCGCCTATTCTATCAAACGGAGTGATTCAAAATAACCCTTCTCTTACAGCATTTTATCCAGTATCCGCTACTTTCGTCCACCGTCGGGAAAACGACCTGAAACGATCTCATAACCTGAAGGTCGCAGGTTCAAATCCTGCCCCCGCAACCAAAACGACAGAACCCCGCCACCCGGCGGGGTTTCGTCGTTTTGAGCTCGCGCGGTCAGTCTTAGCGATCCGCACTTATTCCGACTTGTAGCCCTTTGGGTCTTCCGGGGACTCCAGCAGCGTGCCTTCGTACTTTGGAAGGTCGTCGTCGATCTGAAGCCAGGGAAGCCTGCTTCCATAGTTCACGTGGAACGTCGGTTCGAAGTCGTCGGGGTCTTCCAAGGACGCGGCGTAGAGGTGCATGCCGCCAGGGTAGTGATCCGCTTCGAATCCCATCGGGGAGCCGCAGGTCGCGCAGAAGTGACGCCTTACGCCTTTGGAACTTTCGAATGTTCTCGGCGCAGCGCCGAGCCACCTGAAGTTTCTGGCGGGCACGCCGAGCCAGGCGACCAGCGGTGCCGCACAGTTGCGGCGGCAGTCGTCGCAATGGCAGTAGCAGGCCCAGGTGACCTCACCGTGAAACTCCCAACGAGTCGCGCCGCAGAGGCAGTGGCCGCGCTTTGTCATCTGTTCCCTCAGGTGTTTCTATAGAACCGCTGACGCGCAGGTCCGAGGCCTCGGCTCTCCCGCGTTCCCAAGCCGGTCTCGTCGCTTTGTAGCTCTTTTACTTGGGGTTGGCGAGCGCGCCGAGCGCTGAGCGCGGGCGCAGAGGGTTGCCGTCGCAGCGCCGTCTCTTCGGCATCAATTGCGTCGAGCGCGGATCAGGCTCCAGACATGCAAGGCGATGGCCAGGACGATCATCGAGAAGATGATCGCGGCAATGGGGCGGTTGACCAGATCCCACGGCTCCTTGAGGCGCGGCAACGAGGTGCGGAGCTTCGCCTCCATGATTCCGCCGAGCACCATTCCCAGAATGATCGGCACGATCGGCCAGTTCAGCCGCCGCAGGACCAGTCCCAGCACCCCGAAGACGGCGGCGATGAGGCAGTCGACCGCAGAGTTGCGCAGCGAGTAGACACCGACGAAGGACAGCGTCAGCACGACGACGCCGATGAAGCGAGACGGAATCTGCACGATCTTGAGCAGGACCTTGTTGGAGAGGCCGAGGAACAGAAGGACGAATACGTTCAACAAGAGGAGGCAGATGTAGAGCGCGAGCACGAAATCGGGCTGCTCCTCGAACAACGCCGGCCCCGGGATGACAGAGTGTACGTGGAAGACGGTCAGCATCATCGCCGTCAATGCCTCGCCGGGAATTCCGAGAGCGAGAAGGGGAATCATGGCCGCGGGCGGAACCGCGTTGTTCGCCGCCTCGCAGGCGACCAAGCCTTCCGGGCTGCCTTTCCCGAATTCCTCCGGTGCCTTCGAGGTCTTCATGGCGAAGCTGTAGGACAGGAACTGGGCGAGAAATTCCCCGACACCGGGGATGATCCCCATCATCACGCCGAAGACAGACGAGGATGTCGCGACCTTCGGCCGTTTGACGACCTCCCGAAGGCCGTTCAAGACCCCCATCTTGACGGCGGGCGGCTTGATCGCGCCGTCGCGTTCCAGCAACAGGAGGAATGCCTGGCTCAAGGCGAAAAGCCCAAGGACGACGACGATGAGGTTGATTCCCGAGGAGAGCCATTCCTGATCGAAGGTGTAGCGCTTCGAATAACGGACGGGTTCCAGACCGATGGTGTTGATGAATATCCCGAAACACACCAGGAGAAGCGAAATCACATGCTGGCCGCGATGCGTGACGACGACCAGGACCAAACCCAGGAGTGCCGCCAGGAAGATCTCCCGCGAGCCGAACATCGGCGCCACGGCCGCCAACACCGGGGCCAACATGACGAGCATCACAATGGCGAAGACGCCACCGAAGAACGATGCCGAGTAGGCCAGTGACAGCGCCCGGCCGGCTTCGCCGCGCCTTGTCATCGGGAAGCCGTCATAGGTCGTCATGGCGTTCACGGCCGTCCCCGGCGTGTTGATGAGGATCGCCGGCAGCGCGCCCCCGTACATCGACGACCCGTAGATCCCAAGCAACAGCGTCAGCCCGACGATCGGCTCCAGCGAGAAGGTCGCGGGCAGCAGGATCGCGATCCCCACCGCCGGGCCGACACCCGGGATGGCACCGATAATCACACCGCCGATCGACCCGACGAGGAGAGCGATCAGGACCTGAAGGCTTGCGATGTGCCCAAACGCGGAGATGACCGTGTCCATATCCGTCCAGCGCCAGCCCTAGAAGTTGGTGATCATGAAATTGGCCGCGCCCGGCGGGAGCAGGTCATAGACCGCGCCGCCGGGGATCTTCACGTTCAAGAAGGCTTTGAAGAGCACGACGATGAAGGCACCCAGCCCCGCGGCGATTCCCAACGTGCGCCCATTGCGGTAGCCGGCACGCCACGACAGGCACAGCATGAACAGGACCGTGGAAAGCAAGTACCCGATCCACGGCGTGAGCCAGACGTAGGCCATGAACCAGCACATGAACTCGACGGATCGTGCAATAAACGCGACCTCGTTCAGTTCTCCGCTCTGCTGTCCGGAACGCGCCCTCTCTCTCCAGTGGCTGACCAAAAGCGCCAGACTGCAGAGGACCATACCGCCCAGCGCGACACCCGGCCAGAACCAGGGTTGCGTCGGCATTGCCAGGCGCCTGTACGCCCGCGTCTCCACTCCGATGAGAGAAACCAGGACCACCGAAGCCAGGAGCAGGACCACGGTAAAGGTGAGTTCGCCCGGCCTCAGCCGTGACTCGCTTGGGCCTGGGTCCTCGGACATCGCTGCCGCCCGTCTTTGCGCCTAGACCCAGCCGGCGGCCGGTCTGTCGAACCAGATGTGGATCTGCCCGGTCCCGGTGGAGTTTTCATAGTCGCTGTAGGGACGGCCAACCGCGGTGCAGGCTTGCCCGCCGATGGCGCCCATCATGATCAGGTAGTGTTGGAAGCCCGCCTCAGGCTTGAACTGATAGAACTCCGGCATCGCCGCCAGGACGGAGGCATGATCGCCCGCGCGCATCCATTCGATCCGCTGCTCGTCGGCGGCACGGTGTGCCGGCGTGCGGACGTGGATCGGGTCGGCCGCTTCGTGCTTCACCAGCTCCTTCAGTGGCCAGAACTGATGACTGAAGGCACCGGAGGCCATGATGACGACGCGGCGGTCGGATGCCTCCACGGCTTCCTTGATGCCCACGCCAAGGCGATGACAGTCATCTGCGTCGCTGGTCATGCAGCAAGACAGAGACAGCCACTCCTCGTCGCGATCCGGGTCACGCAGGAAGTGCGCCAGATTGATCGTCGGGTACTGGATGGGAAGATAGGGATCGTCGATGGCCGAGGTGCGGACACCCTTGGCCGAACACGTCTCGGCGATGGCGCGGCCCAGCTCCGGGTTGCCCTTCAGGTCATAGGGGATCTGGCTCATGCCGCGCGGCAGCTCCTCGGAGGTATACTTGCCGTTGCGGCGTTCGTGCGCGGTGATGATGTATTCGACGACGGTTCCCCAGTGAGTGTCGATCACGATCACCGTGTCCGGCTTGAGATCGTCCATGACCTCGCGTTTCAGGTCGAACAGCCCGGAGTAGAGCGTGCTCTCCTTGCCGTCGTTCAGGCCGATCCGGATGTCGTCCGGCAACATGATGGTCGGGGCGTGTGCAATGATCCCGACGCCAACGATTTCGCCCACCGCCTCCTCCTCTCAAGCCTCTTGCGACGACAAACACCGGCAAGCCGTTACCGATGATCGTGCGTTCGTCTCGCAGCACCGAAGATACAAGAATCATCTTCACGGTCCACCGACGGAGCGCCGTCGTCATGGTTTGAGCGCTATTCTGTCCGGTTCTGCTAAGGCACGGCGGTCAAGACCAACCATAGTCTCATCAAGGCGCCTACTCGGCGCAGCCAGCGTCTGCCTATTCGGGACCATACTGAAATGCCGATGCAGTCTGAGTTCTCCCACTCTGAAGATGCCTTTGCGGATCTGTCGTCGCACGACGCCTTCGTGAATGGCGTCCCTCATGCAACCTTCGCCCGGCTGCGGAACGAAGAGCCCTTGGCGTGGATGGATTCGAGCGACGGCAGCAAGGGCTTCTGGTCGATCACCCGTCACGCGGACATCCTCGACTACAACCGCCAATTCGATCTGCTCTCCTCCGCGCGAGGCATCCGTATGGAGGACCAGACGGAGGAAGAGTATCTGGCGCGGCGGACGTTTCAGGAAACCGATCCGCCGCAGCACCGCCATACGCGCGCGCTCGTCAACAAGGCGTTCTCCCGGCCCGTCGTTCAGCAATACGAGGATCTCATTCGTGCGCTGGCGTCGGAGATCCTGGACGCGGCCTTCGAAAGCGACGAGTTCGACGCTGTCGAAATGATCGCCCGGCAGCTGCCCATGCGCATGCTTGCCCGGATCATCGGCGTTCCCGATTCCGACGGCGACTGGCTGGTCGCCAAGGGGGACGAACTGATCGCCAACACGGATCCGAACTACACGGACTTCGTCGTCGACAAGGTCGACACCAGCGAATTCCGGCTGATGCCGTTCCGCTCGCCCGCCGGTGCGGACCTGTTCGAGTATGCCAAGCGGCACCTGGAACGGCTGCAGGATGAGGGGAAGACCGATAACGTGCTTTCCATGATCCTGCAGCCGACCAAGGAGGGCACCTCGATGACCGAGATCGAGTTCAGGAACTTCTTTTGCCTACTTGTCGCAGCCGGGAACGACACGACGCGGTATTCGATCGCTTCATCGATCAAGGCGCTCGCGAACTTTCCCGATCTGTTCAAGCAACTGAAGGACTCCGACGAGTCGATCTACAACACGGCGGTCGACGAGCTGATTCGCTGGGCCTCGCCAACCATGCACTTCCGTCGGACCGCGACGCGGGACTTCGATCTGCACGGCCGAAGCGTGCGCGAAGGCGACAAGGTCGTCCTCTGGTTCGTCTCGGGCAACCGGGATGAAGACGCGTTCGAAAACCCTTATGACATCGATCTGACCCGATCGCCCAATCGCTATGTCGCCTTCGGGCAAGGCGGACCGCACGTTTGCCTGGGCATGTGGCTGGCACGGCTCGAGGTCAAGGTGGTGTTGCAGGAGCTGACCAGGCGCCTGAGCGGACTGGAGCAGTCAGGGGATCAAAAGTACCTGCGCTCCAACTTCATTGGTGGCATTCGCTACCTGCCGATACGCATTCAACGCGCCTAGAAACATCCCCGCCTCAAAGGGAGGACTTTGTGGTCACAGCTAACGAGAGAGTGCGCGCCCTCTTCGCCGACCATCTGAATATTGCCCGCGGCAAATACCTGCCGCAGTCGTTTGCTTCGCGCGGCGAGGCGCGGCTCTGTCTTGGCGTCTTTGCCGTGACCTACGACCGCGATCTGATTCCGGCACCCGGCGGTGGTCTGCTGACGGGCCTTCCGGACATGGAGATGATCTTCGATCCGCAGGAGCTCTACGAGTCCTGGCAACCGCACACGAAGATCGTCCTCGCCGACCTCCACTATGAAGGAAAGCCGTTGCCGCTTTGTGGCCGCAGCCTGCTGAAAAAGGCAATTCAGCAGTGGCGGGACATCGGCCTGGAGCCGATGGTCGGGGTCGAGTTCGAGGCGAACGTCTTCGAGAAGGACGACGACGGAAACTGGGTGCCCTATCGCGCGCCCGGCTCCTACGTCTATGGAACCGGGCCGGCCGCGGACCCGCGTGGATTCCTCGAAACCATGTGGGACAGAATCAACGAAGTCGGCCTGCCGATAGAATCCATGAACAGCGAGTTCGACGCCGGCCAGATCGAGTTGACGCTTCACTATTCCGACGCGCTCGACTGCATCGACAATGGCTTTCTGCTGCGCCTGATGGCCCGGGAGGTGGCGGCCGAGATGGGCCTTCTCTTGAGCTTCATGCCGAAGCCGCATGACGAGATGGGCGGCAGCGGCTTTCACGTGAATTTCAGTTTCAACGATACGCATGGCGAAAACGCGCTGGTCGATCCCAAGTCGGAGGACGGCCTCGCCGAGATGACGCGTCACATGGTCGCCGGCCTGATCGAGCATCACCGGGGGCTCGGGGCACTGCTCGCACCGATCAGCAATTCATACCGGCGCCTCCAGCCCGCCAGCATGTCCGGCTACTGGGCGAATTGGGGATACGACCACCGGGGTGTGACCGTCAGAATTCCTGGCGAGCGCGGCAAGGGGACCCGGATCGAACACCGGATGGCCGATGCCGCCGCCAACCCTTACACCGCCACCGCAGCGATCCTGATGGCGGCGAAACTGGGCCTCGACAACAAGCTCGCCCTTCAGCCGGCCGAGACCGGGGATTGCTTCGAGAAGACCGATGCGGAGAAGCATATCGCGGACACCCTCGTCGGCGCCCTTGAGGATCTGAAGGCCGATACGGTTCTGACCGCAGCCGTTGGCCGGGAGCTCGTCGAGCATTTCGTCGCGATCAAAGAGGCCGAAGTCGAGAAGACCAAGGGTCTCGATACGGCCGGAGAGTTCGCCTACTACGGCCCGTTCATTTGATCGAGTTCGCGGCCTCATTCTTCACATAGGAAAAGAGAGGGATATGGCAACTGAGCGCACCGACGTCGACGGCGTATCGGTCCCGACGGGACATTTCATCGGCGGTGAACACATACCGTCCGAGACGACGTTCGAGACACGTTGCCCCTTCGACTGGGACTGGAAACTGGCCGACATCGCACGCGGTACGGCGGCAACAGCCCATAAAGCCGTGACGGCGGCGGCAGAAGCCTTCCCGATCTGGAGCGGCTATTCCGTGAGGGACCGGGCTGGCTGCCTCAACCGCCTGGCCGATCTGATCGAGGAAAACAAGGACGACATCGCCACCGTCGAGTGCCTCGATATGGCGATGCTTCTGGAAAGCCTGAAGCTGCGACTCGTGCCGCGTGGTGCGTTGAACTTCCGGAACTACGCCGACATCATCGAGGCGCACGAGGAGCGGGTTTGGTCGTCGAAAGGCACGACCAATACGGTGATCCGGATGCCGGCGGGTCCGGCCGTCATCATCACGCCCTGGAATGCGCCGTTCATGCTATCGACCTGGAAGGTCGCACCGGCGCTCGCGTCGGGAAACACAGTGATCCTCAAGCCGGCCGAGTGGTCCCCGCTGTCCGCCGCCAAGCTGTCCGATCTGATCAACGAGGCGGGGTTTCCGAAGGGCACCTTCAACATCGTACAGGGCTACGGTCACGATCTTGGCGCCGCGCTGGTGGCCGATCCGCGGGTCAAGCGGCTCAGTTTTACCGGCTCACCGGAAACGGCGCGCAAGATCGGCCATGCCGCAGCGGAAAACATCGTGCCCTTCACTGCCGAGCTCGGCGGCAAGGGTCCGCTCATGGTGTTCGAGGACTGCGACCTGGAGGCGGCGGCGAAGAAGGCGGCGGGCCAGTTCGACGACTCAGGACAGGTGTGCCTCGCCGGCACGCGCCTCCTGGTGCAGAACGGGATCATGGCGCCGTTCCTGGAAAAGTTCCACGCCTTCACCGACACTCACGTGATGGGGGACAGTCGCGATTCTGCGACGACGATGACGGCCATGATCCACCCCGAGCACTTCGCGCGCGTGGCGGGATTCGTGGATCGGGCAAGAGCAAACGGTGACGAAATCGTGCGGGGCGGAAAAGTCCATAAGGAAGGCTGTCTCTGGTACGAGCCGACGCTGATTCGCCCGAAGGGCAATGACAGCGAGGTCGTCCAGAACGAAATCTTCGGCCCGGTCCTGACCATCCAGGGTTTCGATTCCGAGGAGGAGGGCATCGCGCTTGCCAACAGCACGAATTATGGGCTCTCGGGCATCGTCTACACCTCCAGCGCCGAACGGGCAGAGCGGGTCGGCCGCGCGGTCCGCTCCGGCATCGTCTGGGTCAACTGCTTCCTGATCCGCGATCTGACCGCGCCCTTCGGCGGCATCGGCGAAAGCGGCATCGGACGCGAAGGCGGCGACTACGCGCTCGACTTCCATGCCGATCTCAAGACGCTGCAGATCTTCGAAGGATCGGTCAGCTAAAACACCTTCGAGACAAAAAAGTGAACCGCCGCTCGCGAGAGCGGCGGTTTGTCGTTGCCGGGCCAGCAGACTAGAGATTGTTGCGGGAGAGCGTCTTGCCCTGGCGCCAGGTCACGCCGATGTCGCGCCAATAGGCGCCGATCTTTTCCCGGACCGGAAGGAGATGAAGCTCCTCGGCCGGTGACTCGATGAGATTAAGTTCGAAATCGCCGGTGAAGGTGGCACCGATCTCCGCATCGCTGCCCGCGGAGGCGATCACCTCGTTCAACGCATCCCGTCCGTCAATCTCGATATTCGGCATCCATCGGTGGTGCAGCATCGGGTGTCCGTTCACGAAACCGTTGGACTCGCTTTCGCCGGTGATGGTGAAAACGCCTTCCGCGACCCGGCGTTCGTTGACCGCCAGGGTCGCCCCGAAGGTGCCGCCGGTCTGAAGCCTTGGGCCAGCCTTGCCGACGGTGACGGGGCGCGTGACGTAGATCGATCCCAGGCGCTTCGGATATCCCTGAAGAATACCGCGCAGCATCGCGAAATCCTTGTCGACCCAGATGAACAAACAGCGGGTGTAGGTTTCGCCCTGATACTTGCAGCGGACGACCAGGAAGACTTCCTTGTATTGCGACCTTACGGGATCGACCAACTGAGAGAAGTCGTCACCGCAGCTCTGCCAGTCCGCCCAGATCAGGCCGACGGCGCCCGGGTCTTCATCCGCCAGCTCGACGCCCGGCGGCAGGTGTGCCTTCACGGCGTCAACATCGGTCCGATACTCGAAGGTCAGAAGCTGGCCGCTGTAATGCCACGGTGGCGGCGGCAGGACCGTACCCTGGCCGGTTGGAGTCCGCGGGAACATGAAACCCTTCATCGCTCCGATATCCCTTTCAGCAACGGGTGACGGTGGAATTGATCCGAACCTACTGAGCGATTTTTCCAAAGTCTATTTGCGACCCGCAGGGCCTTGGCGAATTGTCCGATAATGCTAAGCCACCCCCGGATTTACGGCGATACTACACGGCAGAGTATTGACCCGGGGCCCCGTGTGCCTCGATGCCGGACAAGGATGCGGTGCCGTGGCTGAATACAGAAAGATCCTCTTGGATGGATATCCCGTTCTCGTCGAACGAGACGGGGACGTGCTGGTGTGCCGTGACGGCAGGACGGTGGACATCGACAGCGCCGTTCACCTGCCGCCCGTCGATCCAACGAAGATCATCTGCGTCCACCTGAACTACAAGAGCCGCGTCGACGAATACATGACGACGCTTCCGCCGGCGCCGACATACTTCCACAAACCGCTCACGGCGCTGAACAGCCACAAGGCCGATGTCGTTCGCCCGCAGCGTTGCAAGTGGTTGAACTATGAAGGCGAGATCGCAATCGTCATCGGCAGGCAGTGCCGGAACGTCAGTCCGGCGGAGGCGGGTGACTACATTCTCGGCTATGCCGTTTCCAACGACTACGGCTTGCACGATTTCCGCGACACGGACGCCGGCTCGATGCTGCGCGTCAAGGGATCGGATACCCTCTGCCCCATCGGTCCGGGCTTGGTCACGGGGTGGGACTTCCGGGGCAAGTCTATTCGCACGCTGGTCAACGGAGAGGTTCGTCAGGACGGCAATACGGATGAGATGGAGTGGGACATGCACTATCTCGTCGCCGACATCGCGCGCAACATCACGCTGGTGCCGGGCGACGTGCTGCTCTCCGGCACGCCCGCCAACAGCCGCCCGGTGGTCCCCGGCGATGTGGTCGAGGTGGAGGTCGAAGGCCTCGGAAAGCTGACAAACCGCATCGTCGAGGGGCCGACCCCAATCCGCGAGGATGTCGGCGCGCAGCCGACGGAATCGGAAGAGGTCATCTCAACGGCCCTGGGCGGAGACTGGGAACACAGAGGCAAACGCGCGGCCGGTGGACAGGGCGCGGCCTTCTACAAGTCCAAACTGAAAGACTAGCCGACGTCTATGGGCGATCCCTTCGTCATCATCGGTGCGAGCCATGCAGGCGTCTCGCTCGCGAGCAGCCTGCGACAACGCGGATGGACCGACGGTATCGTTCTGATCGAACGGCAGAAGGGAACACCGGTTCAGCGTCCGCCTCTCTCCAAGGCTGCCCTCAAGATGGACTGGCCTCTGGAGCGGAACTACATCCAGTCGGCAAAGTGGTTCGAGAAGGCCGATGTCCAGCTCCTGGACGGGACAAGCGTGACCGCCATCGATCCCAGCGGACGCAGTGTCAGCACCGGTGCCGGCGAGACGATCGCCTGGTCGAAACTCGCTCTTGCCACCGGCGCTATTCCACGGCGGCTGACCTGTTCTGGCCATGACTTCAAGGGCGTCCACTACGTGCGTGTTCTCGCTGACGTGGAGGCGTTGCGCGACGACCTGGGCGCGGTGGAAAAAGCGGTGATTGTCGGCGGCGGCTATATCGGCCTTGAGGTCGCCGCATGCCTGAAGGGGCTCGGGAAGGACGTCACGGTGATCGAGATGGCCGAGCGTCTCCTCGCCCGGGTGGCGACGCCGGCGATGTCCGCATTCTTTCACGGTCTCCACGAGCGGCACGGCGTCGGTTTGGTCGTCGGCACCGCCGTCGACCGCATCGAGGGTGGGTCGCGGGTCGAGAGGGTCGTCACGTCGAGCGGCGAGACCATTGAATGTGATGCCGTTGTCGCCGGCATTGGCGTGGTGCCGGATCTCGGGCTTCTGTCGTTCCTCGACGAACAGGATGAGAATGGTATCCCAGTCTCGGCCGCTTGCCAGACCAGCCATCCGGACATCTACGCGATCGGCGACATTGCAAAGTACCCCTGGCCCTTTGCGAGAATGCGGGTGGAATCCATTCACAATGCCCAGTTCACTGCCGCTGTCGCCGCGCATCACGCCCTGGGCCTCGATCCGCCGTCATACGAGGCGCCTTGGTTCTGGTCGGACCAGCACGGCGGCAAGCTCCAATCCGTCGGCATCCCTCTCGACTGGGACAGCGTCGTCTGGCGCGCCGGGGCCGCGGAGAACGCCGGGGCCGCCTTCGCCTTCAAGGGGGACACCCTGGTTTCGGTCGAAGCATTTGATTTCGTTCCCGCATTCATGCTCGGCAAGAAGCTTTTCGCCGGCAAGAGCCCGGTGAAGCGCAGCGAGATTGACGACGCAAGCAATGACCTTTTGGAACTGGCGAAACGAAAGGTCTGAGGGCGCTTCCTGGAAAGCAATTGACATCATTTGGGGCGACCGCTCTAATTTTGGGCTGGTTCACCGGCTTCGTTCGAGTTTCGTCCAGAAAAGCCGGTCGCCTGGGGAGGCATGTGCCATGATGAGCGGCGTCGTCAGCGGCGCGGCCCTGGTGGGGTGGAGCGATCTGTTGCCGCGCCAGGGTGTGGATGCACAGTTCTTGTGCGACGAGCTTCAAATCGACCTGTCCGGCTGCGCCGACGGTCGGGTTGGGTTGCCGAAGTTCGTGCAGTTCCTCGAAGTTGCCGCAACGCAGATCAAGCGGTCCGAATTCTTCTGGCGCGCGGGTGAGGTCTACGATCTTTCCCTGCTGCGGCCCATCGGTGGCGAAGTGCTGTCGTCTCGAACCCTCGGTGGCGCGCTGAAGAAGTTTGCCGCCTACTTTTCGCTGCTGCAGGATTCGAGCGAGATGACCTTCTCGGTCGATGACCAGTTCGCGACCATTGGGTATCGCATTCTCGACCCCTCGATCTGGCCGCGCAGTTCGGATGCCGAATTCACTCTCGGCATCGTCTCGAAGCTCATCAGGAGCGTCGTCAAGTACGAGTGGCGGCACGCCGAAGTCGTCTTCGAGCTCGACTCGCCACGATGGGGCCACGGAATCTCGGACTACCTGCAGACGAACTGCGGCTATGGCGCTGTGCGGAACATGATCCGCATCCCCGTATCCTGGCTGAACCTGCCGGTCGGGCTGAAGTCCGAGAACCCGGGATTGCGGCGCACCCTCAATGAACAGGTCGTGGTGCAGCGCAGATCGACCCCGATTGAAGAGCTGGTGCGCTATCTCGTCTTCAAGTCTATCGGCATCGCCGACGTCGATCAGACGACGATCGCCAAGGAGATGGGCATGTCCCGCCGGACCTTGCGGCGGAAGCTCGAGCAGAAGGAGTCGAGCTTCCAGGGGATCGTCGACCAGTGCCGAATGGAGGCGACGGTATTGGAGCTGCAACGCCGTCCCGACGCCTCAATCGCCGAGCTTGCCGTGCAGCTCGGCTATACGGAGCACAGCTCGTTCACCCGGGCGTTTCGCCGCTGGAACGAGATGTCGCCACAGCAGTACCGCTGTGTCGCCAACGCCGGGGCAGCGAGCCCGCAGCTAGTCATTGCGGCGGAATAGAGCGGAAACAAGGTGCGAGTTGTCCGCTTCTGTTAAGCGCGGGTGACCGCGCAGACCTAAGGTATCTCCTGTTTTCCGCTGTCATTGGGGTTCGGCCGTCATCGCGGCCGATGCCAATGGATATGAGGTTCGGTCATGCCCAAGCTCGTAATGACGTCTCCAGACGGCGAGACCAAGACGTTCGATGTCGAAGCCGGCTCGACCGTCATGGAGGTCGGTCGCGACGAAATGATGGGAATCGAGGGGACCTGCGGTGGCTGTCTGAGTTGCGCCACCTGCCATGTCATCGTTGACCCCGACTGGTTCGAGCGAACCGGCGCGGTCTCCGACGACGAGGACGAAATGCTGGAAATGGCGGCCGAACGCACAGCGACGTCGCGCCTGGGTTGCCAAATCAAGATGACCGACGAACTGGACGGTCTGGTCGTCACCGTGTCCAGCGAGTTCTAGCGCGGCGGGCGTGAGCAGATGACCGTCCGGAACACGCTTGTTGCCTTCAACGACAGCCCTTCGAGTGAGATGGCGTTGAAAGCGGCACTGATCTTCCAAAGGGAATTCGACACCCACGTGACGGGGCTGTCGGCCTGCGGGCTGTCCCGGATGTCCGGGCAGGTGCGCGGCTGGCTGCCGGATAGCGTCCACCTGGCCCTCAAGGACGCGGAAGAAAAGCTCCACGAGGAAGTGGCCAACAAGTGGGCCGGGATGGTCGGCGGAAACGGCCGGCCGGAGAAGACGCATTGGATGCAGCTTCCGGGCGACGTGAACACCAACGTGATCGAGCAGGCGCGGTTCTTCGATCTGATTTTCATCGGGCAATACGACATCGGGACGACCGACCCGCAGACAATTCTGCACCCCGACCGGATCGCGCTGCAGTCCGGCAAGCCGCTCATTCATGTTCCTGCCGCCTTCGATCCTGGGCCGATCACGGATCATCTGATCGTTGCCTGGGACGGCAAGCGGGCGGCATCCAGGGCTCTCTCCGACGCGCTGCAACTCCACAGCGAATCGCAGCGGATCAGCGTGCTGACGATCGAGGAGGCGCAGGAGAAGTCACAGATCCGGGTCGACCGCTTGCTCGAACACTTGCGGCGCCACGACATCGAGACCGAACACATCGCGGTGACGGTCAAGCGGAAAGGGCACCGCAGCATCGCAGAGGCGATCATGGAGGTCTGCGCCAAACACCGTCCGGATTCCCTGATCATGGGCGCCTATGAGCACAGCAAGTTCCGCGAGGACACCTTCGGCGGCGTGACCGAGACGATCCTTCGCGATGCGACCTTCCCCGTTTGGATGGCGCACTAGGCCGATGGCGAAGGGCTCGCGAAACGTTCTCTGGATCATGTGCGATCAGATGCGCCACGACTACCTCGGTTGTGCCGGGCATCCCCACATCAAGACGCCGGCGCTCGATGCCCTGGCCCGGGATGGTGTGCGCTTCGACTCGGCCTTCGCGCAGTCCACGATCTGCGGGGCATCGCGGATGTCGGCCTACACCGGGCGCTATGTGCGCAACCACGGTGCCAGCGGCAATGAAGTGCCCCTGCGCGTGGGTGAAACGACGCTGGGCGACCATCTTGCGTCCATCGGCGCGGAAGCGGTCCTCGTCGGCAAGACCCATGTCCGGGCCGATGAGCCGGGACTGGCCCGTCTCGGAGTGGCGGGCACGAGCGACATCGGCATCCGCCTTCGCGAGGCGGGGTTCTTCCCCTTCGAACGCCATGACGGGCTGCACCCGGACGGCGACTACGACCCGGATCCGACCTACAACGACTACCTCCGCGCCAAGGGGTTCGATGCGGACAACCCCTGGGAAGCCTATGCCAATGGCGCCATTGACGAGAACGGCGCCTTTGTCAGCGGCTGGTTCATGGAGAATGCCCACCGCCCGGCGCGCGTGCCGAAGGAGCATTCCGAGACGGCCTGGATCACCGACCGGGCGATCGACTTCATTGCCGAGCGCGCTTCGGGAGATCGCCCATGGTGTTTGCATCTTTCCTACATCAAGCCGCATTGGCCGTATCTCGCGCCCGATCCCTATCACGCGATGTACGATGCCTCGCAGGTCACTGCGGCCAACCGTTCGGAAGAGGAGCGCGCGAACCCGCATCCGCTCTATGCGGCCTTCATGCAGGAGCGCTACTCGGCCGCCTTCTGCCGGGACGAAGTCCGCGACCGCGTCGTCCCCGCCTATATGGGGCTCATCAGCGAAGTCGACGACAACCTGGCACGGCTCTTCGCCTTCCTCCGCGAGCGGGAGCTTTGGGACGACACGCTGATCGTCTTCACGGCCGACCATGGCGATTATCTGGGCGACCACTGGCTGGGCGAGAAGTACCTGTTCCACGACCCTTCGGTGCGCATTCCCATGATCGTGAGGGACCCGCGGCCGGCCGCTGCCGCAACGCGGGGAAGCGTCTCGAGCGACCTCGTCGAGATGATCGATCTCGTACCGACATTCCTCGACTTCATTGCGGGCGACGCGGTATCGCAGGAACGGCACCATCAGCTCGACGGGCGGTCCCTTCTCCCGCTGCTGGAAGGCAGGCGGCCGGATGGCTGGCGCAGCCACGTCTTCTCAGAATACGACTACGCCTATGATGGCGCGCGTCTGCGCGTCGGTACGCCGGTGGACGACAGCAGTGCCACGATGCTGTTCGATGGGCGGTGGAAATACATTCACGTTCCCGACCACCCGCCGATGCTGTTCGATCTCCAAAACGATCCGCTGGAGCGGCGCGATCTCGGACGAGACGGCGGCCATGAAGACATCCTGGCCGGGATGCACAAGCAGATGTTCGACTGGTGCCGCAAACAGTCGAACAGAACCACCGTCGCGCGCGAGGCCATTGCCACGGCGGCCGAGGCCATCGCCGCCTATGACGCGGTCATCGATGCCAACATTCTGATCGGATACTGGGATCGCGGCGATCTGGCGGAAGAGCAGGCAAAACGCGCCGACTTCGTTGCGCGCCAGCCATCGCGCACGCACGGCGCCCAGGGTCAAACCACATGAACGGGAGTGAAATCCATGAAGGGACTATTTCGGGCTAGTGTTCATCTGGCGGCCGGCGCGGCCGTCGCCCTTGGACTATCGACCGCCGCCTCGCTGCAAGCCGCGGCACAGAGCTATCCGAGCAAGCCTGTCGAGTTCATCGTACCCTGGCCGCCGGGCGACGCCGAAGACATTCTGACTCGCTTGATCGCCGAGGAACTGCAGAGCCAGACGGGCTCGCCCGCGGCCGTCATCAACAAGCCGGGCGGCGGCGGTGGCCCGTTCCCTGGCGCGGCCTTCGTGAAGAACGCGCCCGCGGACGGCTACACCGTGGGGTCTTTCGTCATCGGCGTGCCGGTCGTCGGCGACATCTATCAGATCGAGGGGATCACGCTCGAGACCTTCGACCCGATCGGCATTTTTCTGACCTATCCCTTCGTCTTCGCGGCGGCGGCAGATGCGCCCTTCGACGACATCGACGGCCTTGCGGCCCACGCCAAGGACAACGATGTCGTTCTGGGGCACTTCGGGCACGGCATCGCGCCGACCAACATCGCTTTCGCGATGGCCGAGAACAAGGGATTCGAGTTCTCGGGCGACAGCGCTTTCGATGCGCTCGACTGCAATACGCTGGCCAGCGGTGACGCGGACCTCATCACCACGACGGTACCGCAGATTCTGCCGTGCCTGAACGAGTTGAAGATCGTCGCCGCGGTGACGGAAAGCCGGATCGCGCTGCTGCCGAACGTGAAGACGATCGGCGAGCAGATCCCGGATCTGAACCTGTCGCTCTGGAACGGCCTCTTCGTTCCGGCGGGAACGCCGCAGGAAGCCAAGGACGTCATTGCCAAGGCCGCCCAGAAGGCACTGCAGAGCAAGGCGGCACTCGACTACGGCAAACAGACGGGCACGCTGATCTATTGGCAGAACGCCGAGGAATCGGCGGCGCGGATCAAGCGGGATCACGAAACCACCATGAACATCCTCAAGTCGATTGGCGAACTCTAAAGACCTCGGCTCGGGATAGGCGGCCGGGACACCACCGGCTGCCTATCCCGCAAACGACGGGACAGTCGATCAACGCCCTTCTCGGCCAGGAGTTCTGCCGTGTCCAATCACAGGAAATTCTACATTGACGGACAGTGGGTCGATCCTTCGACGACCGAAACGTTGACCGTGGTCAACCCGGCGACAGAAGAGCCCTTCACAGAGATTTCCATGGGCGGCAAGGCGGACGTGGACAAGGCCGTCGCTGCGGCCAAGCGTACGTTCGAGGCCTGGGGCCGGACGGACCCGGCGGAACGCATCGCTTTCATAGAGAAACTCGCTGCCGTCTACGAACGGCGCAATGACGAAATGGCTCAGGCCATCTCGGCCGAGATGGGCGCGCCGATCTCGATGGCAAAGGACGACCAGGCCATCGCGGGCAGCTTTCATCTTCGCGGGTTCTTGAAGGCGCTGGAGAATTTTCCCTGGGAGCACCCGCTACGTGCCGACGCCCAAAGCGAGCGCATCGTCCATGAGCCTGTCGGGGTGGTCGGCTTGATAACGCCCTGGAACTGGCCCATGAACCAGGTCGCCCTCAAGGTCGGAGCGGCGCTCGCCGCCGGCTGCACCATGGTTCTGAAGCCGTCGGAGGTTGCGCCGGTTTCATCGATGCTGTTCGCGGAGTTCATGGACGAGGCCGGCTGTCCGGCCGGCGTGTTCAATCTCGTCAACGGCGACGGCCCGACGGTCGGTGAAGCCATGAGCACACACGCCGACATCGATGCCATGTCCTTGACCGGTTCTGCGCGGGCCGGTATCGCCGTCACGAAGAGCTCCGCGGACACGATCAAGCGCGTGCTTCTCGAACTCGGCGGAAAGGGCGCAAACATCGTATTCGCGGACTCCGAGCCCGAGCGGTCGGTCAAACGCGGCGCGCGGAGCTGTTTCTACAACACCGGCCAGTCCTGCAACGCGCCGACGCGGATGCTCGTCGAACGCGGGATCTATGATCGCGCCGTGGAGATCGCGGCGGCGACGGCGGAAGCGACATTGGTCGGGGACCCCACACGGGAAGGGCCTCACATCGGGCCTCTGGCCAGCGCGGCCCAGTTCGAGAAGGTGCAGGAGTTGATCCAGGCCGGTATCGACGAAGGTGCCCGTCTCGTCGCAGGCGGACCGGGAAGGCCGGAAGGATTGAATCGCGGTTACTATGCGCGGCCCACGGTGTTTGCCGAGGTCGACAATGCGATGCGCATCGCCCGGGAAGAGATCTTCGGCCCCGTGTTGTCGATGATTCCCTTCGAGACGGAAGAGGAGGCGATCAGGATCGCGAATGACACGCCCTACGGCCTGACGGCCTATGTGCAGTCCGGCGATCAAGACCGCGCCCGGCGCATGGCTCGCCGGCTTCGCAGCGGCATGGTGCAGATGAACGGCGCATCGCGGCCCGCGGGCAGCCCTTTCGGTGGGTACAAGCAGTCGGGGATCGGACGCGAGGGCGGGTATTGGGGCATTCTCGACTTCCTGGAGGTCAAAGCGGTCAGCGGTTGGTGACGGGCAGTTTCCTCCTGATCGTCGGCAAAGGCACGGCAGGATGCGTCTGAGCGTGATCGAGGTCGGGCCCATGCCCGAAGAGGCGCGGCCAACCTACTCGTCGTATCCGGTGATGATCGAGGCCTGGCTGGCACCCGCGCTGCCGGACGCTTCCTTCGCAACGATTTCGCTCATCGGCGGCGAAACGCTGCCGGAGCCGACGGTATCTGACGGCTACATCATTACCGGGTCGCGCTACGGGGTTTACGAGAACCTTCCTTGGATGGACCCGCTCCGCGCTTTCCTCAAAGCGACCAGACGGCTGCGCGTGCCGGTCTTCGGAATTTGCTTCGGGCACCAGATCATGGCCCAGACCTATGGCGCGGAGGTGCGGAAGTCGGAACGGGGCTGGATGATCGGCGCCCAGCCCTACGACTACACGGAGGGCGCCAAATGCGGGAACGGACCGGCCTACGTGTTCCATCAGGACCAGGTCGAGTCAGTTCCGGAGGGCGCGACGGTGATCGGCTCAAGCCCGCAGTGTCCGATTGGCGCCCTCGCCTATAGCTTTCCAGCCTTGTCTGTTCAATACCACCCTGAATTCGTCGAGGGGTATGCGCGTTTCTTGCTCGAGAAAAAGCGCGAAACGCTTCCCTCCGACGTCGTGGATTCAGCGGAACAGAGCATTCTGAAGCTCGGCGTTGACAATGCGGCCATTGCCGAATGGGTCGCAGGGTTCTTTTGCGCCAACCTCGACGCGGCCAGTGGCAATCCGAGAGAAAGAAGACCTTAGCGCTGTCGCTCACGGAAGATTGACCATATTAGCTAGCCCTGTTTCTGCGTCTGGCGGACCTTGCCAATTGGGTAAGGCATGGGGAAAGCGACCACAAAGCCCACATTTCACGGGCCTGAAGGCTCAGACCGAGTTCGCGGTGCAAGAGCAGGTGCAGATGCCATTTGTGGGGCATCAGGCTCGGACTCGGAATGAGAGTCTCGTCCTATTGGGAAGTCGGGATTATCCTGAACGAACGCTGATCACCTGGTCCACGTCCTGTGATCGGGACGCCCGACGTGTTTGGAAAACCTCGCAAAGGAGGCCTCGATGAATCCTCGCCTGTTCAAGACAAGTGCCCCCACGTTCCTGGCGGCCGCCCTGCTGGCCGCCGCCACGCTGCCAGTGTCGGCGGCGAACTACAAAGTCGATCCGGCCCACTCCTTCGTGAAGTTCAAGACGCTGCATCTCGGCTTCAGTTGGCTGCATGGCCGGTTCAACACGGTCGAGGGGAACTTGACGTTCGATCCATCTGCGGGAGCGGACGCGCAGGCGATCGAGATCATCATCGATACAGCTTCCATCGACACCAACCATGCCGAGCGCGACAAGCATCTGCGGAGCGCGGACTTCCTCAATGTGGCGGAGTATCCGACCGCTACCTTCAAGAGCACCGGCTTCGATGGCGATGAGAGTGGCGGCACCTTGACCGGCGATCTCACCTTGCACGGGGTGACGAAGACAATCTCGTTCGATATCAAGAAGATTGGTGAAGGCGACGATCCCTGGGGCGGGTACCGGACCGGGTTCGAAGGAAGCTACACGCTGACCCGAAGCGATTTCGGCATGGAGTACAACCTCGGGCCGGGCGCGTTGGAGGTCGAGGTCGGCCTCTACGTGGAAGCGATCCGTCAGTAACGACCTGGCGGCGGGTTGATGCTGCAAAACACCCGTGACCGTTATGGACTGGTGACGAAAACCCTCCACTGGCTGATCGCCCTGGGCATCATCGGGATGATCTGGCTCGGCTGGTGGATGGTCGGTCTCAGCTACTACGATCGCTGGTACAACCTGGGCTTAGAGCTCCACCGCGCCATCGGCATGGTGCTGTTGGGGCTCGCCCTTTTGTTCGCAGGCTGGAAGCTTATTTCGCCCTCTCCGGCGCTTCAGAGTGAACTCAAGCCCTGGGAAAAGCGGGGGGCAAAGACGGCTCACACGATTCTGCTGTTGGCCATGTTTGCGATCCCGGTCACCGGCTATGTGATCTCGACATCGGCCGGACAGGGCTTCTCGATCTTCGGTTTTTTCGAGTTCCCGGCGCTGCTGACTGCCTCGGAAGCCGTCCGGGACCTCGCCATCGCCGTTCACTACTACATCGCCTATGGCCTGATCGCGGTGGTCATCATTCACGCCGGTGCCGCGCTGAAACATCAGTTCATCGATAGGCACCGCACTCTGCAGCGCATGCTTTGAGGAGACAGCATCCTCCTTTGTCATGGCACCGAGATCGGTCTGATCAGTCCGCAAGCTTGCGGGGTTCATTCTGCCGCGCGGTCTACGTAGAACTGCTTACGCAGTATCCCCTATTTCTCGGAGAACTGCCGCGACGCTATCATGGACGCCTCGTCCGAGCGTCGGGTCGCATGTGGAAGGCCGCGCCGCCGTAGGGGGCTTCGCGCTGCGGAAAGTCCGTCGCTGAAGAGCCGATCAGGGGACCATGCGGGGCCCGTCGTGGCCCTTGTGTTTTCTCCGGAGCCTGAGGGTCGTGGGGAGGGGCCGCTTCCTTGGATGCCCGCCATCTCTTGTACTTCGCTCCCTCATCCGGGGCCGAGGACCCAGCCGGTCCAAGCCTCTACGACGGGCTTTCGGCGGTCTCCCAGGCGGGCTGGCAGATTCACCTTGCGGCCGATCGCGCGCAGGCCGGCGACCTCCTGGAGCGGCGGACCTTCGGCGCGGCGATGGTCAAGCTGGACCAGTCTGCCTGCGGGTCTCTGCGCAGTGACCTGGAGCGCTTCTCGGGCGCGGACAGGTATCTTCCCTGGGTCGCCCTTCTGCGCCCCGAAGACCGCCAGGACCCGGACATTGGCCGGTTGTTGTGGGAGTGTTTCTACGACTTCCACACTCTGCCTGCCGACATCCAGCGTCTGCTCACCACGCTGGGTCACGCCGACGGCATGGCGAGTCTCGCCCGCGCTGCCGCCGAACCGTCGGTCGAAGCCTCCGACGAGCCGCAGATGGTCGGAGTCTGCCCGGCCATGCAGCAGGTCTTCACCAACATCCGCAAGATCGCCGCGGTCGACGCGCCGGTCCTGATCACCGGCGAGAGCGGAACCGGCAAGGAACTGGCCGCCCGCGCCATCCATGAGCGCTCGCGGCGATCCGAAGGTCCCTTCGTTGCAGTGAACTGTGCGGCCCTGCCGGAGACCCTGATCCAGTCGGAGCTGTTCGGCTATGAGCGCGGCGCCTTTACCGGCGCCCAGCGGCGCAAGCTGGGAAGCATCGAATCGGCAAACGGCGGCACTTTGTTCCTGGATGAGATCGGCGACATCGCGCTCGATCTCCAGGTCAACCTGCTGCGCTTTCTCGAGGAAAGCGCCATACAGAGGGTCGGCAACCCCAGGGAAATTCCGGTCGACGTGCGGGTCATTGCGGCCACCCACACCGACATGGAGCGCGCGATCGCAAGGGGCCGCTTCAGGGAGGATCTCTATTTCCGCCTGAATGTGCTGCGGCTCGACATGCCGGCGCTGCGCGAGCGCGAGGGCGACATGGAGGTGCTGGCCCAATTCTTCTTCCAGAGGTTTCGGCGCGAAACCAGCCACAGGGTCAAGGGCTTCAGCTCTGAGGCGCTGCAGACCATTGCCGAATACGGCTGGCCAGGCAACGTTCGCGAGATCATCAACCGGGTCCGGCGCGCCACGGTGATGTGCGAAGGCCGCCTGATCACGCCTTCCGATCTGGGGCTTGCACAGCCAAGCCGAAGCGTACGGATGCTGACGTTGGACGAGGTCCGGGCGGAGGCGGAAAAGGACGCGATTCTTGGCGCCCTGAAGGCAAGCGGCCACAACCTTTCAAAGGCGGCCCGGGCCCTGGGGACCTCGCGGCCCAGACTCTATCGGCTGATGGCCAAGTATGAGATCGAGGCCTAGAGCGGATCATGCTTAGACGGAAACACTCTCGTGTTTGCGTCTAAGCATGTGAATCCGCTCTACACTTAAGAATTAGAGCAGATTCACCAGGC
>JANQQD010000230.1 GCA_028285185.1 Anaerolineae bacterium | reverse complement strand
CCGAGCGCTGCCGCTGCGCTGCCCTTCAGGAAGCTTCGCCGCGGTACCGCGGCCATCGTCATGGCATGCTTGATCGAGCGCATGGCAACGTCCCTTTCTACTGCTGGTCGTTTCTGGTTGGGTGACTGGTGACCGGTGTCGCCTCGGCAACACCGAGGGCAGCCCGTTCCTCTTCCAAGAGGGCCGCAAGAACGCTGGCTGCGCCTGCATAGAAGCCGTCGCCATCGCTGGCTTGGCAGTCAGCGCAGAAGGTTGGAACCCAGGCCAGCAGATGGCTGGTCAGGAAGTCGCGTCGGCGGCCCAGCGCTTGCCCGAGCGCGCCTGTGTCACCGCCCTCGGCGGCATCGCCGGCCAGGTCGCAAAGATGCGCCATGACCGCGAGCTGGATGGCGACATGGTCTTCCGGCTCGCGCGACCCCTCAGGCGCTGCCAAGCCCAGATCGGCCAGAACGGCGCGCATGCGCCGCCAGGCTTCGCCGTGGGTCGCCCTTTCTTCGCTCTCGTAGACGGACTGATAGGGAGGAACCGACCGTCGGCCGCCGACGCCGTGAAACAGGCGGCCATAGAAGCCTGCCAGAGCCCGCGACTGATCGTCACCGTCCGCGCCGCCGTCGAACTGCCGCAGCATCATCGTGGCGCCCGCGCCCATCCGCTCGTCTTCGGCCAGCCCTTGCAGCAGCAGGCGACCGCTGCCCCTTGAATAGCCTCCGATGTCATCGGCGCTCAGTTCCCGCAGAAAAACGCGGGACAGCCATCGATAAAGATGGCCCCGTTCCCGCAGGGCGGCTGCCTCGCCATGCGCATGGGTTGTGAGATCTTCGCTCAGGAAACTCGCCTCCGCCCCTTCAAGTCGGCAGCACACACCCTTGGAAGTAGAACTATTTGGTGAATTCGCGCCGGCTAGGTAGTGACAAAGTGTGACAGAATAGCCCTTAGGAATTGCTAGCTGACCGGCTAAGTCAGCTCATTGACCTAAGTCAATTACGCCGAAAGGATCTGGGTTCATGGTGCTATGCCTGCAACGCATCTCCTCCTAACACTTTGTTAACTCTCTAAGCCTCGGGAGCTCTCTCGATGTTCCGCATGATAAAATGGTTGTGGAGAGGGTTTCGGCAGCCCAGCTCACTATCCTTTGGCCTGGTATTATTTATTGGCTTGGGCATCGGTATTGGCGGCTGGGCCGGAACGCGCGCGTTCCTGCACTACACGAGCACGACGGAGTACTGTACGTCATGCCACGACCTGGCACCTGCCGTTGAGGAGTACAGACAGAGCTCGCACTTCATGAATGCCTCCGGCGTCCAGGCTGGATGCGCGGACTGCCACGTGCCAGAGCCGTTCTGGGCGTCTGTGCAAGACCACGCACATGCGGTGATCGAACTCTGGCGCCACTATGACGGGACGATCGCGACGCCCGAGCTGTTCGAGGAACACCGGCTGCGCCTGGCCACGCAGGTCTGGGACTATATGGAGGCAACCAACAGCCGCGAATGCCGGACCTGCCATGTGGCGGACGCCTTCGACTTCGCGGCCATGAGCGAATCCGCGCGCGAGGAGATGGAGCCGCTGGCCGACGAGCACGGCGGCAATTGCATCACCTGCCACCGCGGCCTCGTGCACGAACTGCCGGATATGGAGGCAGCGGCCGCCGCGCAGGAGGCAGCCGCCCTCGCCACCCTGTCGGCGACGGATGGCGGGCTTGCCGATGTCATGTACGTGATCGGCACGGCGCCGTTGACACTGACGGCGGATCCGGACGCACAACCGGCAGCCCAGGTTCTGCCCGGCACGGATCTGGAGGTCCTTGGCTCGGACGGCGATTTCGTCAACATCCGGATGACCGGCTTCGAGCAGGAAGGGGCCGCTCAGGTGATGTATGCCCTGGCGGGCCGCCGGATCATCAACACGTCGATGCAGGCCGACGCCCAGGCGGCGGTTGAGCATGGCGAGACCACGCTTGACCCGGAAACCGACATCAACTGGACTGAAACGGCATTGGAAGGCTGGGTGCCCAGGGAGAACCTGACGGCCGATGCCGAAGGCCTGTGGTCTTACGCGGACAACACCTATCGGACCGGCTGTGGCGTGTGCCACTCGCCGCACCATCCGGACGAGTTCCTGGCCAACCAGTGGATGGGACAGATGCGGGCCATGCGGGACCGAACGGCCATCACCGGCGAGCAGTACCGGCTGGTGTTGCGGTACCTGCAGCTGAATGCCCGCGACGTGGCCGATGCGTCGGCCCATGGGGATTGATTACCGGGGCGCGTGACCATGGATGGTCGATGGGCAGACCCGGATGCGCCGGATGGCGCAACGGGAGGAAAAGTGATGAAGGTCTTCGGCCTTGCGGGGTGGAGCGGCAGCGGAAAGACAACGCTGCTGATCCGCCTGATCCCGGAACTGATACGGCGCGGCATCACCGTGTCGACCTTGAAGCATGCGCACCACAAGTTCGACGTCGACAAGCCGGGCAAGGACAGTTACCGCCACCGCGAGGCCGGCGCGACCGAGGTGCTGGTGGCCTCCGGCCGGCGCTGGGCCCTGATGCACGAGCTGCGGCAGGAACCTGAACCGGGCCTGGACGATCTGCTGCCCAAGATGTCACCGGTCGATCTGGTGATCATCGAAGGCTTCAAGGCGCACGCGCATGACAAGCTGGAGGTCTGGCGGTCGGAAACCGGCGAACGCTTCCTGCACCCGGAGGACCCGCACATCGTCGCCATCGCCACCGACCAGCCGGTCCCCCAGGCGCCCCTCCCGCGCTTCGATCTTGAAGACGTGGAGGCGATCGCGGATTTCATTCTGGAACGGACCGGGCTGGCCGGTAAGGCGTCGCAAGCAGGCGTGCTCGCTCGGGCATCCGAGAAACGCAACTGATCCAATTGGAGGGCTAGGGCAGCCTTACGCTGCAGATAGGTCGTCTGTTTCCAGATGCGCAAACAGCATGAGCGCGGAGTGCAGGTCGGGGCGCAGCCGTTCGTCTGTCTGGGTGTAGGCGCTCACCACCACGCGGCGGAGTGCTTCCCAACGATGGCCCCGATCAAGGCTGATCTTGGCGGCCTTCCAATGATCGTCCGACCCCAGAAAGCCCGATAGGTCCGCCAGCCTGGACCAATTCTCGACGACCAGTTGCGGGTCCCGCTTCCCAATCGCCGTCGACGCTATCGATAGCACCAAAGAGGCTGGCGCCGTCGACTGTGTGCTGTTCGAAGCATCTGCTTCGAAAGCCTCCAGCGCTTCGTTGAATCCGTCCATGTCTTCATTCCTAAAATGCTTCTGACGCTCGGGACTTAGGCCGACAAGACTGTTTTTCAAGCGACGTCGCACGGGTCACGGAAAAGGCCACCCGGGTTGGAGAGTGGAGCGAGCTGGCTCCTGTTCCGCCGGCCGGTACCGCGGTTTCAACACTAGCCCCATCGCTTCAAGCCCGTTGGACGGTGAAGTCCAGCCTGTCAAAGTCGCAAGCCCTGTAGTCCTGCCGATGATCCAATGCGCTATGCGGTGCGTAATCCGCATCAGAATGACTGAAGTTGGCGGGTGGTTCCATCGATCATTACTGCCGCCTTGCAGAACATCACTTAGCTGCCCATGGCAAGCTGTGGGTTTGGTTCTGCAATCATGCCCGACTTCTACAGCACACTTGTGCAATCACTGGTGGAGTGCATGCCAATGCCATGGGACATCTTAATTGTCGGCAGTATCGTTCTCTTCATGTTCCTGCACACGGAGAACGTGATTTAGCGCTGCAGCCGCCAGCTGGCGACCAGACGTCAAGGCGCTCCGTACCCCGTTGCCATACGCACTACGCCTTCACCGCGATAATCAGGAAGAGCTCGGGCAGACCATGCATCGGCGCGCCTTCCCAGTCGCCGACATGCTCTCCGTACTCCTCAACCGCGACAAGTTGGCAGCCCGCATGCAGCACAGCGTTGATCATGTCGGCGATCGTCCAGTGGAATTCGTAGGAGACAAGTGGGCCGGGCGAAGGGCGCAGAATATCGGCATCACGATGGTATGCGAACGGCCCGCGCTCGCCGTAGGGCGTCGCCACCGCGAGGCCATCGCCCTGGGCGCGCCAGATCCGGCGAAAGGGGTGATACTCGTTGACGACCAGCAGGCCGCCCGGGCGGAGAATGCGCGCCGCCTCGGCGTAGTAGCGCCGGATGTCAGAAACCCAAACCGCGACGTGGCCGCCAGTGTAGACGTGGTCGAAGTGAGCGTCGGCGAAGGCCCCGAGATCTGTGACATCGGCGCGCAGAAAAGCGATGTCGAGCCGCAGTTCCTCGGCACGCCGGGCGGCCACGTCAAGCTGGCCCTGGGCAATGTCGACCGACGTCACTGCCGCGCCCAGGCCCGCGAGGGCGAAGACGACCTGGTTGTCGCCGCTGCCGAGGACGCAGACGCGCTTGCCACTCAGATCACCAAGATGGTCGCGCTCGGCCGGGCAGAGTACGAGGTCAGGCTCCTTGGGGCAGCGGCGCCATAGCCCACGGCTATCGGCCGCCGCATCCCAGCGAGGAACGGCCGCCTCCCAGCGCGCATGGTTGGCAGCGTGAATCTTTGCATCGACCATGGCCGGTCCCCGTTCGTAAGCCGGGTCACCAGGTTAGCCACAACGCTCGACGAGACCCAGACCGGTGCGAGCAACGGCTGGGCTGTTACGCTCTGCGTCCCGCCCCCGCTGCTCCGCCCGGGCTACCGTCCGTCCACGACAGGGGATCCCAGAGGCCGCCCGCACGCCACTCGGCGCTGGTGCGATGGGGAGCATCGGCCGGCAGGTCGTAGTAGCTGCCCGCCTCCTCCGTCCAGATGTGGACGGCCAATCTCAGGTCGCCGGCGTCGTCCAGCGACCCCGCGGCGATCCCGGTCGGGTGGTCCGGCCCGTGATCGAAGAACAGGGTAGAGCCGCAGAGACGGCAGAAGCCGCGTCGGATCGAGCGCGTCTCCTCATACCAGGCGAGACCACGATCGCGCGTGATCGTCAGATCCTTCGAATGGGCGGCCGTGGCGGCCACGTAATGGCTGCTGACCCGGCGGCATTGCTCACAATGGCACGCGATCACATCCCGCAGCGGCCCATGCACCTCATAGCGGACCTGGCCGCACATGCACTGTCCCGTGAACATCTGGCACCTCCTCGACCCGCGAAACCAGACCCGTTTGGCGGAGCCGGATCGACGCTATTGTAAGCGGCCGCCTCACGGCCACCGCAATTGCGCGATAGGACGCGACCGTGTCCCAATTCCAAAGGGGTGGACTTTGTTCCAGGCAAGGTATCTGACCTTGCGGATTGGGATGAGCGGCACTTCCGGACATGATCGAGCAATGCGCTGTACATTGCCGTACCCCGGCTCCGCATCCACTATGTCAACGCGCTAGGGCTCTGCCATGAAACGTCTCGACGATCGACTACGCCGATCGACCAGGGCGGCTAAGCTTGCGGCCGCCGCGCTGATGACCGTGACGCTGAAGCCAGTCTACGCCAGCCCGCCGGATACCTGCGCGGCGGCGGTCTCTCTGACCGAAACGGCGAACGCTCAGACGCTGTTCGCCGGTGCTGAGCTTTGCGCTGCCGAGGGCGACGCCTTCAATACGACGCTGCTGCTGGTCGTCGGGCAGATCCGTGGCATGGTCGATCTGACATTGCTGTCGCCGGCCGACGAAGGCGCAATGCGCCCGGCCGCCGAGCTCTACCAGGCCATCTTCTACCGGTATGGCGGCCTTGGCAGTGACGACGTCTATGCAGACAGCTCGACGGCTGAACGGCTTATCGCGCGCATCGACGGATGGTCGCCCGCATTCGATGCGCAATACGACCCGGGCTGGTCATACCGGCCCAGCGATCGCCATGCCTTCTACGCGGCGTTCGCCCGCGAACGGATCGACGAACGGCTGCACGACATCCGTCGGCGCGTGATGCTGCTGGCCGATCCGCGCTATGCGGCGCTGTCGCAAGAGATCGCCGCGCTCAATCACGAGACTCAATCGGCCTACACTGTCGGCACCGAGGCGTATGAGCAGCATCAAGATCTCCAACAGCGGCTCCGGACGCTGGAGGCGGAGATCCTGGCGGAGTTCCCGCCACCGCCCCAGGGCTCCGTGCTTGACGGCCTACCACCCGAGGTCGATTCCGGTGTGCGGAACCTCTATGCGGGCGTGAACGGGCCACAGACAGGCGGGCACGCGATCTTTCTCGACGATGGCTTGGTGCGCGCGTCATGGATCGCAGACGCGCTTTCTGAGGCGTCGCTGCGGCAGCTCCTGAGCGAGATCGACTTCGAGACGGAAGCCCTCGTTGCAGTCTGGATCGGACGGCAGCACTCAGCGACTGGCACGACGCTGATCACAGCATGGTCCGATGCCGGCGGGCCACAAGGCTGGGGCGTGTCGGTGCGCGTCGGCGTGCGTGGATCCGACTGCGAGATGAGCGATACGGCCACAGCCTATCCCTTCGCGTTGGCCGCTGTCCCGAAGCCGGAGGGTCCGGGCGAGATCCAGCGCCAAGCGCGTTCGAATTTCCCTGATGGGTGCGGCCCCTCAGCTTCGGCGTTTCCGGTGCCGATGCCATAAGATCAGCGCCGCCCGGACCCGTGCGTCCGCAACGAGAGAATAAGGAAACCTTCGGCGGCTGCGAGGCAAAGTCCAGCGACCTCGTCGAAGACTTGGCATGTCTCTTCGTCGCATTGGCAGCGCTTGCGCAGAGAGCCAACCTGCGCCAGATAGCGCGAAAAGGAACTGAATGCAGGGACTTAAGCGGAGCGTGGCAGAGTTGGCCGAGGATGCGGAGCTGTTGCAGCGCGTGGCCGTCGGCGACCAGGCCGCGATGCGCGTACTGTATGAGCGTCACCACGACGCCCTTCATGCCTTCATCCGCGGACGCTGCGGCAGTGAGGCGACGGCATCCGACGTGGTGCACAACGCCATGCTCGAGGTGTGGCGCGGGGCGGCGCGATTCTCCGGTGCCGCCTCGGTCAAGTCCTGGATCTTCACGATCGCACGGAACAAGCTGATCGACCGGTATCGGAAAGGGGATCGGCTCCACCTCGTCGATGCGGTCCCCGAGACGGCGGACGAGGGCCCCGACCCCGAAGCCGTGGCGATGGCCGCCAAGGATGCCGGGCGGGTCCGCACCTGCCTTGCCAAGCTTAAAGACGCGCACCGCGCCGCCATCCGCCTAGCCTTCTTCGAGGACCTCTCCTATGACGAAATCGGCGAGATCGAGGGCGTGCCCGTCGGCACCGTCAAGACCCGGATCTACCATGCCAAGCAGCTGTTGATGCGCTGCCTGGGCCAACGCTAGCGGTCACTCCACGAACACGGATTCGATGATATCGGTCCGCGCGCTCAAGGCCGCCATTGCGGCATCCCGGCCCTCCGCGTCCGAAAAGGACACCCGCCAGATACCGAGCGCGCTCGGCCCATCGGTGACGGTTCCGCCGACCTCGCGCAGGACTGCAGCGATCTCGCCTGCCGGCGCATCCTCCGCAAAGATCACCTGCAGTCCGGGGCCCGCCACCGTCTCGGTGACCGTGCGGTAGGTTGCGGGATCCTCTTGAAGAAGCGGCACGGCCGCCACCTGCCACATCAACACGGCCACCACCGCAGCGGCGGCCGCCTGCCAGAGGGAAAGACGGTAGGGCCGGTTGTCATTGGTCGCGACCGGCCGCTGCGACGCGATTGCGGCCGATAGCCGCTCCCAGCCGGCGGCGCGCGCCCCCGCCACGGTCTCGGCATCGAACTCCTGGCGCACTGCCTTCAGGGCTGCGACCTCCGCCGCAAGGGCCGGATCCGCCGTGATCTCAACCTCAAATGCCGCACGATCCGCCGCGTCGAGCTTGTCCTGCATATAGGCCAAGAGACGCTCCTCGCGATCCATCTCCGATCCTCCCTTCACCAGTTCTTGCCCGCCTGCGAGGGCTGCGCCGCACCGAGATCAAGGCCATCGGATCGGGCGCGAGCCCCCACAAAGGCTTTGACGTACGACCCCGGACCGGGGTTCAAATTTTCCCGCGCGCCGACGGCGGAAAGTGCCAACCGTAATCGGGGCGAGCGACCAGGGACGCGCAGACCGGGAGGAGAAACCTCGATGCGTCGCAGACCCCAGTTCTTCCTCGCCCGGTATTGGGCAGGGCTTCTGGCACTGATCCTCCTTTCGGCCTGCGTGTCCGAGCCCGGGACGGACCGGCCCATCCGCGCCGAACTTGCCAACGACCGACAGGTGATCGCGCTTGTGCCCGACGCCGACGCCAGCCTGGCCCTTCTTCGAGCGGCCGAGGGGGCCGGCTACCGCCTGATCGATACCACGGATCTGCCAAGCCTGGATTTGATCATGCTGACCTTCGACCTGCCCGAAGGTGTTACCGGACCGGAAGCCATTCAAGAGCTGGAAGCGGCAGAGCCCCTGTCAACGGTTGGCGTCAATCACGCCTACCGGCTGCGGCAGGCTGAAAGCGGCACGGGTGGCTTCGACTATGCCAATGAGCTGATGCGCTGGCCGTCGGAAGGCTGCGCAGCGCGCGCGCCGGTCGGGCTGATCGACACTGCCGTTGATTCCGGTGCGCCCGGGCTTGCCGGCGTCCGGGTGATCGGGCGCAGCTTCGTCACCGACGGCGCGGCATCGGCCCGCCACGGGACCGAGGTTGCCATGGTCCTGGCCGATCCGCGGCGATTGCGGGACGTGACGCTGTACAGTGCCGCCGTGGTGGGGAACACGCAGGCGGGCGAGGCCGCGGGGGTCGACACGCTGATCCGCGCGCTGGACTGGATGGCCGGCGAGGGCGTGCGGGTTGTCAACGTCTCGCTCGCCGGACCGTTCAATAAACTTCTGGAACTTGCGGTCGGACAGGCGGCGTCGCGCGGCCTGATGATCGTCGCCGCCGTCGGCAATGACGGCCCGGGTGCTGATCCCCTTTATCCCGCAGCCTATCCCCAGGTCCTTGCGGTGACGGCGGTCGACGCGGACCGGCGGGTCTACAGGAACGCCGTCACGGGCCCGCATGTCGATCTCGCAGCCCCCGGGGTGGACGTGCTCGTTTCGCTAGGGGGGACAAGCCGCTTCGTCACCGGCACCTCGATCGCGGCACCGTTCGTGTCCGCCAGGATCCTTGCCGATGCGGCCCTGCTTGCCGCCCCAGACGCCGACGCGCTTCGGCGCGCCATCGCGGCGACGACGGAGGATCTCGGAAACACCGGCACGGACCAGGTCTTCGGCGCCGGCCTGTTGCGGGCTGAGGCGGCCTGCGGCGTGGTCTAACCCGCCACCATCGCGAGTTCAGTGGCCTCCGCGATGGCCGGTGCGGCACTGCATCGGGACAAGTTCATCGTTTGTAAAGAGATCACACTTAGCGTAGCACCTAACCTAATATTCTCTCTGATTTCAGGAAGTTACGAGAGATGGTGCTTTCGCAAGGAAAACTGCTCACAGAGAGTCCCGACAGGACACTGGCTGAACGGGCGGCCTCGGCCAGGGCGGCTTGCGGCCCTGAGAACAGCGCGACGTCGCGCGATCGCATCCTTGTGGTTGCCACAGATGCCAGCCCCATCGGCGGGCTGCTGAAATTCCTGACCCAAGACTATGCGCTGAAGGCCGTCGACAGCCGTTGGGATGCCCTGGTTCCCGGCAACCTGCAATCCTGCTTCGCCCTGATCCTCGGCGAACGGCCGAACGAGCCTGGGATAGCCGACTTTCTGGAGCGGCTTAACCGGACCGAAGCGCGCCCCCCGCTTGTCATCGTCGCCGGACCGAAGAACGGCCCCTGGGCTCATTTCGTGGAGCGCCAGACGGATGCCGACGGTCTGGTCTTCACGGATGCCCCTGCCGAGCACCAGATCCACACGTTCCGGCTTCTCGCCGGCAACGCCGTCGACCGCAAGATCGCGCAATCGGATCCGGCAATCGCCAAGATCTGGAGCCGGACCAAGGGTCTGCTCTACGACCTGAGCGTGCGCATCCGCGCCGGCCAGCCGATCCCCCGCGCCGATGTGCAGGACCTTGCCGCCTCCGTCTTGGAGACTGTTGACAGTCCGGATCTGTCGAACTTCCTGGCGCTGCTGCGTGACCACCATGCGGAGTTGATGGTGCACGCCCTGAATGTCGGTATCACCGCCTTGCGGCTGGGCCGGCATATCGGCGTGCGGCGACGGGAGCACGAACTGCGGCTGTTCGAGACCGGGTTCCTGCACGATGTCGGCAAGCTGGCCCTGCCCCTGCCGATCCTGCAGAAGCCCGGTAAGCTGACGGACGAAGAGATGGCGATCGTCGCTCAGCATCCCATCGAGAGCGAGAAGATCCTGCGGCAGTCGGGTGCCTACGACGATCTGGTCATCTCGGCCGCCCTACAGCATCACGAGAAGCTGGACGGTACCGGGTATCCGTACCGTCTGCCTGCGGAAAAGATCGCCGATATCAGCCGCCTAATCGCCGTCTGCGACGTTTTCTGCGCACTGACCGAGCACAGGTCGTACCGCCCGAAGCGATCGCCCGAAGAGGCCCTGCCCGTCCTCCGGGAGATGTCCGGCCACCACCTGGACCCGGTCTATGTGGACCGGCTGACGGAGCTGCTGACAGGCGCCCCGCCGTCGCAGAGCTGATAGTGCGAAGAGCACCGTCCCGGTTCCCATGTGCGCCGACTGCAGACGTCCGGACCGTCCACACGGCCTCTGCAAGGCAGGCTCCCGCTGGAGCTAATGCCCGGCGCGAGGTACCATTCTATTTGGGCCACCACCGGGGGCTTGTCATCTCCCTACGCTGCTCAAGTCATCGCAAACTTGGACACGTCTGATCAGCACGCTCTGAATATGCTGCGTGATAGCTTGGCAGAAGCGCAGATGACCGTCCGTGCCTATGACACCAAGGCTCAGATTATAGGTGTCGGTTATATCTTTGCCCTCGGCGTCGTTGCGCGGATAGATGAACTGCTGCCGCAAACATCCCATATCTCAGTATTAGCCGTTCTGATTGCTTGGGGCGTAATCCTATTGCCGATCTTTCTCTTTGGATATGTGCTCTATCCCACGCGCAAGACCGCGCCGGAGATCAGTCAGGAAGTTCGATCGAAGCTGGAATACGTCCTCTATATTGATCCAGCGAGACATACTAACGTCGCTGAACTCCGAACATCCATCTCACGCTGCGATGCCATTGACGAATACGCCTTCGAATTGCTTAAGGTGACGAAACTTCGCGAACTCAAGAGAAAGCGTTTCTTGCGAGCGCTATTCGCCACGGCGACAGCTTTCATTATCTTGTTCATCGGTCATCTAGAGAAGATACTCTCGTAGCGAGTTTTGTATTGCCTATTGGGAGCCCACATCGACCACTCTCGTCAATGTGACAGACCGGATCGGGCACTTGTGAGGCAGGCCTCAAGGAAAGGGGGCCGCGAAGGCGGCCCTCTGAAGGTGAACCGGAAGGCTGGTTGCGTCACTCCGGCAGGCGGCGGAACCAGTCGGCGACGGCGCGGCCGATCGCTTCGGGTTGGTCTTCCTGCACATAGTGAAGGCCTTGGCCGATGAACACGGTTTCGATGTTCGGCACGTTGGCCGCCAGCCATTCCGCCACGATCGGGGGGTTCAGCGCGCCGGGTGAGGCATAGAGGTGCAGCTTCGGCACCTCGGTCTCGGCCAGCCAGGCATTGTAGGCCTCAACCACCGCCACCACATCCGCCGGCTCGCCGTCGATCGGGATCTGGTTGGGCCAGACCAGCACAGGCGTGCGCGTCTCTTCCGTCGGGAAGGGTTCCCGATAGAAGTCCATCTCAGCCTCTGTCAGAGGCCGCGCGACATTGCCGGGGATCACCTGCTCGATGAACGCGTTCTGCACGATCACCGCCTCGTGCCCTGAGGCCGGGTCGCGCATCGCCCGGAAGAAGTCCGCCCATTGGGGCGGCATGGCGTCATAGGTCGCCGGCATGGCCGGCGCCACGATCGCCTCCATGAACGCCACGCCGCGCACGTTGTCTTCATTCCGGGCGGCATAGTGCAGACCGAGGGCTGAGCCCCAGTCATGCATCACCAGCGTGACGTCGGTGAGCTCCAGCGCTTCGATGAAGCCATCGATGTACCGGCTGTGGTCGGCGAAGGTGTAGTCGAGCTCTGGCTTGTCAGACCGCCCGAAACCGATGTTGTCGACCGCGATCACACGCGCCTGGGACGACAGGTAGGGGATGACGTTGCGCCAGATATAGCTCCAGGTCGGGTTGCCGTGCAGCAGCAGGATGACGTCGCCCTCGCCCTCATCGAGATAGTGGAGCTGCGAGCCCAGCACCTCGACGAACTGCCCTTCATAGGTGTACTCAGCAGGGATCTCCACGGGCGGAAGGTCTGTCGCGCTCGCCGATCCGGCGGCGATGGACAGCACCAGGCCTGCCACAGCAGATGTGCGCAAAACTTGTCTACAACTTATATCTATAGTTGTGCTCGACGTCATGATCGATCCCTCGTTCCGTCCCCGCCATGTGTCGATGTGCGGAAGATCCAAGCGGGCGCAATTTGGACGAAGGTCGGATGCCAGGCAACCGGCAGGCGCCAACACGTCCCTGCATGGCGGTCTTCAGCCGGCGGCACTAGGAATGGCGATAACGATATGTAATGTAATGTTTGTGATGGCCGACCATGACGGCGGCTGAGCCGCCCGGAACCCCTGCCCATGACCGCCTACGCCGCGCCCGTCGCCGACATGCGCTTCGTCCTCACCCGCATCGTTGGCCTCGACCGGATCGCCGCCCTGCCCGGCTATGGCGATGTGTCGATGGACCTTGTCGATGCGATCCTGGACGAAGCCGCCAAGCTGGCCGGCGACGTGCTGGCCCCGCTCAACCAGTCCGGCGACAGGGAGCGCTGCCACTTCGAAAACGGCGTGGTCCGCCTGCCGGCCGGGTTTGCGGAGGCGTACGAGCTTTACCGCGACGGCGCCTGGAACAGCCTGCCCTTCGATCCAGACTATGGCGGCCAGGGCCTGCCCTGGTGCCTCGCCTTCGCGGTTCAGGAGATGTGGCAAGCCGCCAACGTGTCCTTCGGCAACTGTCCGATCTTGAACCAGGGAGCGGTGGAATTGCTGCAGTCCCACGGTACGGCGCAGCAGAAGGCCACATATCTGCCTCGGCTGATCTCCGGTGAGTGGACCGGAACCATGAACCTGACCGAGCCGCAGGCGGGTTCGGACCTCTCCGCCGTGCGGTGCCGGGCGGACCGGCAGGCGGACGGCACCTACCGGATCCACGGCCAAAAGATCTTCATCACCTATGGGGAGCACGACCTGGCCGCCAACATCGTCCACATGGTGCTGGCGCGCCTGCCGGATGCCCCGGCTGGCACGCGCGGACTCAGCCTCTTCCTGGTGCCCAAGTTCCTGGTCGGCGAAGACGGCGGCGTCGGCCCGCGCAACGATGTGCGGTGCGTGTCGATCGAGCACAAGCTGGGTATCCATGCCGGCCCCACTTGCACGATGTCCTTCGGCGACGATGCAGGTGCCGTCGGATACCTGGTGGGGGGAGAGAACCACGGCCTGCCGGCGATGTTCACCATGATGAACAACGCCCGCCTCAGCGTCGGCCTGCAGGGCGTGGCCCTGGCCGAACGGGCGTACCAGCAGGCGCGCGCCTTTGCTCGGGAGCGCGTCCAGGGCCACGCGATCGGCGATCCGCCGGGCGAGGTCGGCCCGATCATCCGGCATGCCGATGTGCGCCGCATGCTGCTGGACATGAAGGCCCGCACGGAGGCTGCCCGCGCCCTGACCTATCTCGCGGCCTCACAGCTCGACTTGGCCAAGCATGCCGAGACCGAGGCGGAACGAGCGCACGCGCAAGGGACCGCCGACCTGCTGACCCCGGTGGTCAAGGCCTGGAGCACGGATATCGGGTGGACCGTCGCCTCCACCGGCATCCAGGTGCACGGCGGCATGGGCTATATCGAAGAGACCGGGGCGGCGCAGCATCTGCGCGATGCCCGCATCTCCTCAATCTACGAGGGCACGAACGGCGTCCAGGCGGCCGATCTGGTGTTCCGCAAGGTGGCGCGCGACAACGGCGCATCGGCCCGCCGGTTCGTCGCAGAGATCGCCGACTATGACGGAGAGTTGAGCCGGGCCGCAGGCGACGAGATCGCGGATATCCGCCTGCGCCTGGCCGCCGGCGTCGATGCCCTGAGCGAGGCGACGGAATGGGTGGCTGCCACGGCTGAAGCCCAACCGGCAGCCGCAGCAGCGGCGGCCACACCCTATCTGGAGCTGTTCGGCACCGTGGCGGGCGGCTTCATGATGGCCAGGGGTGCTGTCGAGGCGGCCAGGGCGGCATCCACAGGCGACGGCGACCAAGCTTTCCTGGGCGCGAAAATCACCACCGCGCGCTTCTACGCCGACCACGTGCTGGCGCGGGCGCAGGCGATGATCGTCCCCATCACCGCGGGGCACGAGGCGACCCTGTCGCTGGCAGAAGAGCTGTTCTGACCGCAGCTTTGTCTGCCGGGGCGCCTGCCCTCCCCGGCGGATAGACGGGAGTTCCGCGTGCCATCTGTTTCTCCGCGGATGGCAAACCATATACACGGACGCGGCGCTTTCCGGCGCTGACGGGCGGGCGGGGTCGAAACGGCTCTGTGCGTCCGTTCCATGTTCACCGGGCCGCCCTGGTTCGGACGTCTTCTACGGTTATTCACAGCTGTTCAGCCAGACATCTTGGGAAGGAAACATCGATGAAGCCATCGGGCACCGCGGGTAAGCACCACGAAGATCGTCACGCGCGGGACAGCGAGCTGGAATTCAAGATCGTGGCGCGGCGCAACCGGCTGCTGGGCCTGTGGGCGGCCGACAAGCTGGGCCTGTCCGGCGATGACGCCCAGGCCTACGCCAAAGAAGTCATCAAGGCCGATTTCGAGGAGCCGGGCGACGAAGACGTGATCCGCAAGATCATGGCGGATTTCGCCGAAAAGAGTGTTGCGGTGGAAGAAGAGCAGGTCCGCAGGGGTATTGTGGAGCTTCTCAGCATCGCGCGCGAAGAGGTCCTTGCCGAGCAATAGGCCTGCCAGTCGGCGGACCGCCGTCCGGGCATCTTGGTCGCCGCCGGCGGCCGCCAGACGGGGCGTGAATTCGATCGGGCGTTGGACAGTCGCGCGGCCCTCCAGCGCCCGTGCCGTCTATCGTCCCCACGGCGCACGACCGCTCGGGTCCGCCAGGCCGGGCCCCGGCACCAGCCTGGCCCGGACGAATTGATTTCGTTCCGTGAGGAAAGTTTGGCAAACTGTTAGAAATATTGCCGACCGACCCGCCGTCGGAGTGAACCTGCAGCGTGGCCGATCGCCCCGGTCTCATTCTTGCTCTGGTGCTGGCCCTTGCGGCCTGCGGACAGACCGGTGGCCCGCCGCCTGTACCAGCGGACCCACCGACGGCCTTGCAGCAGGCCGTGCCGCCCGAACCTGTGGTGGCAAGCGCCTGCTTGCCGCAAGAGGGATCGACCATGCTGCGCTTCGACAACCCCGTCCTGCCCGATACCGAAGTCGTCGTTGCCGCCGTGGGCGACGTGCTGCTGCACGACGTCGTCCAGCGTGAGGCCTTTGCCAGCCCCACCGGGTTCGCCGGCCTCTGGCAGCCGGTGGCCGACTTGCTGCGCGCCGCCGACGTGACCTATGCGAACCTGGAAGGGCCAGTGGCCCCGGACATCGGCACCGACGGCCGGGTTGTCGAGGCCGCCGTTGAGGGCTTCGACGGCTATGTCTACAGCGGCTATCCCATGTTCAACTATCCGCCCGCCGTGCTGTCAGCGCTGGCGCAGGCCGGCGTCGATGTGGTGTCGACGGCCAACAACCACTCCCTGGACCGCTACGCCATCGGCATCGACCGCACGATCGAAGGCCTGCGCGCGGCCGGCATCGCCCATACCGGCACGCGCAAGAGCGACGCACCGGCCGACAACTGGTACGCCGTGACCGAAGCGCACGGCTATCGCATCGCTTGGCTCGCCTGCACCTACGGCACCAACGGGATCGAGGATCGCGATCGGCAGGTCCTGATGTGCTATGAGCACCGCGACCTGATCCTGGACGAGCTGGCGCGTTTGAGCGCCCGGCCGGACATCGACGCCGTGATCTTCACTCCCCATTGGGGCGAGGAATATGCGCAGTCGCCGCTGTCACGGCAGCGCGAACTGGCCCATCAGGCGATCGAGGCGGGCGCCACGGCGGTGTTGGGCAGTCACCCGCATGTGGTCCAGCCGTTCGAGCGATACCGCGGCGGCGATGGCCGCGATCGGTTCATCGCCTATTCCCTCGGCAACTTCGTCAGCAATCAGCGCACGCTGGACCGCCGCTCGTCACTGATCCTGCTGCTCAGCCTGGCGGAAAGCCCGGAAGGCGACCTGTCGGTCGCCGGCGTCCGTTGGGTTCCCATCCGCGTCAATTTCGCCGCCGGTGCGGACGGCACCGGCATCGCCGTCGAGGCGATCGACCGCACCGGCCAGGGCAGCGACAGCCGCGCCCTGCTCGTCGACCTGCTCGGTGAAGAGGATATCGCCCCGCCGCGGGTTCCGTTCACCGTGCTCGACAACTGCCCATCGGGCCCGGTGGCCATGGCGCCGTAGGCGACGGTACCCTCCGCGCATCCTAGCAAGAACGGCAAGTACGCCGCCTGCGGTGAGCTGGCGTAGCGCGGCCGCGCTGTGCAATCGGCGGGTTCTTGGCGACTGACCGGGTACGAGGACGACGGCTTGCGTAAGGATCCGGAAACATGACGATGGAAAGACTGACGCCCGTCCTGAACATCGACGATGTCCCCCTACAGGAGCACGGACACGGCGATACCTTCGCGGCAAAGCTCGGGGCGATCGGAGAACTGATCGGCACGCAGAAGCTGGGCTGTCGCCTGACCGTCGTACCGCCGGGCAAGAAGGCCTGGCCCTACCATCTTCACCACGTCAATGAAGAGCTCTTCGTTGTCCTTCAGGGCGAAGGCACGCTTCGGTACGACGGGCGAAGCTATCCCATCCGGCGGGGCGACTGCATCGCAGCCCCACCGGGCCGCGGCACCGCCCACCAGATCCTCAACACCTCACAGGAGGAGCTGCGGTACCTGGCGATCAGCACCATGGAGCATCCGGACACGTTCGAATACCCCGACAGCAACAAGCGCGGCTTGGTCGTCGGGGCTCCGCCCGGCCGCCGACCTTATGACGTGCGGCTCTGGTTTCGCGACGATACGACGGTGGACTATTGGGATGGCGAGACCTGAGGCTCCAGCCCCGCGTCGGAACTACCAGTCGCGGACTGGGCCGGTATCGACGTGAACGAAATCTGACCGCGGGTAATAGCCCACACCGCCCGACTGCAGGTCCATGGCCAGATTGCGCAGCGTTCTCAGCCCCACGCCTGGAATGCGCATATCGGCCGCCTGGCCGCGCATGTGGTAGCTGTTGCGGGCCACATTGCGGCTGCGCGACCGCAGCATCGCGTTGGTGGCGGCCGTGCGATAGCCCGAGATGATATGAACGGGTTCGCCGCGGCCCAACTCGCTCTGCAGCGTGTAGAGGATGTCCAACAGGCCCGGGTCGATGCGGCGCGTTTCGTCCGTGCGCCAGTCGCGCATCAGCCAGTCCACCTGCGCCATCACATCGGGATTGTACCAGCCGTCGATATAGTACTCTGCGGCAAGGTACTCATCGTGGTGCGTGTCCATCAGGGGAAGTATCCGGCTGCCGGTGGTCGCCAGGCTTAGCCGCGGCGCCGCGACAACACCGACCGTAGCGGCCGCGCCGAGCTTGAGAAGCTGTCTCCGATTAACCAATTTCGCCTTCTCCTCGCCACTAGGTCTAAGGTCCGTTACTTTTTTGGGCACGCGGCTGAACTCATTTTGGACCTGTCACAAACTCTCCCAAGCCCCCTTCTCTAACATGACCAGGTAAAAATCAAGCTGAATATCAGACTTACTCCAAACAGTGCCGACAGAAATAAGGCAATCTCTATCTTGCCGTGAGAATCCACTCGCTCCCGCCGCTTTGCGACGGCCAATCGGCTCTTGTGATCTTGCTGCCACCCCGGAGAACGGGGCGTGAGGCTTCACAGAAGGGTCTTACCGATACTCGTTTGGTCACAACGGCATCGCATTGATTCGCGTCAAACCTTAGTGGTAACTCCTCCTTGCCATCGCGATCCTTCCATAGGTCGCTATCGTCCTTCCTTTCGGCGTATCTCGTCGCATCCGATTCCGCCTCATGTCCAGCGCATCGCGCATGCCATCGCCCATCGCCGTCGGGCGAGCCCGGCAGTCGCAGCCCGATCCCCTCTTTTGCCTTGCCCGCCGGTCCGCGACGGCCGCGCGGGGCCGAGGCTCGATGCGTCGGCGGACGCTGTCGAGAGGCCGTCATCTTCGCGCCGACATTGCCGCGTACCCATTACCGGTTCGTGATGAAAGAATCGGACACACACGGTGCAAGCATGGCGGAGCACTACCAATATTTGTGGTAAAATCCGCATTTCACTGCTTAGTAACGGTTTGGCATCACGATAGTTCACGGGCAGGCCCTGCAAAATCAATCATTTCGGCCAAATATCTACGGCTGTTAGTTAAGGATCCGTGAAGGGATGGCCGGGGAAGACCTGGAGCTCATACTGGAACGCCATCGGCTTTGGGTGGAAGGCGCGGGCGGCGCGCGCGCCGATCTGTCCTTTGCCGATCTGTCCGAGCGGGAACTCGTCGGGCGGGAGCTGAGCGGCGCCAAGCTGACCGGGGCCAGCCTGGTTTCGGCACGGCTCACCGAGAGCCGGTTGAAGGGCGCCGATCTCTTCGGCGCCGATCTGCAGGACTGCGATCTGCAGCGCACCGACCTGTCGGAGGCCGACCTGCGCGGTGCGCATCTGGCGGGCGCCAACTTCCGGCATGCCAAGATGCGCCGCACCGATCTCAGGGCCGGCACCCTGATGGGCGCGAAGCTGCCCGGCGAGAAGATCCTGCCGTCGCCCACCGATGGCCGCGGTGTCCAGATCCTGGCCGCCGACATGGCCCATGCCAATCTAACCGGCGCGCGGCTCTCCCATGCCAGCATCACGGGCAGCGATCTCACCGGTGCGCGCCTGCAGCGCGTCGACCTTCGTTACTCCGACGTAAGCGAGAGCGTCCTGCAGAATGCGGACCTCAGCAGCGCTGATCTGCGCGGCGCGAATTTCTCCGGCGCACGGCTGGTTGGGGCGGTGCTCGATGATGCCCAGGTGGAGGGGTGCTCGTTCCGCGACGCCGATCTGATCGGCATCGATCTCTGGCGCTGCGACCTGTCGAGGGCGGACACCACGGGCGCCCGGTTCACCAAGCGGCTGGACACCCTGGCGGGCGAGCTGCACCGTGCGGTCTTCGATCATGAACGGTGGATCGAGAGCTTCGGCCGCAAGGGCGCCCGGGCGGTGCTGGAGGGCGTGGATCTCAGCGATGTGGATCTCCGCAATGCCAACTTGGCGGGCGCCGTGCTGCGGGGCGCCCGCCTCAACCGCGCCATGCTGAACGGAGCTCACCTGATGCTGGCGGACCTGGCGGGTGCGAGCCTGGAGGGTGCCAGCCTGCGGGGGGCGGATTTGGCCGGCGCCAATCTCAGCTATGCCAATTTGTCAGGTGCCGACATGACCGGGGCGCTTCTCAACCCCGCCCCGCTCAGGGCGGCGGACGGTTCCCCTTCCGGCCGGTTCTGGTCGACCAACCTGCATGGTGCGGACCTGAAGCGCGCCCACCTGCCCGACTGTTCGCTGGTCGGCGCCAATCTCAGCGATGCGGATCTCTCCTGGGCCGACTTCCACGGCGCCGATCTGCGGTCGGCCAACCTGTCGGGCGCGCGCCTGCACGGCAGCGATCTCGCCCACGCCATCATGCCCAACTGACCCCCTCGCTCGCCCAGCTACCCTCGCGGCCCTCTCCATTCCACCAGACCGCCCTCGCCCGCCGACATGTTGGCGAACTCCCGGTCCGCATGCGTCATCCGCCACGACATCATGCGCCGCAGGCAGTCGAGCTGCTCGTGTTTCAGCGCCGCATCGTCGGTCCGGTCAACCAGCTCGGCGGGGTCTTCTTCAAGGTCGAAGAACAGCGGCTTCAATCCAGCAAAGTGGACATATTTGAAGCGCTCTCCGCGCAGCACAGCCAGCGAGCACTGGTCGGGTGCGAGGCCCAGCGCCTTCTCCGCCGCGAGGGTCCGCACGTCGCGGAAGTCATGCTCCCAGTAGGCCTCTCGTCGCCAGTCGACCGGCGTCTCCCCGGCCAAGAAGGGCGCCAGCGACACGCCGTCCACCGTCACAGGCACACTCAGGCCCAGCCACTGGAGGATGGTTGGCATGATGTCGACGGATTCCGTGAAGGCATCGACGACATGGCCACGAGCCGCGGCCGATCCGGCGATGGGATCGCGAATGATCAGGGGGATGTGGAACGCCTGGTCGAAATAGCCGTCCTTGCCCAGCAAGTGATGATCGCCCAGCAGTTCCCCGTGATCGCTGGTGAAGATGACCAGCGTCCGGTCCAGGTCTCCTGTCGCCCGCAAGAGATCCAGCAGGCAGCCCAGGTGATAGTCGACCTCCGCCATCAGGCCGCAATAGGTTGCGCGCGCCCGGCGCAGTTGCTCCGGGGCCAGCCCGCTGACAGGCCCCGGCGCGCCGACGATGAAGCTGTCGAGCGCGACGCTGCCCAGAAGATGGGCGAGATAGGGATGCAGCTCGGCCTCAGCCTGCAGAGAGGCGGCCCGCTTCGGCGCCGGAACGGCATCGGGATCGATCAGACGATCGTAGGGTTCGGGGGCCACCCAGGGCGGATGCGGGCGCAGCAAGCTAAGATGGAGAAACCAGGGACGATCGCCATGGGCCTCCAGCCACGCGGCTGCCTGGCCGGTCACGAAGGCGGTGTCGCTGAGCTCTGCGCCATAGTGCGCCGCGAAGGTCGACTCGCCTCGGATGCGATAGATGTCGGGATGGGTGAGCGGCCCGTCAAAGCCTTTGGACCGAAGCCAGGCCAGCCAGGGCCGGGGATCCTCCGGCACCACGAGGCCGGGCGTGAAGCCGGGCAGGACGCCCTCATAGGTCTTCAGCCGCGGATCGGCCGGATCCAGACCGGTAGGATCCGCCGTCGTGTCGGTATAGCCGATCAGGACGGGATCGTAGCCGGCCCGGCGCACCTCGCGGGCGAGGTTGGGATGCCGGTTCGCCAACGGTGTGCCGTTGCGCACCGACCGATGGTTCATCAGATAACGGCCGGTATGAAGGCACGCCCGTGACGGGCCACAGGGGCTCGCCTGCGCGAAGTGGCGGCGGAACAGGATGCCCTCGGCGGCCAGCGCGTCCAATGCCGGCGTCTGCACCGCCGGATGCCCCAATGGCCCCAGGCAGTCGCCTCGCCACTGGTCGGCCGTTATCAGAAGGACGTTACGCCCCCCGCTACGCTGCTCCATTGCCCCGCGGCTCCGGCTGGTCGACCCCGAAGGCCCCACCAAGCCTGCCTAGCACAGCTTTCGCAATGGGCTGATCACGCCACGACAGCTGATGCTACCGGAGAGTGGGTGCGGCCTCGACCGCCGTCGAAACCTGCGTCATGCGCACCGACGTGTGGCCACGCATCACGACCACTGCACCTGGAACGAGGTCGACCGGGTGTCACCAAGCCGTCGTAAACGGGAAACAGCACCTCAGGCGATGATGACCTTGACGGCCACGGGGCCCTTCGTACCGTTGCGGGTCACGACCTGGACACGCTGGCGGTCTTCCAGCGCGGGCAGCCGCGCGGCCTGCAACGTCCGATAGTCGACATAGATGTCGCGGCCGCCACCGTCCGGCGCTACGAAGCCGAAGCCGCGCCAGGGGTCGTAAAACTTCACCGTACCGGTAGTGACCGGGCCGCCGGCCGGCGAGTGCCCCTCACGAACGGATCCGACAGCCCGGCTGCGCCGCGCAGTCGGCGCGCCGACGACACCGCGATGCCTTGCCGTATCACCCGATCGAATGGCGATGACTTCACTCACCTGACGTCCGTTGCTGGTGTCGGAGATCCGGCAATTCACAGAGTCTCCGGGCGCGATGCGCGCCGCGCCCAACATCAGCAGCGCAGACTTCCGAATGACTGCATCGCCAAGGCCATCATGCGGGGTCACCACGCCGACGCCCTTGTTATTGCTGTACCATTTCACCGTCGCGTCAGTCGAGCAGCCATTCTGGCGGCTTGTTCCCACGGTTGTGGAATCGGACATAGAGCGATTCTTCCTCGATTGAGTGCGCGTAATACCGCACTGGTCCGCTTCACTTGGCCATTCCCCGGCAAAGGATCAAGACCTCGTACCGAATTAACCGACTTTGTCTTGTCGATTTTCCCCACCACCAAGATTTGACAGGAGTGAATTAGCTACAATGCGAGACAATTCTCTAAGAGTCTGACCGAGTCTCAGCGAAAGGGAACCGCTTGAAACTCCACCCAGAATGTCGGCGCCACCCGGTTTCCTGCAGCGTCACCTTGCTTCCACACCACACCGACGCGAATCGACTGCCGTCCGTGCTGTCGTCATTACATGGGGTCGGCGGGCCGCCCCTCTGTGCCGGTCGTCCCATCCGGCTCGGTTCCGTCCCGGCGATGCAGCGACTCCCACCAAGTCTTCGCCTCGTCCGAGCCCCGAGCAACCAGCGGAACCACAACGTCACGGGCCACGCGATACCCAAGCGCCGCCCCAAACCCCGCGACGGTAGCAACCGCGAAGACCCCCACCAGAGGTGCCATGATGTTTCTCCCGTCCGCTGAACGCCCGCGCTTTGCCTCGATCGTCTATGTCGTGAGACGGTCACTCGGCTGCAAGCCTGCCTCTCGCCTGCGCGCAAGCCTGCGTCCCGCTTGTGGGCCAGCGACGTCAGGAAATTGAAGCCACAGCCGTCGCTACGCTGACATCCTTGGATTGTAGCTGAGGAAGGTCGCTAACGGAAATATGGGCCAGACAGCTGTCGGAATACTGCTGAGTACCGCGCGGAATCAATCTGACCGTCGGCGCCTACCTTTGCCCGCTGACGGCTGACTATCTGTAAGGTCGACATAGTCAGCTTCAATCACTTTGGCAGAGTGCTCTTCGCCATTTCGACCGGATGCCCCCTTCGTCCCAAGGTTGGGCAGCAGATACTCACGTGCAAGTCGCCAGCCTACCATTGCGCCCGCCCCTGCGATCGCGGCTGCGGCAAACACTCCTACGAGCGGCACCATGATCCCAACCCCACTCTTCCGTGCGGCACGCGATCGTCCATCGAACAGCGCAATGGGCAACCACTAAATGCCGATTATGGTGCCATTATGCCAGACTGCCGTAGCGGGGGAGAACCGGTCCATTCCCTGAATGCCGACATCTGCGGCGCTGCGACGCGTGCGGTTCGGCTGGATCTTGAAAGGGCACCGCGTTGACATTGTAAGCTGCCACCTAGCAGTAGGCGCGGAGCACGGCCAGTACGGATATCGATTGTCGTTTTCCTTCAAACCTTTCGTTATGTCTCCGGCGCCGCATGGCCAGACTTACCCTCCTCAATCTTGGCGCGTCAGCAGAGATGGGCCATAAAACCAAATCTGTGCTGCCGCTGTGTCCGTTGACTCCCAGTAACCAGCAATCGCCGCCGCCAACCCGGAATCATAAGGAACCAGCCTGTAAACCCATTCCCACTTGCCTGGCGGCGGCGCCTGAGCGTCCGCAGGGCGTCCGAGATCGGTCCAGCCGGACTCGCTCCGTCGCCAGACGCTCGCCTGCTGTCCGTCGTCGGCTGGACCACCCACACCGACATACAGCTCACCACGGTGCGAGACGAGATGGTTTGCGAGCGTCGCGGTCGACCATTCAGGCGCGTCGGGAAGCGCCGTCCACGTCGTCCCATCCCATGAATGGACAAGTGAGACGGGAAGGGTCGCCGGTTGGCGCAGCAACCCTATGACGATGTCTCCTTCATGCTCATCAATCGCGATGACGGAGTTGATGTCGGGTTCGTCCCATGAGCCATTGAGCCCGTCGCCGCCGATCTGCGTCCAGGCTAAGCCATCGAACCGCCAGACGTCGCCATCGTAGTCGTCCCGGCCAGTCGTCGCGACATACAGCGCATCGTCAGTGCCCAGCATGTCATAGACGCCGTTGTACATGCGGTTCCAGCTACCGTTCTGCCCGTCGCCGGCTATCGCCTGCCAGTGCGGCCCGATCCACCGATAGACCCGGGCCATATCGCCCGTGTCCTCGTTGGCCACGCCAATATAGAGTTCGTCATTGAGAAAGGCGATTGCCGTCACATTATGGTAGATCGGCGGGATGCCAGCGACGCCGACATTCTGCCAAGTGTCGTCAGAATGCAGCGCCCAGATCTGTGCCGCACCCGGTACATGGTGTGCCAGTAGCCCAATGTAGAGTGTCCCCGACGGCTCGTGAAAATGCAGGTGCTGCACCTGCGTATGCGAAGACCACGTTCGCATAAGATCCCACTGGAACCCGTCATGACACCAGACCTGCGCCGGCTGTGATGTGTTGTAGTGGCTAGTTCCGACGCACAGATCGTTGCCGCGCAGCGCCGCCGAACGCAGACCGTAGTTATCTGGCCAATGACCAAGCAACTCTTGTGCAATAGCCTGAATAGGGGCGTGGGCTAGAAAACATGCAAAAAGAAGTGCCTTCATCATCAACCCATCACTAGATAGTATACATTGATGGTTCCGGTCATTGTTCCGCTCTTTGTCCAACCGATTTCAAAGGAGCCGTTCGACCAGCTATTGACGACGCCTTCGTAAGCGTTCCCGCCCCCCTGAAACACACTGATCGCGCGTAGGTTGGCGGCCGACCATGTGTCCGCCGTCACCGAATGCCGATCGTTGGCGGCGTAGTTGTTCGTGCCGTCCGATAGGCCGATCGAAAACATGCTGGTATTGCCTCGAACGGAGATGAACAGGCCAACTTTCGGCGTGAAACTGTTCGCCATGGTGATGGTCTGATTGCCAGCGGCTAGACTGACATCGCGCGTGAAGGTGCCGATCTCATAGTTCGGTGCTGGCCCCAACGCGGCGATAGCCTGCGCCACCCGCAACGGCGACATGGACCGCAACGCCGTCTCGCTGCCGGCCTCCATCTCTGCCTGAGAAGCGGCGGCTGTGGGGATATCGGCATCGTATGCCTGGACATCGACGCCGATCTCCACGCCCAGCGTGGCTCGCGCCGCCGCGGCGTCCGCGTCGTCAAGAAGGCTCTCAGCAAAGGCGGTGATCGTGACCGCACTGGAATTGACGACAGTTATCGAGACCGCCTCCAACGCCGTCCCCACACTGTTCCATCTCAGAAACTGGTTCGCACCCTCGGCCATCTCGACATCAACCAGAGCCGACGACTTGGCCAGCCTGACCGAGCGACCCAGCTGCTCATCGATCTGTTGCGTGATCATCGTCAGCTTGTCCAGCGCCGTTTCCAGCGTGGCGGCCGGCAGCGGGTCGCCTTCGGTCAGGTCGGTGTCCTGGGTCAGGGCAACGTCGCGCAGGATCGTCAAGGTCTCGCCGGAGGCAGGCGTGTAGTCCGTCGGCGACGTGTTCACCGTGAGCGTTCCGCCGGACAGACTGCCGGCGCCCGAAAGCGTGTAGTGCACGCCGCTCGCCCAAGTCGTCTCAACTCCGCCGGCATCCCGGTGAACGGCCTTCAAGTCCGTATTGGCTAGGAAATAGAACGGAACCGCGAACGCGGTCGACGCTCCGTCTCCGGCGTAGCTTACCCGTGCAGTGCTGTTTGCTACCGTCATGTTCCGATGCTCCGATGGTGGTCGATCGTCTGAGAACGGCGATCCGAGTTTGGGGCGCACCGCCCAAGCCTCAGCCGGATGGCTAAGGCTGCCGGCCGCACTGCGCGGCGCGCATCTCTGCGCACCGGCCGATCTCGACCAACGGCTCCGCACCGACGTCGGCGATGGCTCGTCGCCGATCTAGCCGCCAATGTGCTCTGGCGGGGGCTGCGGGCTGGGCGCGCAGGGCGCGTAAAGCCGGTCGACCAGGCGCTCGACATGGTCGATCCGCCGCGCCAGGTCGGCCACGCGGTCGTGGCTGGCGAACCGGGCATCGAGCCGGCCATCGACCTCGTGCCGGTATTTGGTCAAAAGGTCGCCGGTGCGGTCGAGCCGACGCATCATCGTGCGCCAGACGAAGCCGAGCATCCCGGTCACGGCGCTGACAACGGCGCCGAGGCCAGCGATCAGCTCCCCCAGGGTTGCCGGGTTGTCCATCAAGAGACCTCCATTTGGCGCCGGCGCGGCGGCCGGCATGACGGCGCAGACGACCGCGCACCCGTATAGTGCGTGACCTTGCGTTCATTCGACTGACTTCGGCACGCCGCGACGCCCGGCGCGACCCACTCAGCCGGTGGTCCGAACCTCGGGCATCAGCGCAATGACGGTGGCCGGAAACGGCCCTTTGCCGCTGATCTCCAGAATCCCGTCGGTGTCCCATCCGCCGGGGAAGCTGATCTCCATATCGCCGCTATAGAGCGACGGCGGCGAGCCCAGCGGCGTCTTGGTCGTGCGGAAATGGACGGTATCGGGCGGCTGGCCCGGCGCCCCCACCTCCACACCAAGGGTTCGGTAGATCCGCGCGGTGACGCGGGCAATGCGCTTGGCCCGTCCCTGCGCCGTGCCCGCCGCGGCCGCGGCCTCCACGCGCATCGGCGACAGCACCCAGCCATAGCCGATGCCGGCATGCACGATGCTCGCAGCGGGGTCGATCGTGATCCGCCCGGCGGTGACGGTGGCGGGCGGCCGCCGGGCGCCATCGGCCAGCACCTCCACGGTCTCGCCCTCCAGATGGTCGAGGCCCGAGATCTCCGTGGCCGGCGCGCCGCTATAGCTCAGCCCGCTGTCGACATAGAACGCGTCCGCCTGCCCGTCTTCCGCCCGCAGGCCCGGCTGCATCACCTCCACATAGCGCCGGGTGCTGCCGGCGATGGTGCGCCGGACGATCAGCCACAGCTCGTCGCGCCCGTCGCCCGGGATCACGGCGGCGCTCTCCACCGCTGCAGATCCACTGCCGTCGCTGCCACCCAGGATGTGGCGATGCCAGGCCACCACGTCCTGGTCGCGCTGATAGGTGCATCCCAACAGCGTACCGTCGCTGCGTACGGCCCAGACAATGCTGTCCGGCTCTTGCTGATAAGCAAGCTGCACAATGCCGCCGACGGTGATGTGCTCGGCCAGCAGCGTCAGGTCTGGCGACACATGGCTGTCGACCTCGAAGCTGTAGACCATCTCGCGCAGCTTGCGCTGGGCCGCCTGCATGAACAGCACGGCGTTGCCGATGCGCAAAGGCAATTGCATGGCGCTGCCGAACGTCGTCTCCGGCACGATGCGCACGCTGTTGGGGCTGATCGCCTCGTCCGGCCCGGCACCGCCGGCTACGAATTCCGCACCCACGGTGCCCAGCGCCAGCTGCTTGCCCGGCGACATCCAGGCAATGGCGTTCACCTGGCCCGACGCGATCGTGTAGCTCAGCCCATCGTCGTCGACCACCGGCGAAGAGACGCCGTGGTCCTCATAGTCGCCGGACTTGGAGAACCACAGCCGCTGCGGATGCGAGGGCGAACGCGCCCAGACCAGCCGCTGCTCGAAAAAGCCGACCACGCCGGGATAGTCGCTGGCCATCCATTCCGCTGGCGGGTCGGTGAAGGCAATGTCCACAAGCGACCAGGCGTCATGGCCAAAGCGCAGCAGCTTGCGCGGCGGGTGTGCCTCGTGCGCCAGATACAGCACATCGGCCGACTGCGTGTAATAGAGGGACGCGATCTCGCCCTGCTGGTACGGCGTCGGCAGCTCGACCGGTACATCGTCCAGAAAGGCCACGTCGTCCAGCGCTGGCGTCCCGCCCTTGCGCGCGAAGTGGACGTGGAAGCTGGCGTTGCCCGCGCCCGGCGTGAACGCGTGTGCATGCCAACCGACGCCGAAATCCTGGCTGCCGATCTCCGTGCCGCCGTCCGTGGTACCCAGCTTCAGCGTCAGCTCGTCGGTGCCCGCAGTGCCGGTGATGGCGAAGACCAGAACCAGCCCGATCTCAGGGTCCGTCACCGTCACCGATTGGCTCAATGTCCCACCGGCGGCGAACGACGCGCGTCCGGCCGACTGCGTGACGCTGGCTGCCGTCCAACTGCCGAGATCGCTGTCGAAGCCGCCGTTGACGATGGCGGCATCCGTATCCGCGGCCAGCACCCGCCCCTGGTCCCTGAAGAAGCGGAAGGCGCCGGCCGCCGCCTCGATCACATAGGCCTGCGTCGTGGAGAACCGGAACGGCAGCAGCCGCGACACTGCGTCATGGTCTCTGACGCTGGCGACGAACCGGGTACCGCCGCGCCGCGTTGCTGCACCGTGCGGCAGCACGATCATGTTCTCAATCCTGCGGCAGCCGTTGAAGTACTTGGCGATGTCGACGCGCCCGTCCAGGCGCGGGCTCAGCTCGCCGGCCGTGAAGTTGGTGAGGATCGGGTTGGCCTTGGGCATGCCGTCAGCCCCTCGCCGCCAGCCAGGCGGATTCCGGATGCCGTTCGGCGGAGCCTTCCTGGGCATCGATCCGCCGCGCCTCGGCCAGCTTGTCGCGGTAGAGGCGCCACATGCGCTCGGTGGTTGTCGTCTCGTCGACGATATCCGTGGCGATCTCCGCCGCCAGACGGGCGCTGAACGCCTCGGCAAAGCCCGCATCCCAATCGGCCGGATTATCGGCGCGGCGGATATAGCGGATGTTCAGCGGCGCCGCGGCATCGGTCAGCACCGCGCGCCCCTCTACGGTCCATTCCTCGTCTCGCAGCCCCTCGACCGACCACAGGCGCACCGCGTCCGTGGGCAGCTGGAACGCACGCGCCCACCCCCAGGCCGCCGAGCCGGCGAGCGCCGGCAGCGACGCCCGCGCCATCGCGAAGTTCCAGGGATGGGCGCGCAGCAGCGCGTCGCGCACGGCGTCGAAGCGGGCATTGCAGACGCGCGCTTCCTTGCTGTCTTCGGTCAGCGTGGTGATGCGCCGCGCGCCGATCGCGCTCAGGGCTGCGTTGGCGCGCTCGACCTGGCTGAAGGCCATGGGATCACGGCGCCGGCGGGAAGGCGTCGAGATCGACGATCGCCATCTCGAAGGCCTTCAACTGCAACAGCAGGTCGTAGCGGTCGACGCTGTCGGCCACCGCCAGCATGATCGTGTTGGTCTTCGTCGCACCGCTTGCCGCGGCGACATCGCCGGCTACGGTGCCGGCGTTCACGTCGAACTTCCAATCGGCCATGATCCCCTCCATGCGCACAAGGGGCCGCCGCCATGGGCGCGCACGGCTGCTGCCGTGGACCTTGCGGTGGCCTCACGTCTGATCCGTCATTGCTGTCGTGGGTGGCGCGGGCCGGCGTGCCTCACGCTGGAACGCCGGCCCGCAAAATCGACCGATCCCGTCAGTCGACCGTGTAATAGACGTCGAACACCAGCCTACCGCCGGTCGATGCCGCCGCCGTCGCCAGCGTGCCGACCAGATCGATGGTCCCGCCGGGATCCGCCGTATGGCCCAGCATCTGCCAGAGCGGCTGGCCGTAGGTTTCGATGCCCTTGGCCTCCAACAGCGTCGAACTGCCCGCCGCAGCATCGATGGCGATATCGGTCGCCAGCCCGTCGGCGTTCGCCGCGTCTCCGATGTCCAGCGTCGTTCCGCCCGTCCCGACATCGTCCCAATGGACGGTGCTGAGCGGCGAGATCGTGCAGGCCGACGGCAACCGCGCAAAGGTGTAGGTCGAGCCGACGGATGCCGCCGCACTGACCTCCACCGTGTCGACCCAGCGGCGCAGACGCCCGCCCGCCAACGGCGCCTTGGCCGGGGAGAACGCCGTGGTCGACGTGATCCCCGCCATGGTCAGTGTCCCGTTCAGGTGCTCCACAGCCATATCCGGTTCCTCCCCATCAGCTCTCGGTGCACAACACTTCGACCACGCGCTTTTCATCCAGGCGCGCTGCACCGCAGGTGACGCGGGCATAGACCTGGATGGCGTTGCGCTTGTCGCGGCGCGGCGCGATGTCGACGACGATGTCGTCCCACAGCCCCAGATGCATGCCGGACTTCGCCCAGACCGGCACGCGCCTGGCGCTGGCGCCGTCCACGCCCAGCCGCTCGGTATGGATGAACTGGATGCCCAGGAACGCGGTCAGCCGCCCGTCGGTCAGCACCGGCCGGTTGGTGAAGTCCAGCGACGTGACTTCGATCTGGTTCAGCAAGTCGTCATGCTGGGCGGCCGTGATCGCGCAATAGACCGGGTCGAAGTCCAGATCGACCTCGTTCGCCATCAGCGTCTTCTTGGCTTCCTTCAGCTTGGCCACGGTCAGGCCCGTCGATCCAGACGCGATCTGCTGTCCCGACGTATCGAACGCGGTGTCGGTGGAGCCGTTCTCGCCGGTCTTGGCCGTGCCGAAGAAGGCGGCGATCAGTTCGTCATCGATCGCCCGGCCCAGCGCATAGGCGCCGTTCATGGTATAGGCGCCGGTCAGCTCCACGCCGACGCGCAGCTGATCGAACGTGTCCACCAGATCCGCCCAGTCATAGTCGACCGGATAGACCCAGCGTGCGTCATGCGGCGTTGAGATCAGCGGCGTGTCGGCATGACGCGCCGTCACGCGCTGGGCCGTCACCGGCGCCACGCGTTCCACCGCTTTGCCGGCCTTGCCGCGATAGGTCGCGGTGGTGACCGCACCGCGCAGCTTAGAGCCACGCTGTTGCAGCGCGATATCCAGGTTGTTGCGGTATTCCTGGATCCGCGCGGTTTCGACTTCGAAACTC
>JANQQD010000215.1 GCA_028285185.1 Anaerolineae bacterium | reverse complement strand
CGCCCCTCACGGCGCCGCTACGTAATCCCGGAAAGGACACCGACGTATGTCGACCGACGACGCCTTGGTCCGCGCCGAACGCGCAGGCGCGTCCGTCCCCGGCGCTGCCGTCCGACCCGCCCTGGCGGAGATCCCGAATTACCTCAGGGACTACTACCATTGGGCCTATCTGAGCCCGGTCGGGCGCGCGGTGTTCGATCACCCGCTGATCGTCCATGGCATCCTATGGGGCAACTACCTGCGCCTGATGCAGGCGGCGCTGGAGGAGGTCACGCCCGGCTCCCGGGTGCTGCAGACCGCATGCGTCTACGGCCACCTCTCAGCCAGGCTGGCCGAACATATCGGTTCGGACGGCCATCTGGAGGTGATCGACATTGCGCCCATCCAAGTGCGCCATTGCCAACGCAAGCTGGACCGCTTTCCGTGGGCGGAGGTGCGCGTCGAGGATGCGGCACGCCTCGGCGATCGCGGCGACTATGACGCGATTGTCTGCTTCTTCCTGCTGCATGAGGTTCCGGAAGACTACAAATCCGCCATCGTCGACGGCATCCTCAGTCGTGTCGCGCCGGGCGGGCGGGCCATCTTCGTCGACTACCACGAGCCGCTGAGGCTGCACCCGCTCCGCCCCGTCATGACGATGGTCTTCAGTCTGCTGGAGCCGTTCGCGAAGCGGCTTTGGACGCGGGAGATCGCCAGCTATGCCAGCGACGCGAGCGCGTTCACGCACACTAAAGAGACGGTGTTTGGCGGCCTCTACCAGAAGGTCGTTTTCCAGCGACCGGAATAGCTTAACGGGTTAGCCCGATCTTAAGGGGCGGATCCCCACACTGCCCGAATGTCATCGGGGGAAGCATTCCAGCCCGGCTCTGACGGCGTCATTGGCGGCGGTTCACGCTGGCAGCGTATCGGCTCGCCGGCAGGATGGTTGCGTGCGGTCCAGTCGGCTAAGCCGATCCTCGGTCCGGTCCGCCGCCATCTGCTGATCCCGCTGGCGGCGATGTTCGGCGTTCTGTCCTTGGCATTGATCACCGAAGGCGTCTTCACACACGGTGAGATGCAGCGCCGCGATCTGGAAGGCCGGTCAGCAGAGATCCGCGACCTCCTGGACTTCGAAATCAGCCGGGACACCGAGTTGATGACGGCGATCCTTGAGGTCGTCGCGCAGAACCGGGCGATCGTCTCCGCCTATCGCGCGCAAGACCGGCAAGAACTGATCCGCGTCGCCGCTCCGCTGTTCGAGCGCCTTCAACGCGATCATGCCATCGATCAGTGGTTCTTCCACAATGCCGACGGCACGACCGCCCTCCGCGTCCATGACGTGATGCGCTACGGGGAGCCCGCAACGGAACCCGTCATTTCGCGGGCGCTACGCCGCGGCGAGGTCGTCGCCGATCTGCAACGGGACGATTCCGCATTGGTTTCGCTCCGCGTCGCCGCACCCTGGCGGATTGACGGCGAAGTCATCGGCTACATTGAGTTGGGCCGTGACATCGGAGCCATCGTCTCAAGAGTCGGCGACTTCACCCGCCAACCGCTGATCGCCCTCTTGGACAAGCGCGATGTGGACCGAATTCCTTGGCAGGCTGCCGCACGCATGCGCGGCCGGGTAGCGGATTGGGATCTCATGGCCCATTGGGTCCTTGTCTCCCGGCCGACGTCGGACGTGTCGGACACCCTCTTTGCCGCGATCGACATGCCGGGCGATCGAATGCAGGGCGTCTTGGCCAGCGCCGGTGGAAGGATGTTCTCGATTGCTTCCACGGCGCTGACCGATGACGAGGGTCGGCAAACCGGTTTGATCGTCGCACCGATCGACGTCACCGCGGCGCGGCGCGACGGAGCCTTGCACCTGGCTATCGTTCTCGCGATCTGTCTGGTCTGTGGCGGCGGACTGTTCGCCCTGTTCAACGGGCTTGCACGACGGATCGACACGGTCGTCACGGCCGAGCGGCAGAGCCTGGCAGAGAGCGAAGCCCGGTATCGCGACCTGATCGAAGGATCGATCCAGGGCATCGTGATTCACAAGGACCTGCGTCCGCTGTTCGCCAACCGCGCCTTCGCCCGCATGCTGGGGTTCGACGAACCGTCAGAAATCATGTCGCTGCCCACGCTGCTGCCCTTTGTGCCGGAATCGGAGCGGGCAGCAATCCTGGATCTCACAAATGAACTGCTGGACGATGACCTGGAACGCAGCCGGCGCCAGCAGACCCGCCGGCTGCGGAAGGACGGCAGCGAGATCTGGGTGGACTGGGAGGCCCATGTGGTCGACTGGATGGGGGAACGCTGTCTTCAGGTGGCGATCGTCGACATCACGGACCGCGTCGACTACGAGCAGGAACTGGAAGCCAGCAAGGCCCATCTGGAGACGTCGACGCAAAACCTGTCCACCCTGGCCGAAGAGCTGGATCAGGCGCGCCGCAATGCCGAAAGGGCGCTGCAGGATGCCGAGCGGGACCGGGAAGTGGCTGAGGGCGCGCGTCGGATGCACGAGACGCTCTTGGATACGATCGCCAGCCCCGTCTATTACGTCGATACCGCAGAGCGGTTTGCCGGCTGCAATCGCGCGTTCTGCGAGATGCATGGGCTGCATCGGGACGACATAGTCGGCCGCGAGATCGACGACCTGATGTCGCCCGCCGTTGCCGCGAGCGAACGCCGGGCCGACGCGGCACTGCTGGCTGATGGCGGTGCCATGAGCTATGAGACACAACTGCACCGCAGCGACGGTAGCTCGCGCGAGGTCATCGTTCACAAGTCGGTCGTCACCGGCCCGAAGGGCGAGGCCACAGGCATTGTCGGCGTGACCGTGGATATCACCGAGCGTAAGCAGCTGGAGGCCCGGCTCTGGCGATTGGCAGCAACAGACTCACTGACCGGGGTCTGGAACCGCCGCCACTTCCTGGCACAGGCAGAACGGATCGTCGCTCAGGCGCGGCGCGAAGGCACCTCGGTCTCGCTGCTGATGCTGGATGTGGACCGGTTCAAGTCCATCAACGACAGCTATGGCCATGCCGGCGGTGATCAGGCGCTGGTGCAGCTTTGCGACCACTGGCGATCGCTGCTGCGGCTGGACGACCTGCTTGGGCGCATGGGCGGCGAGGAATTTGCCGTCGTACTGCCGGCATGTGGGCTGGAAGACGCCGCAGAGATTGCGGAAGACTTGCGCAAAGGCGCAACGGCGCTGGACATTTCCGTCGATGACGTACGCCTGGCCCTGACAGTCAGCATCGGCGTGACGGAATTTCGGGTCGGCAGCGAAAGCGTGGATGCGGCCCTAATGCGCGCCGACCGGGCCCTGTATCGCGCCAAACAAGAAGGACGCGACCGTGTCGTTACCGCAGCAGCCGATCAGCGGGGCGAAGACCGCCAGCGTTGCGCTGTCGCGTGATTGGGTCTAGTCTATTAGTTGCGACCGATACTGAACTGACAAGGTTGCGAGTTATGGGTACTGTACGACCCTATAAGCATGTCCTCGACCTGCTGCAGGACGCTGGCTTGCGGCCGACACGGCAGCGCTTGGCATTGGGTCGCCTGCTGTTCGAGAACGGCGACCGCCACGTGACTGCGGAACAGCTACACGCCGAGGCGCGTCACGCTCGTATCAGCGTCTCGCTGGCGACCATCTACAACACACTGCACCAGTTCACCGCTGCCGGTCTCTTGCGTGAGGTCGTGGTCGATGCCGGCCGCTCGTACTTCGACACGAACATCCGGGAACACCACCATTTCTTCAACGAAGAGACGGGCCGGCTGTTCGACATCGAAGGGGCGAAGCTGAGCGTGTCCGACCTGCCCGCTGCCCCGGCCGGGATGCAGATTTCGCGGGTCGACGTCATCGTCCGCGTGGCCAAGGCTCAGGCTGCGGAATAGTTTTTAGAATCATTCTGAATTGATCTTCAAACGCCTAGGTTGTATATGATTTTTCCGAACGCTTGCGGCATTTGCGGCAGGTGACGGTGGGGCGGCGCGACACGGCCCGGGGCGCCGCATTGCACAGCAGGGCAACGGGGGAACACGATGTCTCTTAAGGGCAGCAAGACCGAGGACAATCTGAAGGAAGCCTTTGCGGGCGAGAGCCAGGCCAACCGC
>JANQQD010000156.1 GCA_028285185.1 Anaerolineae bacterium | reverse complement strand
GGCGGATGCTGGATCGCGCGGGCGGCCAGCAACATCGACGTGGCGCATTTCGGCCTGCGCTCACTGTTCATGCGCCATTCCACCACCGAGCACCGCGATTTCCGAATGCTGGAGGAGAATTACGCAGCCGTCGGCGGCGAACTGGCGGCCATCCAGGACGGAGAAAAGAACATCGGGTCCGAGGCGCTGTCGGCCTGGATGTTCCATCGCGCATCCCAGCCGAACCCGTTCGACCTCTTGGGCGCCATGTTCATCATCGAGGGTCTGGGCGCCCTGAAGGCTGCCGACTGGGCAGAGGCGATCCGCCAACAGCTTCACCTGTCGGCGGACCAGGTGAGTTTCCTCGCCTACCACGGGGCCAACGACGACGACCACTTGGCGGAGTTCCAGGAATGGGTGGCCGAGGCCGCCGACCACCCCAATGCCCGCCGCATCGTCAAGACGGCCCGGGTGACCGCTCGGCTCTATCTGTTGCAGCTGGAAGAGCTCGACCATGTCTGAGGTCCGCATCTCCCCCGACCTTGCCAAGATCCCGCACGACCAGGCCGATCCGAACCCTTGGCTGGCGCTCTATCTGGACGACAGCATTCCGTTCGATGAAAGCGCCAAGGCGGCGCTCTTGCGCGGCAACGACAGCTATTCCCGCCGATTCTTTCTGCCGGCCTGCCGGCCGTTCATTTTCGTGTTCTTCGTTTTCGTGCAGGTGATGCGGCGGCTCTTCATATCATGGCCGCACATGCCGCAGACGCTGCACAACCTGATCTATTGGGGCCTGAAGACCTTCGCCTCGCGCGATGCCAACTATCTGATCCTGCGGCACTTCAACATCGGCACGGAGATCCTGGCCTTCATCAAGGCCAACGTGCCGGATGCGGAAATCCGAACCGTGCCGTTGCGCCCGCGCCGGCTGGCCGACCTGAAGGCGAACGTGTTCCTGCAGCACGACCTGAACGTCTACAACTTCATCATCGACCTGAACAAAAGCCTGCGCGCGTCGGGCCGGGAGCTGCAGACGCCGGCGCGGCTGAATTTCGATGCCATCAGCGACGCGCCGTTCGAGTTCGAGGACCTGCCCAAGCGCAAACGGAACTTCGTCGACGTGCAGACGGCGATCGAGTTCTACACCCCGGTCTACGCCCTGTTCCTGGCGCGCCGCGACTTCATCCGCGCCGCCAATTCGCTGCAGCTGGATGAGACCTTCGGCATCTACGTCGCGCGCCTCTTGGGCACCGACTATCACATGAGCCTGATCAAGAACCATCACCCGATGGTACCGCTGTCGCCGTTCCAGGCCGGCTTCCGGCTCATGATGCACGGCTATGACGCAGAAGCCCTGCACGGCTATCTGCGGCGTCTGAAGCAGATGCAGGCCGCGGCGGATGCTGCTGGCGCCTCGGCATCGGCACAAGAGGCCACAGCACCCTCCGCCGCGTGAGAGCGGCCGCCCTGATCGCGAAAGGCTGACCCGGATGCCAGGTTTCTCGCTGAAGCTTTCCCGGCGCGATGTCGTCGGGGCTGGCGCCTTGCTCGGCCTCGCCGGGGCCTCATCGCATGCGGTGGCGGGGCAGTGGACACGCCTTGCTTCGCTGGCAGTGCCCGACCCGACCGGGCATCTGATCACACGTTGGCGGCACGACCCTTATGCCGGCGGCTCCTACTCGTTTCTCGCGGTCGGCTCCCGGCCCGAACATCGAGAGTGGCTGCGTGAATCGGTGGGTGGGAGGCTCTTCTTTGCTGGTGAAGCGACGCATGGCCTGTTCCCGGCCACTGTGCACGGTGCGCTCATGTCGGGGCAGGAGGCGGCCGGCGCGATCGCTGCCACCGGCGCACGATCCGTCGCCATAGTCGGCGGCGGCGTAGCGGGGCTGGCCGCCGCCAAACGTCTTGCCGAGGCCGGGACCACTGTCACCGTTTATGAAGCCCGCAACAGGCTCGGCGGCCGGGTGTGGACCGACCGATCGCTCGGGCAGCCACTCGATCTGGGTGCGTCGTGGATCCATGGCGTGACCGGGAACCCGCTGACAGCCATCGCGGACGCCGTGGGCGCGGAGCGCCGCGCAACCGACCATGACAGTTTCATTGCTCGGACCGTGGGTGGCCGGATGCTGGAAGAGGACGATTGGCCCGACTGGTTCTGGACCGTCATGGAGACTGAAGCGGCATACGCGGCGGATGCGTCGGCCCTGTCTCCGCAAGCCGAAGATGAGGGCGATTGGTTCGGCGGCCCCGACGTCCTGTTCCCCGGCGGCTACGACCAGATTCTGGCGGGCCTTCGTGGCAATTACGGTACGCGTCTCAACGCTCCAGCACAGGCCATCGACTATTCCGCAGACGAAATCATCCTGGAGACCAATGGCGAGCGCGTCACCGCGGACGCCGCGATCGTCACGGTCCCACTCGGCGTCTTGAAGGCCGGCACCATCCGCTTCACGCCCCCGCTGCCCGCGCGAAAGCGGGAAGCGATCGATCGGCTGGGCATGGGGCTCTTGGACAAGGCCTATCTGCGCTTCGACAGGGTGTTCTGGGACGCGAGCGTCGACTGGCTCGGCTATGTGGGGCCGCGGCGTGGGCACTTCACACTCTGGCTCAACATGGCGAAGGTCACCGGCCAACCGATCCTGCTCGCGTTCAACGCGGCCAGTGCCGCCGACGCGCTCTCGGGCCTCAGCGACCAGGCCCTGGTGGCCGAAGCGATGACGGCGCTTCGAGCCATGTATGCTGCGTGACCCAGCGGGCGCCAAAGCGCCGCTCGGCCTCGCCCCCGGATCACGCTAATATCAAGGCGATCCCCGCAACCGCCAGCCCGGCGCCAGCCCAGGCCAGGTGACTTGGCGGCCGGCCGGTCGTTCCCCAGATCAGCGGCAACATGATGACGGGCGCGCCCGCGCTGAGCACGGCAGCAATGCCGGCTTCGACGCTTCGCAATGCGTAAAGCTGACAGGTAACCGCCAGTACGTAGCCGAGTATCCCCGGCACGATCGCCCGGAGCACGAGGCCAGGGGTCCGTTGCGTCAGCGGCTCGAACACGCGGGCGGGCCACAACGCGACCACGGAGAGCAGCAGCGCCCCGCCCGCGGTCCTGAGCGCGGTCGCCGCTAGCGGGTCGGTGCCCGCAACCAAGGCAGGCTTAAGCGCGATCAGACCTACAGCGTTGGCGGCCGCCGCAGTCAGCCCCAACAGCACGACCACGCCCAGAGATCCGGCGACTGCGTCCGTATCGGCGTCGCGTCGGCGGCCGAACGCTATGGCCAGCAACACGCCGCAGAAGGTGACCGCGGCGCCGCCCATGTCTCGCACCGTCATCGCCTCACCCAGCCAGAGATTGCCCAGAAGCGCCGTGATCGGCACGTTCATGGAAAGGAGCAGCTGCGACCGCCGCGGCCCGCCGCGCCGCATGGCGGCGAACATCGCCAGGTTCGCCAGAACGACACCGAAGACGCTTGCGATCACGAATGCCGGCCAATGGGCCCAGGTCACGCCGACCCATCCGCCGGAAACGCTGACGACGGCCAGCAAGAGAGCGGCCGCGCTGATCAGCTGCACCCGCGTGAG
>JANQQD010000166.1 GCA_028285185.1 Anaerolineae bacterium | reverse complement strand
CCGCATCATTCCCTTCTTGCCCATCTTCTTCATGCGCTTCATCACGTCGTTCATCTGCTGGTGCTGCTTCAGCAGCTTGTTGACGTCCTGCACCGTGGTGCCGGACCCCGCTGCGATCCGCTTCTTGCGCGAGGCGTGGATGATCTTGGGATTGCGCCGTTCCTTCGGCGTCATCGACAGGATGATCGCTTCCTGACGCTTCAGCATGCCGTCGTCGACATTGGCGTCCTTCATCTGCTGCTTCATCTTGCCGATGCCGGGCAGCATGCCCATCAGCCCGCTCAAGCCGCCCATGCGCCGCATCTGGCGGAACTGCGAGGCCATGTCCTCCAGATCGAAGGTGCCCTTCTGCAGCTTGGCGGCCAGCTTCTCCGCCTCGTCCTTCTCGATGGTCTCGGCGGCGCGCTCCACCAGGCTGACGACGTCGCCCATGCCAAGGATGCGGCCCGCGATCCGCTCGGGATGGAACGCCTCCAGCGCGTCGACCTTCTCGCCGACGCCGATCAGCTTGATCGGCTGACCTGTGACCGCCCGCATGGACAGGGCCGCACCGCCGCGGCTGTCGCCATCCACCCGGGTCAGCACGATGCCGGTGATGCCGATCTCACGATGGAACGTGTCCGCGACATTGACGGCGTCCTGGCCGGTCATGGCATCGGCCACCAACAGCGTCTCGGCCGGCTCCGCCCTGTCGCGCACAGCCTTGACCTCGGCCATCAGCTCCTGGTCGATGGCCAGCCGGCCGGCCGTATCCAGGATCACCACGTCGAAGCCGCGCAGTCGGCCGCTTTCCAGGGCGCGGCGGGTGATGTCCAGCGGCTGCTGACCCGGCACGATGGGCAGCGTGTCGACCTCGACCTGCGCGCCCAGCACGCGCAGCTGTTCCTGTGCTGCGGGCCGGCGCACGTCCAGCGAGGCCATCAGCACTTTCTTGTTCTGCTTGTCCTTCAGTTTCCTGGCGATCTTGGCCGCCGTCGTCGTCTTGCCGGAGCCCTGCAGGCCCACCAGCAACAGCGGCACCGGCGGCACGGAGGCCAGGTTCAGCGGCAACGTGCCGTCCGGCTGCGGCCCCGCCTCGCCACCGCCGCCAAGCATCTCCACCAGGTTGTCGTGGACGATCTTGATCACCTGCTGGCCGGGCGTGACCGAGCGCAGAACCTCTTGCCCCACGGCACGCTCGCGCACTCGGGCGATGAAGTCCTTGACCACCGGCAGGGCGACATCGGCCTCCAACAGCGCGATGCGCACCTCGCGCAGGGCTGCGGAGACGTCCGACTCGCTCAGCGCCCCGCGCTTGCGCAGGCGGTCGAAGATATCGCCGAACCGGCCAGACAGGCCTTCGAACATGGGTCCAACCTCACGGTCTCTTGGCAACCGCCTTGCCCAACGACAAATGCGCCAGTGCGCGACCCTCGCGAACTAGCGTTTGCCCGTGGGCATGAACAGACAGGCACATCCTGCTGATCTGGGCCGGGAACCTAGGCGTACGTCCCCTTTGTGTCAATAAACTCGGCGACCGGCCGGGCTCGATCGGCTTCTCCGCAGCGATACGAGCGCACGCCGCCACCAGTCGCTTCGCGGCCGCATTCCAGCTGGGCTTCGCGGCCCGACTGGCGGTCTAGCGGTCCGGCTTCAGCGATTTCCAGTAGACGATTTTGTCTTCGCCGCTCGCGTAGAACTCGCGGATTCGCGCTTCTTCGACATACCCCAGCCGTCGATAGAATTCTCGCGTCTGCGCGTACTCAGGCAACCCGGATGTCTCGACGATCAGTATCCGCCCGTCGCGTTGGAACAGCATGCGCTCGAGATGCTTGATCAACCGTGTGCCGATACCCTGACCTTGATGTGCGGGAAGCACACCGATCGCCAAGAGATTCCAGGTACCTTGTGTCATTCTCTCCGCTTCGCAGAAGGCAACCGCGACGGCCTTGCCGCCGTCGTCCTGGGTGAGCCAGATGTCGGTGCAGCTGTCGGCCTGGAAATAGGGTGCGATCATGCCGTCCAGCAGATCTGCCGGAAAAAGGGTGGCATCGACGACCATCTTTATCGCGGGAATGTCGTCGCGAACGACTGGGCGGATCTGGCCTTGGTTCGGCATGCCGAACCTCTAACACTGAATCCTGCGACGCGCATCGCCAGTCGCTCCATGCGACCGTCGGCGCACCCGCGGCCGGAACAGCCACGTGCTGCCGATCTGCATCCGTATTCCGACCGACGCGCCACCGAAAGCAATAGCACCGCTGTTTCGCTTGCCCAACGGGATCGCTAAGGTCTGTAACTGTCTTTGGCGGCGCCAATCCGGCCGCCGATGGGAGCCCCCATGCAACGCTATTACGCCGAGCAGGCCTTGCTGCCGGACGGATGGGCGGAGGCGGTCACGATCGAGGTGGCGCCGACCGGCACCATCGCCGCGATCGTCATCGGGTCGCCGTCCAGCTCCGCCCAACGCCTGGCCGGTCCGGTGATCCCCGGTATCCCCAATCTGCATAGCCACGCGTTTCAGCGCGCCATGGCCGGGCTGGCAGAAGGCGGTGCCGGCGATTTCTGGGAATGGCGCGATCTGATGTACCGCTTTCTCGCGCGCATCGGCCCGGAGGAGGTGGAGGCGATTGCCGCGCAGCTCTATCTGGAAATGCTGAAAGCCGGATACACGGCGGTCGGCGAGTTCCACTATCTGCACCATGCCCCCGACGGGCAGCCCTACGACGACCTGACGGAGATGGCGCACCGGGTGATTGCCGGGGCGCGACGGGTCGGCATGGGTATGACCTTGCTGCCCGTGCTCTATGCCCATGGCGATTTCGGCGGCACACCGCCCGGCGAGGGGCAGAAGCGCTTCGTCAACGATCCCAGCCAGCTCTTGCGGATGCTGGACCTGTTGATCCGCGACTATGGCGATGACCATCCGCAGCTGCGCTTCGGCGTGGCACCGCACAGCCTGCGTGCCGTGACGGCGGAAGAGCTGGCCGTGCTGGTCGCCGGGGCCCAGGTGGTCGATCCCATGGTGCCGGTGCATATCCATGTGGCGGAACAAACGCGCGAGGTCGAGGCCTGCCTCGCTTCGCGCGGTGCGCGGCCGGTGGAATGGCTGCTGGCCGAGGCGCCGGTGGACGGCCGCTGGTGCCTGGTGCACGCCACCCATATGACGCCGGTGGAAACCCAGGCACTGGCCGGCAGCGACGCGGTCGCCGGCCTGTGCCCGACCACCGAGGCCAATCTGGGCGATGGCCTGTTCCCGCTCGGGCGCTATTTCACCGGTGGCGGCAAGATCGGCATCGGGTCGGATTCCCACATCTCCGTCAGCCCGGTGGAGGAAATGCGGTGGCTGGAATACGGCCAGCGTCTGGTGCGCCGCGCCCGCGGGATGTTCCGAATGCCGGACCGCTCGGTGGGCCGGTCCCTGCTGGACGCAGCACTCGCAGGCGGCGCACAGGCCCTCGGTCGGCCCATCGGCCGGCTGGAGATGGGGTGCCGCGCCGATCTGCTGGTGCTGGACGCGGAGAGCCCACCGCTGTTCGGAAAGTCGAGCGATCACCTTGCCGACGCCTTCGTGTTCGCTGGCAACGCCAATCCGGTGCGGGACGTCATGGTCGGCGGTGCCTGGGTGGTGCAGGAGGGCCGGCACGGCGCGGAGGAAGCGGTCTATGCCGCCTATCGCCGGGCCCTGGAGCGCCTGACTGCCTAACTTTGCCTGCGGTTTCGGGCCGACAGTGCCTGACGACCCGGCGCTGCCGAAGAGATGCCGTATTGTCTGTGTAACCCCTGACCGGTGGGCTTGCGTCCAACCGGTGGACGGCCAGCCCGCGCCCCTCACGAAATAAGAGAGATCCTGATGCGACGTCTTCCGCTCCGCCTGTTGGTTGCGATTGCTCTTGTGTTTGCGTCCACGGCACCGGGCTGGGCCCAGGCTGGCGGCGCAACGCAGGTGGTGGAACGGCTGCACACCGCACTGTTGGAGGTCATGCGCAACGCGAGCTCTCTCGGCTATCAGGGCCGAGCCAGCCAGCTCGACCCGATGCTGCGAGACGTCTTCGCCTATCCGGCGATGGCGCAGGTCGTGTCAGGCCGTCATTGGGAGAGCTTCAGTGAAGACCAGCGCCAGCAGATGATCGACACCTTCGCTCGGCTGAGCGTGGCCACCTATGCCAACCGGTTCGACGGCTTCAGTGGTGAGACCTTCCTGACATCCGGCGAGCAGGAGGTGAGGGGATCGATGCTGGTGCGCACCGAGCTGATCGTTCCGGCCGGGGACAATGTCACGCTGAACTACGTCGTCCGGCAGATCGGCGGCCAGTGGCGCATCATCGACGTCATCCTGGCGGGGAACCTGAGCGAGCTGTCGCGCCAGCGTGCGGAGTACACGTCGGTCCTGGGCCGCGGCGGCTTCTCCGCACTGATCGCGGAAATGCAGGCCGCCATCGCCCGCCAGGGCGGCGGCCTGCAATAGGCGCCGCAGGGCAAGCGTCGCTCAGTCCGGCAGTTCGGCGACGCGGATCACCTCATAGATATCGATATTGGGCGTCATGCAGCCGTCGCAGCCGCCGCAGCGATCGCCCGGGGGGACGCGTCGAACCCTCCCCTTGCGGATGAGCACATCGAGCATCCCGATGACTGCGTGCGGCTGGATACCGAAATGGATCGACATGTCCGACAGCGAAGCGCAGGACCGTTCGTCAAGATAGCGTTGCAAGTCGGACAGGACCATTACCGTTCACTCTGCCGCTGCCGGTACGGAGACCAGCCGACCGCTACGAGCATAGGCCCGCATCCCCAGCACGACCAGACAGAATACCCCGAGCACCGCTGCAACCCACGCGGCCGACGCTTCGGGATGCCGGCCGAAGGTACCGAGTTGATAGGCCATCACGGCCGCACCATAGGCCAGCCCCGTGGACCATAGCGCCGCAAACACGGTCCAGCCCGTATTGGTCTCACGCCAGATGGCGGCGATGGCCGCGACGCACGGCATGTACAAGAGGATCGCCAGCAGATAGGCCAGTGCGCCGACCTTGCCGTCAAAACGTTCCACCATCGCCCCGAAGGTACCGACGCCAACTTCCTGCTCTTCCGCCGCAACGTCCAGACTGGACGTGTCGCCGATATTGAGCCCGAGCGGATCGGCCAGGCTGCCGGCGGCATCCGCGAGATTGCCGGGGATCGACGCAAACGCCTCGACGACGCCGCCCCAGGGGTCGTATCCCGCGGCCTCTTCATCCGCCGCGGCGCCTTCACCGCCGAGCTGGCCGTAAAGGGCATCCAGCGTGCCGACCACTGCCTCTTTGGCGAAGATACCGGTGAACAGGCCCACGGCGGCCGGCCAGTTCTCTTCCTGCAGGCCCATTGGCGCGAAGGCAGGCGTGATTTCCTTGCCGATGGCAGCCAGCACGGACTGGTCGGTGTCTTCATTGCCGAAGCTGCCATCGGTGCCCCAGCTGTTGAGAAAGCTCAGCACGACGACGACCGCAACGATCACGCGCCCCGCCCGCAGCATGAAGGCGCGCAGGCGGTCCCAGCTTCTGAGCAGCAGCCACTTCAGCGTGGGCAGCCGATAGGGCGGCAGCTCCATCACGAAGGGCGCGGCCTGGCCGGAAAGCAGCGTGTTCTTCAGCACCAGCCCGGTCAGCACGGCAAAGCCGATGCCGGCGACATAGAGCGCGAACACCAGGTTCTGCCCGCCGATCGGGAAGAAGGCGGCGGCGAACAGCGCATAGACAGGCAGCCGGGCGCCGCAGGACATATAGGGTGCCATCATCACTGTTAAGAGCCGGTCGCGGCGATTGTCCAACGTGCGGGTCGCCATCACGGCCGGCACACTGCAGCCGAAGCCCACCAGCAGCGGGACGAAGGCCTTGCCGGGCAGGCCGATAGCCCGCATCCACCGGTCCATCACGAAGGCCGCCCGGGCCATATAGCCGCTGTCTTCCAGGAAACTCAGGAACAGGAAGAGGAACCCGATCACTGGGATGAAGGTCGCGACGGTCTGAATGCCGCCGCCCACCCCATTGGCCAACAGCGCCGTCAGCCAGTCGGGGCTGCCGACACCGGTCAGCAGATAGGCCGTGCCGTCGACCAGGAAGGTTCCAACCAGAATGTCGAAGAAGTCGATGAAGGCACTGGCAAAGTTCACGGTGAACAGGAAGGTCAGGTACATCACGCCGAGGAAGATCGGGATGCCCAGCGCACGGTTCAGGATCACCCGGTCGATCCGATCGGAGCGCGTGCGGCTGGCCTCCCGCGTTCTGCGCACGGCCCCGCCGACCAGCGTATTGGCGAAACCGAACCGGGCGTCGGCGATCAGGATATCGGCATCATCGCCGGCCGCCGCCTCAATGGCTGCCACTTCGGTATCTGCGGCTTGGCGTAGCGATGCGGTAACGAGATCGTCGGGCAGTTCGTCGCCTTCCAGCAGTCTCAAGGCAAGCCAGCGGGTCGATGCCGCATTGATCTGGTCGGCCAGCCTCCGCGCTGCCTGTTCAACCGCTTCCGGGTATGTCAGATCGGCCAATGGCACACAGCGATTGCGTGCCACGGCGTCGATCGCCTCCATCAGCGCGTCGATGCCTTTGCCGCGCGACGCCACGACCGGCACGACCGGGCAGCCTAGCCCTGCGGCCAGCGTGTCGGCGTCGACCTCCAGCCCCCGGTCTGCCGCCACATCCATCATGTTGAGCGCGACCACCAGGGGCACGCGCATCTCGATCAGCTGGGTGGTTAGGTAGAGGTTCCGTTCCAGGTTCGAGGCATCGACGATGTTGACGACCACATCCGGCTCACCCGACAGGATGTAGTCGCGGCCCAGCCGCTCATCGACGGAGGCCTGCGAGGCCACACCCAGGGAATAGACGCCCGGCAGATCGACCAGCGTGACGTCCGTTCCGCGGTGGCGATAGGCGCCTTCCTTCCGGTCGACGGTCACACCGGGCCAGTTGCCGACGCGTTGGCGCGCGCCGGTCATGGCGTTGAACAGCGTCGTCTTCCCGCAGTTCGGATTCCCGACGACGGCCGCACGAATATCGGTCATGGCGCTTCAGACCTTTTCGATGCGCAGGGAGGCCGCTTCGGCCTTCCGCAGACTCATGGAGAACCCGCGAACCTTGATTTCAACCGGATCGCCAAGCGGCGCGACCCGCGCCAGGCTGAATTCCGTTCCCGGTGTCAGCCCCATGGCCAGCAGGCGCTGGCGGTAGTCTTTCGCCTCACGGTCGTAGCCCAGCACCTTGGCGGTGTCGCCCACTGCCAAGTCTGCGATGCGTATGGTCATGCCCCCTCGCTCCCGGCCGGTGCCACCATGATCTTCATGGCCATGCCCCGGCCAATGCCGATGCGCGTATCGCCGACGGCCAGCAGCAGCGGCGTGTCCGCGTCGCTCTGCAGCACCGTGACCACCTTGCCCGTGACGATCCCCATCTCGATCAGCCGCCTTTCCAACGACTTGCCGGCGGTGCAGCCTCTGACGACGACCGGCGAGCCTTCTGCGGCCATCGCCAAGGGAAACTCTGCTGCCATGGGCTGTTACCGTGCTTCAGGGCCGACCAGGGGCGGTCGGCCGGCTGCGATTCAGTGACGCAAGTGAGAAGCGTTTGCAGTTTGCCGGAGGTGGCGAACCGGCGCTTTGATTCACGTCAACCTTCTGGAGAGAGAGTCCGACAGCGCTACCCGTCGGCCGCAAGCTTGCCGCCGAAGCCGACGAACAGCGCGCCCGCGACACGGTCGATCCAGCGGCGCGCGCGGACATAGACGCCCGAGACCCTTGACGTGGCCAGCGCGCAGGCGACCACGCCATACCATGTCAGCGAAACCGTCACCATCACGGCGACGCAAGCGACGCCGAGTGCCAGCGACGGTTCCTCGGGCAGGGTCGCCGCGAAAAGACTGGCGACGAAGGCCGCCGTCTTGGGATTGGTCAGGTTGGTGAAGAGCCCGCGACGCAGCGCCGCTGGCCCACTGAGGCCCCGTGCGCCGGCCACGGGGCCATGGGCCTGACGGCGGAAGCTGGCCAGGATGAGGCGGATGCCCAGATAGGCGATATAGGCGCCGCCAACCAGCTTCAGCGCCAGATAGAGCCAGGGGGCGGCGGAGAACAGAAGCGTCACGCCGAACAGGCCGGCGAAGCCCCACACCATCGTGCCGAGGATCGTGCCGATGACGGCCAACAGCGCATGGCGGCGAGAGCGCGCCAGCGCCGTCTCCGCAATCACGAGGAAATTCGGCCCCGGCGTAATGGCGCCAAGCGCCCAGATGCCGGCGACGCTTGCCAGAATGGCGACCGTGTCCATAGGCTTGGTGCTTCCCTTCGCCGCGGGCTGCGGCGGATCGGAGCTTGCAGTTTCGCACGGGGACAAAGAGGGCTGCCATGCAAATCCGCTTCGTGGGCTGCGGCGACGCCTTCGGCAGCGGCGGCCGCTTCAACACCTGCTTTCACCTGACGGGGAACGAGGTGAACCTGTTGGT
>JANQQD010000125.1 GCA_028285185.1 Anaerolineae bacterium | reverse complement strand
GGGGCGTACAGCACGTCGAACGCCATGCGGCGCGAATGCGTGGTCAAGGCCTCGACTTCTGCCTCGGTGAAGCCGTCGCGCTTGAACAGCACCGAGACCGTCGAGAGGTAGGTGTGGTTGATGAAGAACCGGTCGGCGATCGAGCCGCCATCTTCTTCAGCCACGGTTTCCGCCGCCGCAATCAGGGTCGCAAACAGTCGCAGCACCGATTTCGGCGGATCTTCCTTGTTCCACAGCGTGACGGACAGGACCCCGTCGGGGGCGAGCGCGTGCATGTACGCTTCCATCGACTCTTGCGTGTACGCGTACTTCTCGTAGATCGAGAAGCCGCCGGGGCTCGACAGGCCCGTGCCGTCCGCAAGGCTGAAATCGATGATGTCGAAGCGGTCTTGCACGCTGGGGGCGTACAGTCTGCCGTCATAGGGTACGACGGTGATCCGGTCGTCGTTCAACAGATCGCCGGTGCGCTCGACGATTGCCGGGGCTTCGTCGATTGCGTCCAGTACCATGGGGTTGCCTTCGGCGACCGTCACCGTTTCGGCACCCCCGGCCAGCGCCACGCGCGTGGAGATGCCGCCGCCGAACTGGACGACGAAGACGTCGGGATCGTCCTTCAAGAGGAAGGGCTGGTGCATGGGCAGGAAGCGGAAATAGGCGGAATCTCCCTCCTCCAGCGCTTTCATGATGCCGATGGGGCCGTCGCTGTCCATGTACATGCCGAGATAGGCGTTCTCCGGCATGTGGGAGAGATTGAGCGCCGCCATGTCGCTGAGGCCCGGCGCGAAGTGGAAGTAGGAGCTCTCGTAGACCTCCAACCGGCCCAACGGGCCGAAGGCGTCATGAATGCGCTCGCTGTCGGGGAAGTTGCGGGCGTAGCTGACGCCCTTGAACGGCGACACGTTGATCTGCTGGAACACGATCACGATCGCGACGGCCGCCACGCCGGCGACGCCAAGGGCCATCATCGCCCGCCGGGCACCGTTGGCAGAGAACCAGACCAGCGCGCCGGCAAACCACAGGGCCAGCGGCACCATCAAAAGGCTGTCCGGCGCCACCAGATACATGGACAAGAGCAGCGTCAGGCCGCCCAGGCCCGAGCCCGTCATATTGGCGAAGTAGACCTTGCCGAAGCTGGCCTTGCCCTTCAGGAACACGAGACCCAGAAACAGGGCGCCGGGCACGAAGGGAATGAAGTAAAGGACGAAATTGGCAAACAGCCGATGCTGTTCCTCCGGGTTGGAGATCATCAGGATCGGGTTGAAGGTCTGCGTCTGGGCCAGCGTGTTGGCGATTACCATCAGCGGGCCGAACGCAATCAGGGACGCTGCCACGCAGGCGTCCCAATTGCGTTCGAACCACCCCTTGCCGATCACCATGATGGCGCTGACGACGCCGAAGCCGAACATGGCGATGCTGATCACCAGCGAGCCGAAATGGGCCCAGTTGGCGATCGAGAACACGCGCATGACGACGATCTGGAACGCAATCACTGCGCCCGAGACCAACGCCACGCTCAACAGGAAGGATATCGCCACGCCCGGCCGGGCTGCGGCCGGGGCAGCGACGGTCATTACTGGCTCCAGGTGCCGCCTTCGGTATTGGTGAAGGGCACGAATGAGACCTTGCGGCGCCCCTGATAGAGGTCTTCCCGCGTGATCGTCAACGTGCCATCCGCCTCTTCCACCTTGCTGACCTTCAGCAGGGTCTGGGCGCCCGGCGGGCCGACGGGGATCACCATCACCCCGCCCACATCCAGTTGCTGCAACAGCGGCGGCGGGATGTGGTCGATGGCGGCGGTGACGATGATCTTCTGGAAGGGGCCCTGTTCCTCCCAGCCGAAATAGCCGTCCGCCGCCTTGGTGCCGATATTGCCGTATTCGGGGAACCGGTCACCGGCCAGTTCGGCATAGAGCGCGGTCGTCCGCTCCGCCAAGGGCTCGATGATCTCGATCGAATACGGGTTGCGGGTGAGGTAGGCCAGGATCGCCGACTGATAGCCGGAGCCCGTGCCGATCTCCAGCGTCCGCTCGTCCGGCTGGACGTCCAACGCAGAGGTCATGCGGCCCACGATATGCGGGCCGGAAATCGTCACGCCGTAGCCGATATCCAGGAACGCGTGCTCATAGGCCCGCGCCCGGTTCCGCTCCAACGCAAAGATCTCGCGGGGCGTCAGCAGGAACGCCTCGATTTCCTTGTCCTGCCAGAGATCGCTGTTGCCGATCAGCGCTTGGCACCGATCCCATCGCCGTCCCGCCATCTGCGGGTCGTCGCCGCGCGTTGCGGTGATGAAATCGATGAAGGCCTGGCGGCTGTCCAGCGGCGGCCGCTCGATTGTCGTGAAATCGAAGCGGGTATCATCCTGCGCGAACGAACGCCGAAGGGCGCCGGGCAACACCGCCATGCCGGCGGCGAGCCCAAGCGCCTTTCTGCGCCCGATCCGCAAACGGGAAGGGGGACGAAAAGACATCCTCGATCCTCTCTCGCTCGCGGGTGAAGCCGGACTGGCCGCCCCTTACTCTGACCCGTAGGTGATGCTGGCGTTCAGAGTCTCGGCCGAAGTTGCAGCGGCCGCAGGGTCAGCGAACATGGCCAGCGGCACCGGCTGCTGCGGCTCGATCGCGATCGTCAGCGGTCCCTTCGGACTTGCATAATCCGAAACGAAGGCTTCGATCTGGTCGATACCGGCAATGGCCGCATCGCCACCGCCTTCGCCCGTCACCATGGCCCGCAGCTCATCGAGCCCGCCGATGATTTCCTGCAGCACCTCTTCCTCGGACTTGCCTTCTTCGGCAGCCGCGACCTCGACGATACGCGCCATCAGACCGTCGTCGTCGAAGGAAAGATGCGCCGACGCGATGCTGGCGGCCATGAGCATCATCGGCTCCGCCACCGCATTCGGCGCGACATTGCCGAAGCTGAAGTCCAGCGTCAGCAGACCCATGCCCGGAACATCGAAAGAGGCCTCGTTGAGCGACAGGCTCATCGACTCAGAGTCGATCTCCCAATCGATGTTGATGTCGGCCGTCAGCTCCTCATAGCCGAGCCCGGCCAGCTCCATCTCCTCCAGTGCGCTCTGCGGCAGCACCAGGCCCGTCACCGTGATGTCAAGGTATTGGGGCGGACGGTCTTCCACGATCGACGCGACCTCGATGCGGTCGACGACAACCGACTCGACAGAGACAACGTCCCCATCCGGCGACGTCACACGAAGTCCCTGGATCTCCAGCCCCTCATCGCCGATGGCCTCGGCGCTGTCATAGTCCACCATGCCCGGAGGCGCTTCTTCCAGCGACATCTGGAAGGCATCATACAATGTGCTCGGTACCTCATCCTGAGCGAGCGTCGTGATCGGCAGACCGGTTGCAACCGTGCCCGCGGCGACCGCGGCCAAAGCGAATGCAGGACGATTTCCGTTCATTTTCATGGGGTCTCCCAGATATCCAACCCTGTGTGAAGCAGTCCCGCAGTCGATTGTGAACAGTCGGGACTGTTCGGTGGCGTACGCAGCGGACGGTACTTGAGGCCCGCCCCGCTGTCGAGCGTGGTTATGCGTTCAATGGGGCAATACTGCGGCGCCTAAGGGGCAAGCCCGGAGAGCCTGATGTGGGGCGGTCTCAGAACACTTAGAGTTCCATGTGGCCCGCTGAATCCGTGATCTATCATCACCAAAGCTTCATGGTTTCACATATTCAACGCTGCTGTTTAGCGCGTCGGCATACCGATCCAAGTATTGCTGGTGGATGAGCATAGGCAACGGCACCGGCCGTCCCGGTTCAATCGCGATCGTCAGCGTGCCGCTCGGGTCTGGATAGTCACTCGTGAAGGCGAAGATCTCGGAGGTGGCTTGGCGCAAAGTCGGCTCACTCACCTCACCAGAGAGGATCGCGAACAGCATTCCGATCGCCTGTGCAACGGAGAACAGTGTGCCTTCGACGGTTCCGCCTTCCTCAATTCCCGCTTCGACCAGTTTCGCCAGGAAGCCGTCATCCTCATAAGAGAGGTGCAGAGACACAAGGCGAGCCCACCTTAGATCCCAGGGCTCATCTGCAGCGTCGGCAGACACGTCATCCAGGCTGAACGCCAGCGACAGACGGCCCAGACTTGGCGCGTGGATCGAGGCTTCGTTCAGCGACAGGCTCCGGGCGTCGAGATCGGACGTCCAATCCAGATCGATGTCTGCGGTCAGCGTGTCATAACCGAGATCGGCTAGGTACAACTCTTCCAGCACGACTGCTGGAAGGTGAAGGCCCGTGATCGTGGCATCCAGATACCAAGGCAGGCGGACCTCGGAGATCGACGCAATTTCGACCCGTTCGACCACCAGCCGGTCTATGCGGACCTCGGTTCCGTCCGACACGGGCAGCACAAGACCCCCGATCTCGATCGCCTCGTCACCGATCGTCCCAAGGCTGTCGTACGAGGGTGTTCCCCCGGAAACCTCTTCGAGCGCCATTTCCAGGACGTCGATGAGCGTGTGTGGATTTGCATCCTGACCGAAGACTGTGGCCGGCAGCCCGGCCGCGAGCACGCCTGCGGCCACCGTGGCGAGCGCGAGAGCCGGGCGATATCCGCTCATGGTCTTGGAATCTCCCGCCAGTCCGGAGTCGATTGCGAGGAAGGTTGAGCGGTCAACGCGGCAATACTGCGGCGCCCAAGGGGGGCCAAGAGGCTGACTCAGATCAATGGCAGACTATGCAATCCTGCCTAAGGTCCGTACGCTTCGCCGCCCTCCGGTGGCTTCAGGTGCGCATCGTCCGCCGGAACGATAAGGAGAAGCGATGTCCGCCCCACTACCCAACCTTGACCAGATGAACATGGCCGCTTTCGTGCTCGACCTCGACGGGGTCGTGACCGACACGGCCAGCGTGCATGCCAGCGCCTGGAAGCAGCTGTTCGACGACTATTTGCGCAAGGTCTCTGCCGACCGTGGCGAGCCGTTCGTGCCGTTCGATCTCGAATCGGACTATGTTACCTATGTCGACGGCAAGCCGCGCTATGACGGCGTGAAGTCTTTTCTCGAATCCCGCGATGTCCACCTACCCATGGGCACGCCGGAAGACGCAGCGGATCAAGAGACGATCTGCGGCCTCGGCAACCGCAAGAACGACCTGTTCACCACGGTCATCCGGCGCGATGGCCCGACCGTCTTCGACACCACCGTCAAGCTGATCCGGCACCTCAAGGCTAAAGGTGTGCGCACGGCCGTCGTCTCCTCGTCGAAGAACTGCCAGCTTGTGCTGGAAACGGCCGGTTTGACGGATCTGTTCGAAGTGATGGTCGACGGCAACTACGCCGCCGAGCATGGGCTACCGGGCAAGCCGAACCCGGACACCTTCACCCATGCGTGCGACTTGTTGGACGTCAGGCCGGAAGACAGTGTCGCCGTCGAAGACGCGGTGGTCGGCGTCAAGGCGTGCAGCGCAGGCAATTTCAAGCTGACGATCGGCATCGATCGCGGCGTCGGCCGGCAGGCCCTGCTGGACGGCGGCGCCGACGTCGTCGTCGACGACATGGGGGAATTCGACATTGGCTGACACCACTGCCCGAGGGCTGCGCCTGGTCGCCGACGTTCCGGCGGCGCTGGCGGATTATGACGCGTACACCGCCGCGTTGGGCGGACGCACGCCGGCCATTTTCCTGGACTATGACGGCACGCTGACGCCGATCGTATCCCGCCCCGAACTGGCGGTCATGAGCGATGAAAGCCGGGCGACGGTGGATGCGCTGGCGAAGAAGCTGCCGGTGGCCGTCGTCAGCGGCCGCGATCGGCCGGATGTGGAAAAGCTGGTCGGCATCGAGAGCCTGATCTTCGCCGGCAGCCACGGGTTCGACATCCATGTGCCGGGGCGTGAAGCCATCGGCAGCGACGTGATCGAGAAGTACACGCCCGTGCTGGACAAGGTTGACGCCCGCCTGCACGAGGTTTTGGACCCGATCCCGGGCGCCTTGGTTGAGCGCAAGCGGTTTTCCATTGCCGCGCACTATCGTCTGGTCTCGGACGAGGACTATCCACGGTTCCGCGCAGCACTGGATGAGGTTGAGGCCGAGGCTCCGGACCTGAAGGAAAAGCTCGGCAAGAAAGTGTTCGAGCTGCAGCCGAAGATCGACTGGGACAAGGGCAAATGCGTGCTCCACCTCTTGCAGGTGCTGGGGCTGGAGGGCGATGAATATGTGCCCATGTTCTTCGGCGACGACGTCACGGATGAAGACGCCTTTCGCGAGCTTCAGGGGCGCGGCGTCAGCGTGATCTGCGCCGATCCGGCGGCGGATCTGGAGCGCAAGACCTACGCCACATTCCGGGTCGACACCGTCGATGACGTGATCGGACTGCTGCGCCGTATGACGCCGTAAAGCCATTCGCCCGTCCCGCGCTACGAACGAGGGCGGGTTTGCACACGACCAGACGGGGAGGCCAAAAACATGGCTGAGTGGAGCCTTGTTTACGAGGATTTCGATCCGGAACAGCAAGGGCTGCGCGAGGCGCTGACCGCGCTCGGCAACGGCTATTTCTGCAGCCGCGGCGCCTTCCCTTGGAGCGGACCGGACGACGTCAACTATCCGGGCACGTATCTGGCCGGCGGCTACAACAGGCTGGCGACCGAGATTGCAGGCCGCGACATCTGGAACGAAGACCTGGTCAACATGCCCAACCCGACGGGCCTGACTTTTCGGGTAGCGGGTGGCGACTGGTTCGGCCTGGACAAGGTGACGCTGTCGGCCTTCCGCCAGGAACTCGACATGAAGCGCGGCCTGCTGACGATCGCGCTGACCTGCAAGGATGCCGACGGCCGCGAGATGGATGTCGGCGTCCGCAAATTCGTCGATATGGCCAACCCGCATCTGGTCTGCGTGGAGCTTTCGGTCACGCCCAAGGGCTGGTCAGGCGAAATCGAATTCCGGTCGGACCTCGATGGGCGCGTCACCAACTGGGGGGTGAAGCGGTACCGGGAGCTGAACAGCAATCATCTTGAGCCGCTGGGTGCCACCAGCTTCGTCGGCGAGCATAACGGCGAAGAGATGATCCATCTGGCGGCCCAGACCAACCAGTCCAAACTGCTGATCGGGCAGGCCGCGCGCACCCGCCTCTATCAGGATGGCGAGAAGTTGACCGTAGCGCCGCGGTCAGTCTCGGAAGTCGGGTATGTCGCCCAGCACTTCACGGTGTCGGTCGAGGCGGGCCGGACCTTGCAGGCGCGCAAGCTTGCCGCCTTCTACAACGCCAAAGACATCGCCATCTCCGAGCCCGATATAGCGGCGCAGGAGGCGATCGACCGCGCAGACACCTTCGTGAATCTGCTGGAAGACCACTACGCGGCGTGGGAGCGTCTGTGGCACCGCTTCGACATCGTGGTCGAAGGCGACGAACGGGTGCAGATGATCCTGCGCCTGCACATCTTCCACATGCTGCAGACTCTGTCGCCCAACACGGTCGACCTGGATGTCGGCGTGCCCGCGCGCGGCTGGCATGGCGAAGCTTATCGCGGCCATATCTTCTGGGACGAAATCTATATCCTGCCCTATCTGACGGCGCGGATGCCGCAGATCGCCGAGGCCATGGTCCGCTACCGTCACAACCGGCTGCGCCCGGCGCGTCTGGCGGCCCAGGAATCCGGGCTGAAGGGCGCCATGTTCCCCTGGCAGGCGGGCAGCGACGGGCGTGAGGAAAGCCAGGTGATGCACCTGAACCCGCGCTCCGGCCGGTGGATCCCGGACCACACCTTCATCCAGCGCCATGTCAGCCTGGCCATAGCCTGGAACTGCTGGCAGCACTACGTGGTCACCGGCGACCACATCTTCCTGGAGCACCGGGGTGCCGAAGTAATCTTGGAAGTGGCCCGGTTCTTCGCTTCTCTGGCATTCAAGAACGACGAGGGACGCTACGAGATCCACGGCGTGATGGGGCCGGACGAGTTTCACGAGGCCTATCCGGATGCCGGCGAGGACGAGCACGGCCTGAACAACAATGCCTACACCAACGTCATGGTGGCGTGGCTGGTGAGCACTGCGGTGGAGGCGTTGAACGCGCTCGACGCCACCCATCGCCGCGAGCTGCGCGCCAAGCTGCGTATCGGCGATGACGAACTGGCGCTCTGGGAAGACATGAGCCGGCACATGAAGGTGCCGTTCCACGACGGCGACATCATCAGCCAGTTCGAAGGGTACGAGAAACTGGCTGAGATCGACTGGGATCACTTCCGCCAGAAATACGGCAACATCCAGCGCCTCGACCGCATCCTCGAAGCCGAAGGCGACACCGCCAACCGCTACAAGGTGTCGAAACAGGCTGACGCGCTGATGCTGTTCTACCTGTTCTCCAAAACGGGCCTGGCCAGGCTGTTCGATCGGCTGGGCTATGAACTGACCGACGAGATGTGGAACCGCAATCTGGAATACTACAGCGCGCGTACCTCCAACGGCTCGACGCTCAGCTATCTCGTCCATTCCTGGGTGATGGCGCGCACGCGGCCGGAAGAGGCATGGTCGAACTATCTGGTGGCGCTGAAGAGCGATATCGATGATGTCCAGGGCGGCACCACCAAGGAAGGCATCCATCTGGGGCTGATGGTCGGCACGGTCGACCTGGTGCAACGCTGCTTCACCGGGTTGTCGATCGAAGATGGCGTGGTCGGCTTCGACCCCATGCTGCCGTCGGCCCTGACGCGGCTGAAGCTGCGCATGCGCTTCCAGGGCAACTGGCTGGACATTGCGCTGGATCACCAACAGCTCGCCGTCACCGTCAGCGAAACCTGGTCGCGGGCCGTGGACGTGAGCGTCAAGGGTGCCAGGCACAGCCTGGAGCCGGGTGGGACTTACGCCTTCCAGCTTGCTTCGCCGGGAACGATGACCGTCCAATAGGGCGACGATTCGGGGTCAACGGCGGCGGGGTTGGCATTGCGCCTGTCACGATGGATTGCGATCGCCGGGATTGCCACTGGGCCGTTTTGGGGTTGGATGCCTGCGCAGGCGCAATCCGCGACGGCCGAGATTCTCTCTGTCTCGGGACCCACCGCAACGACGCTTGTGGCGGGGCAGCAGCTTTCGGCCGGTGATCGTGTTGCGCTGGGACCGGCGGATCGCCTGACCCTGGTCTATCCGCGCGGCTGCGTCGAAGAAACGGTGACCGGAGGCGGATTTGTTGTCGGCACCGTGGGCAGCCTTGTCTCCGGCGCCGCAATCGATCGTCGCGCCGTCGCGTGCCCACCCCTGTCCGTACCAGCTAGTCCGGCCCTGGTAGCTGCCATGGCACCCGGCTCGTTTGCCGGGCCGGCATGGCAAGAGGCCACGACCCGGCAGCGTCGCCCGACCTTCGTCTGGGCTCCGGGCCGCGGGCCGGCGTCGATCCGCGTCTTCGCGATCGAAGACGGACCGCAGCGTCTGCTGTGGGAAGGCGGGACCGGCAGCGGCACGGCCCGGTATCCTTCAACCGCACCGGTATTGACGCCGGGATCGTCCTACCGCGCGGAGGTCACTGTCGACGGCCAGACGTCCTCGGTGGTCTTCTCCGTCGATCCCGGCTTCACGCCCGGGGGCCCCGATGTTCTGAACGTGGCACAATGACGGACTTGGGAACCGAGCGCGGGCTGGGCCGAAGGCGGGTGCTCGCCGGACTCGGCGTTGGCGCGGCCTCGCTGGGGCTCGCCGGCTGTCCGGCCATAGGACCGCTGCCGGAACGGGCGTTGGACGGTCGGGTCGATATGCCGAACCTGTCGCCAACGCGGCAGTCCGAAATCGGCAACCGCCTGTTTGCGCGGGCGATCGATGCGGCAGGCGGAAGCTACCGCAACTCCGGTGCGCAGCAGGACCTTCGTCGCGTTGCGGAGCCGCTGTTTGCCGCCGTGTCTGAGCCCGCCTTTGCATGGGAAATCGTGCTGATCGACCGCGAGTCGCCTAGTGCCTGGGCGCTACCCGGCGGCAAGATCGCTGTCAACAAGGGGTTGATCCGCCACGCCGACAGTGAAAGCGCGCTGGCCGCTGCCATCGCGCACCAGATGGGGCATGCGGCCGAAGGGCATGCCTTCGCGGTGCTGGGCGAGGCTGGTCGCCAGCACGCACTGGACCAGGCGGCCCTGGCGGCGCTTGCCACCTATGACGATCGTGACGAAGAGGTGCCCGGCCTCGCCGACGCGCTGCAGAGGCCGTTGCTGACGATTGCCGTTACAGGCTATGGGCCGACGCTGGAACGGGCTGCGGATCGCTTCCTGTTTCCGGTCTTCGCCCGTACCGGGCATGATCCGGCCGGTGCGGTCAGGCTGCTGCGGGATTTGGCCGGCCTGTTGCCCGACGATGAGACGCGGACAACGTGTCTGATCTCAGGTGCTGCGGATACACGGGCAAGGGCCGACGCGATCGAGGCCGCCGCGGCCCTCACGCCGGCGGCGCGGCGGGCGCCGGACGGCACGGCCTTCACCAGCCTGCGCGCGACTTTTCCTGCGCGGGAAAGATATCCGGATCTGGATGCCTAACGATCGTCGGACGACGGCGTGTCTTCGTCGGTGGCCCTAAAGCCATAGCCGGACTCTATCACTGCGCTTGCCCCAACGGGGCGAACGCCGGCTGGGTCTATCCCGTCTTTGGCTGTCAGCGGTTCGTCTCCGGGACTGCGGTCACCGACCATCGCTGCCGTACCGAACAGGACGAAAGCAAGCACGATCGCGGTCGCGAGCAGACCGCTCGCCAGTCCGACACAAACCTTTTCGCGCATTCCGGGTCCCCACCTCGCGGCCGCTTTGCACCTGGTGCCGGCCGCCTTGATGTCTGTGTCTTAACTTATGCGCTTGCGCCTTCAGACGATGTGAAGAGCGTCACATGGATCCGGTTCATTTCACCACCCCGTTACCCTATGCCGCAGCGCTCTCGCGCCCCGCCCGCTCACTCCGTCCGGCCTTCCAGAAACGCCTGCGCCTCGGTCTGCGTTTCGAAGATGTGGGGGGCAGCACCACGGCTCTGCAGCGCGCCGCCCAGCTTCAACCGCATGAAGGCGCTGGTCGTGTACCGGCTGATCTTCGAATAGTATGTCCCGACGACATAGTCCACCATTGCGGCATAGTCGGACAGCACCTGTTCGTCGATCGTGAAATTGTCGTAGTTCACGATGGTTTCGACCTTGCGGCCAATGGCCGTGCATTGCCGATCCACCGCCTCCCGGACGGCGTTGACGTCATCGACGGTACGGACCGTCATCCCCTCGAAATTGAGGAACAGCGTGTTGCTGTCGGCGTCGTAGCTGATGCGGTCTTCCAGCCTCAGGCCAATCAGATCGTCTTCCAGCCCCATCGGCGCGTCTTGGAACAGGCGCGGATCCATCGGCTTGGGATCGCGCACGATCGGCCGGAAATCCATCAGCGCCAGCACGTCGCGATCCACATCGATGCCGGGCGCCACCTCGACAAGCTCGAGCCCTTCGGCCGTGAGGTCGAACACGCAACGCTCTGTGACATAGCGGGCCGGCTGGCCGATGGATGCCGCATAGGGCCCTGAATACGTAACCTGGAAGACATCGCTCACGAACTTGCGGGACTTGCCTTCGGTCAGAACCTGAAGCTTGCCGTCCCCGACCGCCACCTCCAGCCCGCCGGCGGTGAAGGTGCCGACGAAGACGACGCGCCTGGCATTCTGGCTGATATTGATGAAGCCACCCGCACCGGCCAGCCGCGGGCCGAAGCGGCTGACATTGACGTTCCCGCGGCGGTCGCATTCGGCCATGCCGAGACAGGCGAGGTCCAGCCCGCCGCCGTCATAGAAGTCGAACTGCTGGTTCTGCTCGATGATGGCATCGGTGTTGACCGCAGCGCCAAAATCCAGACCGCTCGCCGGCATGCCGCCAACCACGCCGGGTTCGGCGGTCAGGGTCACGTATTTAAGGATCTTCTCTTCCGCTGCCACGGCCGACACGCCCTCCGGCATGCCGATGCCCAGATTGACCACACCGTTCATCGGCAGCTCGAACGCCGCGCGCCGGGCGATCACCTTGCGGGGGCTGAGCGGCATGGGCGCGATCGTCTTCAACGGCACCCGCACCTCTTGCGCAAAGGCCGGGCTGTAGGCCGTGGCATAGGTCTGGCGATGGTTCTCAGGCTCCGCCACCACCACGCAGTCCACCAGGATGCCAGGCACCTTCACCAGTCGCGGGTTCAGCGACCCCGTTTCGGCGATCCGCTCCACCTGGGCGATGACGAAGCCATGGCTGTTCTTGGCGGCCATGGCCATGGCGAGCCCATCCAAAGTCAGGGCCTCGCGCTCCATCGTGATGTTGCCGCTCTCGTCCGCCGTGGTACCGCGGATGAAGGCGATGTTGATGGGCATGGCCTTGTAGAACAGCCATTCCTCATCACCGATGGTCAGCAGGGTCACGATGTCTTCCGTCGTGATCGCGTTGACCTTGCCACCGCCGTTGCGCGGGTCGACGAAGGTGTGCATGCCGACCTTGGTCAACAGGCCCGCCTTGCCCGCCGCGATGTCGCGGTAGAGATGGCTGATGCAGCCTTGCGGCAGATTGTAGGCCTCGATCTTCTCAGCCACCGCCAGCTGGGCCACCTTGGGGATCAGGCCCCAGTGGCCGCCGATCACGCGGCGCAGCAGCCCTTCATGGCCCAGGCGGTTGAGCCCTCGCTCCTTGCCGTCGCCCTGGCCGGCGGCAAACAGCAGCGTCAGATCCCGCGGTTCGCCCGTCTCCACGAAGCGGGCCGCCAGCGCCGACAGCAGTTCGTCCGGCGTACCGTTGCCGACGAAGCCGGCGTTGCACAGGGTATCGCCGCTGCGGATGATGGCGACTGCCTCGGCCGCCGAGACCACCTTGTTGCGCATGCCGCTTCGCGCCCTCCCGTTCGTGCTCCGGCTTGCCGCCGGTTGACCTTCCGTCTGAGAGGATCGCGCCATGCCACCGCGCAGGCAAGAACGGACGGCCGCCGAGGGGCCGCCCGATTGTCACTCGCTTCTAAGCTTCTGGGGGCGGATGCGCGTGGACGCGGCTATTTGGGGGCGAGGATCATGATCATCTGCCGGCCTTCCATGCGCGGCATCTGCTCGACCTTCGCGTATTCGGCAAACTGGTCGCGCACCTTTATCAGCAGGTTCATGCCGATATCCTGGTGCGCCAGCTCACGCCCACGGAAGCGCATGGTCACCTTGACCTTGTCGCCATCCTGCAGGAAGCGTTCGGTACTGCGCATCTTCACGTCGTAGTCGTGACTGTCGATCGTGGGGCGCAGCTTGATTTCCTTGACGTCGATGGTCTTCTGGCGCTTGCGCTGTTCATTGCGCTTCTTCTGGACCTCGTATTTATACTTGCCATAGTCCAGAATCTTGGCGACAGGCGGACTGGCGTTGGGTGAGACCTCTACCAGATCCAACCCAGCGTCTTCAGCTGCCTCCAGTGCCTGACGCACAGGCACAACCCCGATCATCGTTCCGGCCTGATCCACTAGCCGCACCTGCGGCACGTCGATCTCCCCATTGACCCGCGGCCCTTCCTTGGGCGGCGGGGTCTGCTGCGGCAACCTGGCTATGAATACCCTCCATCATCGGTTGAACTTAAACACCGGTGGCGTCACACCGTCGCCCGACCCTCCCGATCGATGGGCGACAGTGCCTCCAATCCCAGTTTAGAAATCGCATCGTCAAGGGCAAGAACTTCCTGCTGTTCGCCCCCCAAACGGCGTAGAGCGACCCGGTTTTCCGCTGCTTCACGCTTGCCGACCACAAGCAGCGCCGGCACCTTCGCCAGGCTGTGCTCACGGACCTTCAGGTTGATCTTCTCGTTGCGCAGATCCGTTTCCACACGCAGGCCGGCGGCTTGACAGCCCTCGGCCACCATCTGCGCGTAATCGTCGGCATCGCTGGTGATGGTGGCCACCACGGCCTGTACCGGTGCCAGCCACAGGGGCAGCTTGCCGGCATAGTGCTCGATCATCACACCCATGAAGCGCTCGACCGAGCCCAGGATCGCGCGGTGCACCATGTGCGGCGTGCGCTTCTCCCCCTGATCGTCGATAAACGTCAGGTCCAGGCGCCGCGGCATGTTCATGTCCACCTGAATGGTGCCGCACTGCCACGACCGGCCGATGGCATCGCGCAGGTAGAAGTCCAGCTTCGGCGCATAGAAGGCGCCGTCGCCGGGGTTCAGCTCCCACTTCAAGCTGATGCGCTGGCAGGCGCTGTGCAGGGCCGCCTCCGCCCGGTCCCAGTCCTTGTCGTCGCCGATACGCTCGTCGGGTCGGGTGGCGAACCGCACCAGGACATCGGTGAAGCCCAGGTCGCGATAGATCTCCTCGATCAGCTCGGCCATGGCGACCACTTCGTCTTCCAGCTGCTCATCGGTGCAGAAGATGTGGGCGTCATCCTGCGTGAAGGCCTGAACGCGCATCAGGCCGTGGCGCTTGCCCGCCCCTTCCTGGCGGAAGACCTTGCCGAATTCCGCCATGCGGATCGGCAGCTCG
>JANQQD010000118.1 GCA_028285185.1 Anaerolineae bacterium | reverse complement strand
GCCTGTTGCAGCCAGTGAGCGGCCGGACAGTCGCGCCAGCCCGCACACACCATGGCCCCTGGTGCATCCGCTGCCGACCGTCGTGCCGAAGCCGACGATCAGGCCCGCGAGCACCAGTGGCCATGGTGTGTGCGGGCTGGCGCGACTGTCCGGCCGCTCACTGGCTGCAACAGGCACTTTCATGCTGACGGCAGCGGCGACGGTGTTCGTCGTTCGGCACATGCTTGGCGGTTGAGAGGACGGGAGCGGCTTGTGCTGAAACTTGCCATGAGTGCCCTGGCGGGGCTGCTGTTCGGGCTCGGCCTGATCATCTCCATGATGGTCAATCCGGCGAAGGTGCTGGCCTTCCTCGATGTTGCCGGGGCATGGGACCCCAGTTTGGCGTTCGTCATGGGCGGCGCCTTGGCCGTCACCATGGCGGGCTACGCCTGGGTGTTGCGACAGCCCCATCCCTGGCTTGACGATCGCTTCGATGTGCCCACCCGCCGCGACCTCGACCTGCGCCTGCTCGGGGGCGCCGCGCTGTTCGGGCTTGGCTGGGGGCTGGCCGGTTTCTGCCCAGGCCCCGCGGTGGTGGCCATGGTGCTGAAGCCCGAAGCGGCTCTGCCGTTCGTCGCGGCCATGCTGGTCGGAGTGATCGCCGCACGAGGGCTGCCAAGGCTGCGCATCGCATCGTAGGTTGGGTCGAGCGCCAGCGCGACCCAACGTCCGCTCCGCCTGTGTCGGGTTTCGCATTCGGCTCAACGCCGACCTACGAATTCGGACCAAACATCTGCAATGGACACATCCGATATCCTGGCCAACTGCCTGACCGACGCCGAGTTCCCCGAATTGCCGGCCTTCCAACGCGGCAAGGTGCGCGACAGCTATGACCTGCCGGACGGGCGGCGCATCATGATCGCCACGGACCGGCAGTCCGCCTTCGATCAGGTGTTGGCGGCCGTGCCCTTCAAGGGGCAGGTGCTGACGCAAACGGCGCGGTTCTGGTTCGAGCAGACTGCCGATCTCTGCTCCAACCACGTTCTGGACTACCCGGATCCGAACGTGATCGTCGGCCGCAGGCTGACCATGCTGCCCGTGGAGATGGTGGTGCGGGCCTATCTGACCGGGTCCACCAGCACCAGCATCTGGCCGATGTATCACCGCGGGGAGCGGATGCTCTACGGCCATCGGCTGCGCGACGGTTTGGTGAAGAACCAGAAGCTGCCGGAAACGATCATCACGCCGACGACCAAGGGGGCGTTCGGCGCCCACGACGAACCGACGACCGGCCAGGCGCTGGTCGCAAGCGGTGCGGTGACTGCTGCGCAGTGGGATGCGCTGGCTGCGGCCAGCCTCGCGCTCTTCGCTCGCGGCCAAGAGATCGCCGCCCGCAACGGCCTGATCCTGGTCGATACCAAGTACGAGTTCGGCGTGGACGAAGCCGGTACTGTGACGCTGGCCGATGAAATCCACACGCCGGATTCCAGCCGCTACTGGGTTGCCGAGACCTATGAAGATCGCTTTGCCGCCAGACAGGAACCGGAGAGCCTGGACAAGGAGTTCCTGCGGCTCTGGGTCACCAAACGCTGTGATCCCTACGCCGAGCCGCTGCCGGAGATCCCGCCGGAAACCCTGATGGAATTCAGCGGCCGCTACATTCGCCTCTACGAGCAGGTGACGGGCCAAGAATTCGAAAGGCCGGCGCTCGGCGAGCCCGTCAGGGATCGTGTGGAGGCCAATCTGCGCCGTGCGTTTCCTGAGATCTTCGCAGCGCTGTAGGTTGGCTCAAGCGACAGCGCGAGCCGAGAGTCCGTGGATCAGTTGGCTGGAGGGCGGAGATGGGATACTGGCGGTTCCTCTCGGCGACCGCAGCGGTGATGATGCTGCCCGTCCCGGTGTGCGCGCAACCCGCCGCGGGCACCGTGTTCCGGGACTGCAGTGAGTGTCCGGAGATGGTCGTAGTTCCGGCTGGTACCTTCATGATGGGCTCACCGGAAGGGGAAGGACTTTGGGACGAGTACCCGCAGCATTCCGTGACCTTGCGCGGCTTTTCCCTGGGACGATATGAGGTGACGTTCGCACAATGGGACGCCTGCGTCGCCGCTGGCGGGTGCAGCCATTCCCCGGATGACGAGGGCTGGGGCAGGGATGATCGGCCAGTCATCAACGTCACCTGGAGTGACGCACGCCAGTATGCTGCGTGGCTCTCGCGGATAACGGGCCAGCAGTATCGCCTGCCCAGCGAGGCGGAATGGGAATATGCGGCGCGTGCCGGCACGACGACGGCGTATTGGTGGGGGGTGGAGGCGTCGCGATCCTATGCCAACTATGGCAATGATCGCTGGAATGGATACTGGGCTGAGGGGGCGGACCAGTGGCTGCACACGGCGCCGGTCGGCAGTTTCCCGGCGAATGGTTTCGGGTTCTACGACATTCTGGGCAATGTATGGGAGTGGACACAGGATTGCCGGAACGACGACTACACGGGAGCACCCTCAGACGGCAGTGCCTGGGAGAGCGGGGAGTGTTCCAGACGTGTTATGCGCGGTGGGTCTTATGTAGAGACACCGCGCGGGTTGCGGGCAGCAGACCGCTTCATGTATTCGGCCGACGACCGGTTTAAAGTCACGGGCTTCCGCGTAGCCAGAACTCTATAGCGCTGTAGGTTGGCTTAAGCGTCAGCGGGAGCCAATGGTCGTCCAGATCAGCAGCGTCGGGTTTCGCCTTCGGCTCAACGCCGACCTACGTCCTGAGATACCCGTCCGCCATCGCAACTGAGGAAACTTCAGCGAACCGCCGCATGCGGTCCAGCTCTGCATCCAGTCGCTCCAGCCGGCCTTTGGACGGGCGGCAGCCCGGCTCCAGCCACAGCGCCTTGACGCCCAGCGTGTCGCGGTCGCGGTCCGCCTTCATGTCGATGCGGCCGACGAAGCGGTCGCGATCCAAGAGCGGGAAAACGTAATAGCCGTATCGCCGCTTGGCCGCCGGCACGAAGATCTCGATCCGGTAGTCGAAGCCGAAGGTCGCCATCAGCCGCTTGCGGTCGCGCAGCACCGGGTCGAACGGGTTCAGCGCGCGCAGGCGGCCCGGCGGGTCGTCAAGGTTGGACACCAGATCCTCGATGTCGCCACGGGCATAGACGGGGCGGGGGCGTGAGCCATCCGCCGCCTCGACCACGGCTATGCGGATATCGCCGTCCTCCTGCGCCTCGCACCAGGCCTCGGCCTCCGCGATCGTGACCAGGTCCCAGAACCGGGCGATTTCGCCCGGGCTGGCGAAGCCCAGGCGGTCGAGCGCCGAGCGACATGCCCAGTCGACGAAGGCGTCTGCCGACGGCATCTCGGCGCGCGCCGCCTCCGGGATCACTCGCTCGGCCAGGTCGTACACCTTCTGGAAGCCCTGCCGGCGGGCCACGGCCAGCCGGCCGGCGCGCCAGTGGAATTCCAGCGCTGCCTTGCCGGTGTGCCAGTCCCACCACCCCTGCCGGCCGGCGGTGTTGCCGTCGGCAAAGTCGCGCGCCATCACGGGGCCGTTGTCGCGAATGTGCTCCAGCACGCGGTCCAGGTCGCCAAGATGTTCGGCCCCGAACCAGCGGCGGAACTTGTCTGCCAGCCCATCCTCCTCGCGCGCGAAGCGATGACGCCAGTAGGGGTAGAACGCCGTCGGTATCACCGACGCGTCGTGGGTCCAGTGCTCGAACAGCCGTGCGTCGTCCTCCATCAACCGGCGCAGCAGCTCCGGCCGGTAAGACTCGGCCCGCGAGAACAGGATCATATGATGGGCCCGTTGGACCGTGCTGATGCTGTCCAGCTGCACGAAGCCAAGATCTTCGATCAGCGTCGTCAGCCGGTCGGCGGACAACCGCCGCCGCGGCGTGCGAGCCAGCCCCTGGAGCGACAGGGTCAGCCGTCGGGCCTGATCTGCGGAGAGTTGGAGGGTCATCGAAAGGCGCAGAGATGTTCTCTTTGTGTTCACAATGCGTATGGCAGGAATGGGCGCGGCGATCAACCCGGTTGGTGACGATGACGCCCAGCAGGATGGAGGCTGGCCAATCGCCTGCGGCCATGCGAGCGTGTTAGCTCTCTTTGGCTGGGAGGCACGGGATGCCCTCGCTCGACCTGCTGATTCCCTTCGCACTGGCCACGGCTCTGTTCGCCTATATGCCCGGGCCCGCCATACTCTACACTGCGGCCCAGACCATGGTGCGGGGGCGCCGCGCCGGCTTCATGGCGGCCGCCGGTATCCATGTGGGCGGCTATGTCCATGTCTTCGCCGCCGCGCTGGGCCTGTCGGCGATCTTCCGCCATGTGCCGGAGGCGTACATGGCCGTGAAAATTGCCGGTGCGGTCTATCTGGTCTGGCTGGGTATCGGGATGCTCCGGCGGCGGACGACGGCCTCCGACATCCCGGCGATCAAGGCGAAGACGGCGCGGCGTGCTTTCCTGGAGAGCATCGTGGTGGAGGTGCTGAACCCCAAGGTCGCCCTGTTCTTCATCGCCTTTCTACCGCAATTCGTGGACCCCGCTGCAGCACTGCCGATCTGGGCGCAGTTTCTGGTGCTCGGCACGATCGTCAATCTCGCCTTCTCCTCAGCCGACATCGTGGTGGTGTGCGTCGCGTCGGCCGTCATCGGCCGGGTACGGCAGAGCGGACTGATCGAGCGGATCACGCGGATCATCGGCGGCACGATCCTCATCGGCCTTGGCACCCGCCTGGCGTTGGCTCGCGACTAGGTTGTGGGGGCAGCACCGGCTCGATGGGCCGACCTGGGTGACAAATCGCACGGCGCTGCGGCGTTTTGGGGGAGTGGCCGCGGGCGTCTAAGATCGTACCCTGACGTTAGCGGGTCGGGGCTCGGGTGGCCTCTAGCCGGCTGCAGGCCAGGAAAATCCTTCTCCTTCTGCGGGCGGTTCGCTATAACCCCGCCTGCCTTAAGGAATTGCGGCGAAGCGGTTTTGGGGCGCAGGCGGGAGCGTCAAGGGGATCGTGCGTGAAAATGATGCGGATTGGACGGGTTAGCGCCGGCTTGGCGGCGGGACTGGCGGTTGCGGCTGCAACCTTCGTGGGGGCAGCGGCGTCGGAGCCGGCGCCCGGGCAGATCGGGCTGCAAGAGGCCGTGACGCCGGTGATGGAGCAGTTGAACAGCTTCCACAACCTGCTGCTCTACATCATCACGGCCATCACGCTGTTCGTGATGGGGCTGCTAGCCTATGTGATGTGGCGCTTCAATGCGAAGCGCAATCCAACCCCGTCGCGGACCTCGCACAACACGCTGATCGAGATCGTCTGGACGGTCGTGCCGGTCATCATCCTGCTTTTCATCGCCGTGCCCTCGTTTAGCCTGCTCTATTATATGGACAGGGCGGAGGAGCCGGAGATGACGCTGGTCGTCACCGGCTATCAGTGGCATTGGGGCTATGAGTACCCTGACCAGCAGGTCCCCGAGTACCTCAGCTTCATCGTCGACGACGAAGATTTGGAGGAAGGCCAGGTGCGCCTGCTTTCCGTCGACGAGCCGGTCATTCTGCCTGTCGATACGGATATCCAGATCCTGATCAAAGCCGGGGACGTCCTGCACAGCTGGGCCGTGCCCGCCTTCGGCATCAAGAAGGACGCCGTCCCCGGACACACGAACGAGACCTGGGCGCGCATCGAGCAGGAAGGCATCTATTACGGCATGTGTTCCGAGTTGTGTGGCGATCGGCACGGGTTCATGCCGATCGAGGTCCGTGCGGTCAGCCGCGAGGCCTTCGACGACTGGGTGATGGAACAGGTGGCCGGGCGGGATCTGGAAACGCCACCGCAGTTGCTGACCCAGACCTATGAAGAGGCGCTGGCGCGCCGCCAGGTGGCCGAGGTCGAGTGACCGGCCGCAATCAGAACACGGTCGCCGACAGACCGGGACGTTTGAGGAAAGAAGGATAAGACGTCATGGCCCATGCCGGAGCGCATGCCCACGAGGATCACAAGCCGGGCTTCGTCACGCGCTGGCTGTTCTCCACGAACCACAAAGATATCGGCACGCTCTATCTGATCTTCGCCGTCGTGGCGGGCGTCATCGGCGGGGTCTTCTCGATCCTGATGCGCGCGGAACTGCAGGAAACGGGCATGCAGTTTGCCGCCGATGGTCAAGAGTGGAACGTCTGGATCACGGCGCACGGCCTGATCATGGTCTTCTTCGTCGTCATGCCGGCCATGATCGGCGGCTTCGGCAACTGGTTCGTGCCGATCATGATCGGCGCGCCCGACATGGCCTTCCCGCGCCTCAACAACATCTCATTCTGGCTGATCGTTCCGGCCTTCCTGCTTCTGGTGGCCTCGGCCTTCGTCGGCCCCGGTGCCGGTACGGGATGGACGATCTATCCGCCCTTGTCCTCGGCCCCACAAGAAGGGGGCCGATTATTCACCGGACATGGCGGGCCATCGGTCGACATGGCGATCTTCGCCCTGCATCTCGCCGGTGCCTCGTCGGTGCTGGGGGCCGCCAACTTCATCACGACCATCTTCAACATGCGCGCACCGGGTATGACACTCCACAAGATGCCGCTGTTCGTGTGGTCGATGCTGGTCACGGCGTTCCTGCTGGTGCTCTCCATTCCGGTGCTGGGCGGTGCCATCACCATGCTGCTGACGGACCGCAACTTCGGAACGGCCTTCTTCGAGCCGTCCGGCGGCGGCGACCCACTTTTGTTCCAGCACCTGTTCTGGTTCTTCGGGCACCCTGAGGTCTACATCATGATCCTGCCGGGCTTCGGCATGATCAGCCACATCGTCTCCACCTTCTCCAAGAAGCCGGTGTTCGGCTATCTGGGCATGGCGTACGCCATGGTGGCCATTGGCTTCGTCGGGTTCATCGTGTGGGCGCACCACATGTACACGGTGGGCCTGGACGTCGACACGCGCGCCTACTTCACGGCGGCGACGATGATCATCGCGGTACCCACGGGCATCAAGATTTTCAGCTGGATCGCCACGATGTGGGGCGGGTCGCTGGAATTCAAGACGCCCATGCTATGGGCGATCGGGTTCATCTTCCTGTTCACCGTCGGCGGGGTGACCGGCGTGGTGCTGGCCAATGGCGGCATGGATATCGCGCTGCACGACACCTATTATGTCGTGGCGCATTTCCACTACGTGCTCAGTCTGGGCGCGGTCTTCGCCATCTTCGCCGGCTGGTACTATTGGATCGGGAAGATGAGCGGCCGCAACTATCCGGAGTTCTGGGGGCGGGTGCATTTCTGGACGACCTTCGTCGGCGTCAACCTGCTGTTCTTCCCCATGCACTTCCTGGGACTGGCGGGCATGCCACGACGCATCCCCGACTATCCGGATGCTTTCTCCTTCTGGAATTACGTGTCGTCGATCGGTGCCTACATCTCGTTCGCTTCGAGCCTGCTGTTCGTCGGCATCGCCGTCTATACGCTAGGCTGGGGCAAGAAGGTTGCGGCAAACTATTGGGGTGAAGGGGCGACGACGCTGGAATGGACGTTGAGCTCGCCGCCGCCGTTCCACCAGTTCGAGCGGCTGCCGCGCGTCAAATAGCGGTGCCGCCAGATCTTAACAGGGCCCGGCATGCTAAGACCGGGCCGATGGGGAGAGTATGACGGAGCTGTCGATCGACGGCGGTCAGAGAACCGCTGTCCGCTTGGCGGGCTGCGCCACTTGGCGGGATTATGTGGACCTGCTGAAGCCGCGTGTGATGACCCTGGTGGTCTTCACCGGCTTCGTCGGCCTGGCGGTGGCGCCTGGCGGGCTGCATCCCATTCTTGCGGCCACGGCGATCTTGTGCATCGCCATCGCCGCCGGTGCCGCCGGCGCCATCAATATGTGGTACGACCGGGACATCGACGCCGTGATGGCGCGCACGCAGGCGCGGCCCTTGCCGCGCGGGTTGATCGACCCGTCCGATGCCTTGGGGTTCGGCATCGTCCTGACCGTCGCCGCGGTCGGTCTGATGGGGTTGGCGGTGAACTGGGTGGCGGGTGTGCTGCTGGGTCTCGCCTCGGCCTTCTATGTGTTCGTCTACACCATGTGGCTGAAGCGTCGGACGCCGCAGAACATCGTCATCGGTGGGGCGGCTGGGGCGTTTCCGCCCATGATCGGCTGGGCCGCGGTGACCGGTGAGATCAGCCTGGCGTCGATCGGTCTGTTCGCCATCATCTTCCTCTGGACGCCGCCCCATTTCTGGGCGCTGGGCCTCTACCGCTGCGGCGAGTACGCCAAAGCCGGCGTGCCCATGATGCCGGTGGTGGCCGGTGAGCGCCGGACCAAGCAGCAGATGCTGCTCTACACGGTCCTTCTGCTGCCGCTCGGCCTGCTGCCCTATGTGACCGGCATCGCGGGCCTGGTATACGCCGCCGGTGCGCTGGTGTTGGGCGGGTTGTTCGTGGTGTGCGCCGTGCGGGTGTGGCGCGAGCGCGGTCGTGAGACCGGCGACCGTGCCGCCAAGCAGATGTTCGGCTATTCGATCTTCTACCTGTTCGCACTGTTCGGCCTGATGGTCATCGACCGCAGCAATGGCGGGTTCATGTGATGCCGACGCAGGATGAGGGGCATCAGGAAGCGGGGCGCCGGCAGCGCGGCCGAAATCTGGCGATCCTGGCCGTTTTGCTGGGGTTCGTGGTGCTGATCTATCTGATCACGCTGGTGCGTATGGGAGGGGCGGAATGACCGGGCCCGTGGACCAGGATGGGCAGAGGCGCCGAAACCAGAAGGTCCTGCTGCTGACCTTCGGCGCGGTCTTCGCCATGGTCGGGCTCAGCTTCGCGTCGGTGCCGCTCTATGATCTCTTCTGCCGGGTCACCGGGTTCGGCGGGACGACCCAGGTTGCCGGCGGGACGACGGGCGAAGTCCTGGACCGTACCGTCCGCGTACGCTTCACCGCCGACGCGGACCGCAACCTGCCCTGGGGATTCACCGCCGATACCACGGAGATGGAGATCCGCATCGGTGAGCCGGCGCTTGCCTATTACAGCGCGGAAAACCTGAGTTCCCTGCCGGTTGCCGGCACCGCGGTCTACAATGTCAGCCCAGGGCGCGCCGGCCTCTACTTCTACAAGGTCCAGTGCTTCTGCTTTGACGAGCAGATCCTGACGCCCGGCCAGCGCACCGACTTCCCGGTCTACTTCTTCCTCGACCCGGCGATGGACGACGATCCGGCGATGGACGACGTTACGACCGTCACGCTCTCGTACACGTTCTATCCCACCAACTCCGACGCGCTCGACCGGGCGATCGAGACCTACATGGGCGAGGCCGGGCCGGAACCGACGGCTTTGCTGGACACGGCCGCAACACGCTAGATTGAGACCCTTGATGCCAAGGGGCACCAGGGGCGGGTGACAAGATCAGAGGCGAAGGATCAGGCAGGCATGAGCGACACGACGATCCAGAATGAGAGCGCGGGCTTGGCCACTGCGCCGGCTGGGGATGACCACCACGTGCCGACCTATGAGGAAGGCCCGCCGCATCCGTATCACCTGGTCAATCCCAGCGCCTGGCCCATCCTGGGGGCGTTTGCCGGGGGGCTTTTGGCCGTCGGCGCCGTCATGTTCATGCATGAGGGCCCGTGGTGGGTGATGGCGCTCGGGTTTCTCTCGGTCCTTGGCGTCATGTTCGGCTGGTGGCGGCAGATCATCATCGAGTCCGTTGTGGAAAAGGCGCATTCGATCGTCACCAAGATCGGCCTGCGCTACGGGATGATGCTGTTCATCTCGTCCGAGGTGATGTTCTTCGTCGCGTTCTTCTGGGCCTTCTTCAACGCCAGCCTGTTCCCGATGGA
>JANQQD010000165.1 GCA_028285185.1 Anaerolineae bacterium | reverse complement strand
CAAGCTGGCCTTCCAGTCGGCCGGCATCCCCGTGGCCGAAGGGCGCGTGGTCTCGAAGGAAGATGTTCTGGCCGGCCATGTGATGGAGCCGCCTTATGTACTGAAGCCCATCGACGAAGGCTCCAGCGTCGGTGTGGAGATCGTGCGTCAGGGCGACAACCGGCCGACGCTTGACGCCGAAACCTGGCGCTTCGGCGAGATGGTGCTGGCGGAGCGCTACATCCCCGGCCGCGAACTGACGGTCGCCGTGATGGAGAACGGCGCTGGCCCCCGCGCCATGACGGTGACGGAGATCCGCCCCAACGTCGCCTTCTACGACTACTCGGCCAAATACACCGACGGCCTGGCCGTTCACGATGTCCCGGCACGTGTGGCAGATGAGGTCAGCCAGGCCTGCCGCGACTACGCCGTGCTCGCCCATCGCACGCTCGGCTGCCGCGGCATCAGCCGCGCCGATTTCCGCTTCGATGACAGCCTGCCCGGCACCGAGGGGCTTGTCCTGCTGGAGGTCAACACCCAGCCGGGCATGACGCCACTGTCGCTGGTGCCGGAGCAGGCGGCCCATCTCGGCATCGATTTCGCCGATCTGTGCGTGTGGATGGTGGAGAACGCCGCATGCGACGCGTGAGCGAACGCACAGGCGCATCGCGCGGCCGCAGAACCGGTGTCCGCCGGCGCCGGGCGCCCGCACTGTCGGTGCGGAGGCTGCGCAGGCTCGGTTTTGTCGTCGTCGGCATGGCCGTACTGGTGGCCGGCGGCCTCTTCCTGACACGCGGTGGCGGTGGCTCGGGGGAAGGCCGCGGTTTCGACCAGGTCGTCTACGACCTGACTGCGGGAATGGGCCTCAGCGTGCAAGAGGTCCTGGTGTATGGGCGTGAGGCGACCCGGCCGATCGAGCTCTTGGCGGCTCTCGGCATCGGGCGCGGCGATCCGATCCTGATGCTCGATCCCGACGCGGCGCGGGACCGGATCCAGGGGCTGCCCTGGGTCCGCGAGGCTTGGGTGCTGCGCCGGCTGCCCGACACCGTGGTGGTGCGCATCGAGGAACGCCGGCCCCTGGCGCTCTGGCAGAACGAACAGCGGCTGACCCTGATCGATGACGAGGGCGAAGTGCTGGGCGACGGAGAGGTCGAGGCGTTTGCCGACCTGCCGCAGGTGGTGGGAGCCGACGCGCCGGACCATGCGCCGCGCTTCCTTCCCATGCTGGCGGCAGAGCCCGTGGTTGCCGGCCGGGTCAGCGCTGCGGTGCGTATAGGCGGCAGGCGCTGGGATCTGCGGCTGGACAATGGAGTTGCCGTGCGCCTGCCGGAGGAGGATGTGCCGCTGGCGCTGCACCGCCTGGCGCGACTGCAGCGCGAGGAAGGTCTGTTCGATCGCGACGTGCTGGCCATCGATCTGCGCATTGCCGACCAACTGGTCATCCGGACCTCCACCCAGGTCTACGAGCGCATGCAGCTGCCGGAGGAGAACACATGAGGGCGCGGGGCATGCGCGGAGTGTCGGTCGGGAGGCGTGACCGTGGGGTTTAACGGGTTCAGCGCACGCAAGCCGCGCCACCGTCCGCATGGCGAGCTGATCGCCGCGCTCGACGTGGGCAGCAGCAAGATCGTGTGCTTCATCGCGCGTGTGGATGAGGTCGGGCGCCCGGTCGTCGTCGGCATCGGCCATCAGGTCAGCCAGGGCATCAAGAGCGGTGCCGTCATCGACATGGAAGCGGCCGAGCAGGCTATCGGAACGGCCGTGCATGCAGCGGAGAAGCTGGCCGGCGAGACCATCCGCGAGGCGGTGATCAACCTGTCGGGCGGCCATCCGACGTCGCAGACCATGGCCGTGGAGGTGGCGATTGCGGGCCACGAGGTCGGCGAGGGCGATTTGCGCCGGGCGCTCAAGGCCCACAACGGCTCCCATGTGCCATCGGACAGCGAGATCGTCCATGCCATCCCGGTCGACTATGCCATCGACGGTGCGCGGGGCATCCGCGATCCACGCGGCATGTACGGCGGCACGCTGGGGGTCGACCTTCACCTGGTCACCGCGGCCATGGGGCCGGTGCGCAACCTGATGACCTGCATCGGCCGTTGCCATCTGGCCTGCGACACGCTGGTGGTCTCGCCCTATGCGGCCGGGCTTGCCTGCCTGGTGGAGGACGAAAAGCAGCTCGGCTGCGCTGTCCTGGATCTGGGCGGCGGGACCACCAGCCTGGCGGTCTTCCTCGAGGGGCGCATGGTCTTCTCCGACTGCATTCCGGTCGGCGGCAACCATGTGACCAGCGATGTGGCGCGCGGCCTGTCGACGCCGCTGGCGCATGCGGAACGACTGAAGACGCTGTTCGGCAGCTGCTCGACCAACCTCGCCGACGACCGCGAGAGCTTGCATGTGCCGCTGGTCGGCGAGCAGGAGCCGCAGCGCTCCACCCATGTGCCGAAGAGCCTGCTGACGGGCATCATTCAGCCGCGCATGGAAGAGATTCTCGAACTTGTCCGCGGCCGGCTCGAGGCCAGCGGATTTTCAAAGGTTGCCGGCCGGCGCGTCGTGCTGGTCGGTGGGGGAAGCCAGCTCCAGGGGGTGCGTGAGCTGGCTCAACAGGTCCTGGACAAGCAGGTTCGCATGGGGCGGCCGACACCGTTGCGGGGGTTGGCCGAAGCGACTGCGGGTCCGGCGTTTGCGGTTGCCGTCGGCCTGATCGGGTACGCCGTCGAGCAGCCGGCGGAAGCGGCCCTGGTGGGGGGCCAAGAGGACGATGTGGGAGTGGGGTTCCTCAGTCGTTTGGGAGGATGGTTTCGTGACCTTTAGACGCCATTTGCGGCCCGTTCCCGGGTCGGCCCGCTCGCCGGGGCAGTACGGCGATTCAAGACCCCGCGGCCGAAGGCGGCCGTTCAGCCCTAGCTCCTGACAAGCCCGCGAGAGGGAAGAGAGAGACCATGATCAATTTGACCCTACCCCCCACAGAATCCCAGTTGCGGCCGCGGATCACGGTCGTTGGATGCGGCGGCGCCGGTGGCAATGCCGTCAACAACATGATCAAGGCCAATCTGGAAGGCGTTGAATTCGTCACGGCCAACACCGACGCACAGGCGCTGGCTGGCAACCTGGCGGAGCGCAAGCTGCAGCTCGGCATCAACATCACCCAGGGCCTGGGCGCGGGCTCGCGGCCCGAGATCGGCCGCGCGTCGGCGGAAGAGGCGCTTGAGCAGATCACCGGCTATCTGGAAGGCAGCCACATGGTGTTCATCACCGCCGGCATGGGCGGTGGTACGGGCACGGGTGCTGCGCCGGTGATTGCCCGCGCCGCGCGCGAGATGGGCGTGCTGACGGTCGGCGTGGTGACCAAGCCCTTCCACTTCGAAGGCGCGCTGCGCATGAAGATTGCGGAGCAGGGCCTGAAGGAACTTCAGGAATACGTCGATACTCTGATCGTCATTCCTAACCAGAACCTATTCCGCATCGCCAACGAAAAGACCACGTTCGCCGACGCGTTCAAGATGGCAGACGACGTGCTGCATTCCGGCGTGCGCGGCGTCACCGACCTGATGGTCATGCCCGGCCTGATCAATCTGGACTTCGCCGATATCCGCACCGTGATGGCGGAGATGGGCAAGGCCATGATGGGCACTGGCCAGGCCGAAGGCGATCGCCGGGCTGTGATGGCGGCCGAGGCCGCGATCTCCAACCCGCTGTTGGACGATGTGTCGATGAAGGGCGCGCGCGGTGTGCTGATCAACATCACCGGCGGCCTGGACATGACGCTCTATGAGGTCGACGAGGCGGCCAACCGCATCCGTGACGAGGTCGATCCGGAAGCCAACATCATCTTCGGCGCGATCTTCGACGAGTCGCTCGAAGGGCGCGTGCGCGTCTCCGTCGTGGCGACGGGCATCGATGCGGAGGAAGGTTCGCTGACGCGACCGGTCTCGCCGCGCGGCTTCACCGTGGTCGGCGGCACCGCCGCTGCCGCACCTGCCCCGGCGATGAGCGAGGCTGAGCCCGCCGCCGCGGAAGAGGTGGAGATGCCGCCGGTGGTTGCCGAAGCGCCCGTGGCCGCACCGGCTGTTCAGGCCTTCGCCGCTGCCCCGGCCGCCCAGGCCTTCTCTGCCGCGCCGGCGCGCGCAGTGGCGGCATCGCCAGCGATCGACCCGGTGGTTCCGAACAATCTGCCCAAGGCGCCACCGGTGCAGCGTCCGTCGACCATGGGGGCGCAGGTGGCGACCGCACCTCGGGCCGAGCGGCATGAAGGCGCCTTCATCCCGCCCCGTCCGGCGGAAAGCCCGGTGCGGCCGCAGGCCAGCGCTCCGGCGCCGGTCCGGGCGGACGCCTTTGCCGAAGCTGAGGTGGACAACAGCAACCGGGCGCCCGACCGGCGGCGCAACAACAGCATCTTCCAGCGGATGACGGGCCTGCTGCGCCCCGAGGAGCATGAAAGCCAGCCCGCCGCAGAGCCGGTTGCTGCCGAGCCGAAGCCGGCGCAGGCTGCCCCGGCACGGCCGACTCCGCGTCCAGCGCCGGCGCAGCCACGGCTGGACGTTTCAACCCGGGCGCCGCTGCCGCGCCAGGAAGAGGACGCGCTGGAGATCCCGGCCTTCCTGCGTCGGCAGGCGAATTGATCAACGGAATGAAGGGCTTAGGCGGTCCATGGTAACATTCCGTAACAAAGAGTGATTTGTCGGCTCCAGGGGTTATTGATACCAAGCCCCTGGAGCTTTCTTTTGCATGCTTCCAGAAGTAAAGCCGTT
>JANQQD010000091.1 GCA_028285185.1 Anaerolineae bacterium | reverse complement strand
CCCAGGCCCGGGATGCGCATCTTCAGGCCTTCGTAGTCGGCGATGGTGTTCATCTCTTTGTTGAACCAGCCGCCCATCTGGGTGCCGGTGTTGCCGCTGGGGAAGAACTTGCAGCCCATCTGCTCGTAGACGCGATCCGCCAGTTCCTGCCCGCCGCCGTACTGGAACCAGGCGTTCTGTTCCTGCGCGTTGAGCCCGAACGGTGTGGCCGCGATGTACTGCGCAGCATCCACCTTGCCCTTCCAGTAATAGGGCGCGCCGTGTCCCATCTCGACGGTGCCGCCGGACACTGCGTCCATCGCCTCGAACGCCGGCACGATCTCTCCGGCCCCGTAGACCGTGACCGTGAGCCGGCCATCGGACATCTTGGTGATCATGTCACCCAGAATGTTGGCGCCGGTGCCCAGGCCGGGGAAGTTCTTCGGCCAGGTGGTGACCAGCCGCCATTCCCGCCGATCTTGCGCAATGGCCGGCTTGGGGAAGGTCGACGCCGCGGTGGCGGCGGTTGCCGCAGCACCGCCCGCGACGGCGCCGGTGATGAGTTTCCTTCGTTGCAGGGTCATGGGTTTCCTCCCGTTTCGTGCTCCCGGTCGGAGCATCGCCCAACCTAGAGGATCCGCATTCATGCCGATCCTGTTCCGGCTTGCCTCGCCGGGGGCGAACGCTGCCGTTGTATGAATCCCATACACGTCTGTGCGGGTGGGGGGCAACCGGCAACGGGCGGTGGGCGCCCTTGTCAGTCTGGCGGCAGGTCTCGCCAGACGCCGTCCTGAAGGGCTTCCAGGGGCTGGAAGCGGGCCTTGTACCGCATCTTCGGGCTGTTGGCGATCCAGTAGCCCAGATAGACATGCGGCTGGTGCAGCCGCCGGACTTCCTCAACCAGGCACAGGACAAGGCGTGTGCCGAGGCTGCGCTGCGGCATTGTCGGGTCGAAGAAGCTGTAGACGGCCGAGACGCCGTCGCCCAGCCGGTCGGCCAGGATGGCACCGACCAACGCACCGCCGTTGAGGCGCAGTTCGACGATGCGGCAGTCCACACCGCCTTCGTCGATCATGTCGCGGTAGTCGCTCTCGGTCATCCGCGCCATGTCGCTGTCGCCGTGCCGCGATGCCTGGTAGCGGCGGAACAGGGCGAATTGTTCGGATGTGGCCATGGCCGGCCGGTCGGTCGCCGTCAGGTCGGCGTTGACCCGAATAATGCGCCGCATCGAACGGCTGAACGCGAAGCGGTCGGCGGCGATGCGCACCGGCACACAGGCACTGCAGTGGGGGCAGACGGGTTTGTAGATGATGTCGTGGCTGCGGCGGAACCCGGCCCGCGTGAGCAGCGAATTCAATGCCGACGCGTCAGGCTGTGCCAGCCGCGTGAACAGCTTGCGCTCGACCTCATTGTCCAGATAGGGGCAGGGCAAGGGGACGGATCGGAAGAAGTGATGCAGTTGCGTAATCGGCGGGTCGATTGCCGACATGGATCTGCCCACCCGAACCCGTCAGGCCGTACTGTAGCCGAAGAAGGACCGCGCCAACTCGTCCGACACCGTGTTCACCTGTTTCTGCAGCCAGTCCAGGAACTCGTGCAGCCCACTGGCGACCACCTGTTCGATGCTGTGCGACGCGATGACGGCCAGCATTTCGTCGACACGTTCCGATGCAATGTTTCCACCCCGAAGCATGTAACGTGACTTCAGTTCGGTCAACAAGCCGTTGACTTGTCGCATCGAAACCGTGAC
>JANQQD010000039.1 GCA_028285185.1 Anaerolineae bacterium | reverse complement strand
CGAGGTCAATGACCGACGACAACAACGCCAATGTTTTCGACCTATACTGGCGGGGCCTGCGCGACGCGTGGAGCGACCTTGCCCAGCGCGCGACCTTCTCGCGCGGACGCCGGCCGCGTGCTGACCTGCCCGACAGCGATGCTGACCGGGTGGCCGCACGCATGGAGGCGTGCCTGGAGGAACGCGGCGGCGAGGTTTCCGCCCGCGCTCGGGCGGCAGATCTGGGCCGCGTCTACATGGACCTGAATGCGGAAGGCCGGAAGAATTTCCTGCGCTTGCTGGCGAACCGGTTCGGCGTCGACCGCCAGGCCGTGGCCGAAGCAATTGATGGGCTTACTTCGGCCGGCGACGACGCACCGAAGTACAGAGCGGCCAAGAGGCGCCTTGCCGACGCCCTGACAGCGCCGCGCGGCCGTCTGCTGGCGCAATTCACCACACTGCCCCAAGGCATGAAATTCCTGGTCGACATGCGCCGGGACATGCTGGCCCACGCGCGTGAAGATGCCGCCGTATCGGAAATGGCGGAAGACCTGCGCGGCATGCTGGCCAACTGGTTTGATATCGGGTTCCTGGACCTGAAGCGCATCACCTGGGACAGCCCCGCATCGCTCTTGGAAAAGCTGATCGCCTTTGAGGCGGTGCATGCCATCGAATCCTGGGACGACCTGCACAACCGCCTGGCCGCCGACCGGCGCTGTTATGCCTATTTCCACCCGCGGATGCCCGAAGAGCCGCTGATCTTCGTTCAGGTGGCGCTGGTGCATCGCATGTCCGACAACGTCCAGACCCTGCTGGACGTCGACGGCCGGACGATGGAGCCGAGCGAAGCGGACACAGCGATCTTCTATTCCATCTCCAACACGCAGGAAGGGCTGGCCGGCATCAGCTTCGGCAACTTCCTGATCAAGCGGGTGGTGGACGACCTGGCCCGCGACCTGCCCAACCTGAAGACCTACGCGACCCTGTCGCCGATCCCCGGCTTCATGCCCTGGCTGCAGCGGGCGATCGCCGACGGCACCATCGGTGGGTTCACCGGCGACGAACGCAAGACGCTGAAGCAGCTCTCAGGCCATCACGGCACGAAGGGCGCCTTCAAGGCCCTGTTGGACAAGCAGGGATGGCACGCCGATCAAGCCAGCGCGGAAGCGCTGAAAGCCCCGCTGATGCGCCTGTGCGCCCGGTACCTGGTGCATGAGAAGGCCAGAGACGGTCGGCCGCTGGACCCGGTGGCGCGTTTCCACCTGCACAACGGTGCGCGGATCGAGCGGCTGAACTGGATGGCCGACACCTCTGGCCGCGGCCTCTCCCGCTCCGCCGGCCTGATGGTCAACTACCTCTATCGGTTGGCCGATATAGAAGACAACCACGAGGCCTTTGCCACCCGCGGCAGCATCGCCGTGGCATCCGACGTACGCACGCTCGCGAAGCGCAGCGCTCCGGCGGTCGCGGCGGCGGAGTGACCGCATCGCCGGCGCGACAGCGCCTTACGGCGGAGCTTCCGGATTGCAGCATTCTGGAAAATCGCCAACGCCGGCGCACTCCAGCCGCCCGTCCTCCACCAGAAACGTCGTGTTCTCTCGTACGAGAATGGCATAGCCGGTCCCGACATAGAGCGCGAGCACCTGCCCCGCGACCGGCGGGTTGCCGTAGCATCGTCCGAAGAGTCCCCGCCAGTCCGCCGCCTCCAGCCGCTCGAGTATGGCGCTCAGGCGATAGACCTCCTCCGCATGACGGCCCCTTTCCTCTGGGTCCGACGGTGACCGCGGTGCCAGTTCCTCAAGTCGATCGATGTCGAGGTGTTTCCCATTCCAGAAGAGCCTTGGCGCCCAGTCCGCCCGCGTTCCTTCCCAGGGGCTCGACGGTGATCCACGGGACGCCAGCACCAGCGGCAGATCCGTGACCGCGGCGGCCTCTTCGGCGGCGGCCTGCACAACCGACGAGAGTTCGCGGTGGCTCACAGCATCCAATATGGCCGGCAGGAAGTATTGTCTGGCCTCGCCCGACAGGTGATCGAGACAATCTCTATTGATCTTGTGGAAGTAGATTGGCACCGCGTGTCCGACGTCTTCGTCCAGGCGGCAGCACATACCGAAGTATTGGAACCCAAGCCCGGGGACCCAGATCCAAGCGTCGCCCTCGCCGCTTACAGGTTCTGTTCGGCAAAGCCAGAGTTGACCGTGCTGCCAGGCGACGCAGAGCAGGTTTTCGTAACCTTCGAGCGCCCTCTTGGCCAGTTCCCGCCAGCCTGCCTTTTCAAGACTGCGCAGCACGCTGCGTGCCGACGCAATTTCGTCGCTGGCAATGACACTCGATCCCGGCGCGATCTGGTCTGCCGTGGTCTCTCCCGCCAAGCGAGAATGCTCCTGGAACCACGGGACGCCGTACCCTTCGAAGAAATGCGACTGCTCCCAATATGCACCGCCGATCTGCACAGCGTACCAGAGGTCATCTTGGGTGGCGTCGTTGAACTTGTTGGGCGCTTCGGCCAGCAGCCATGGCGACCGGCCCAATGATCCCATCCGATCGGCCGCAGCTGCAATCAGCCGATGAAGCTCCAGCGCTGCGTCTTCATCTTGGACCTGTCGTATGGTTAGGGGTTCATGACGCATCGCATTTTCCCGTCATGGTTCTCCAACCTAGGTTGAGTCCATTTATGCTTCCGCCGCAGCAGATCAGGTGTCTGACGCAACGGGCTGGACCGAAATCGGAACCTCCGGCTTGCTGCAGTCTGGCAAGCTGCACAAACCAACAAACCTCAACCCATCGCTTCCGATCTCGAAGACGGACTGTTCGCGCACCAGGACTGCGTGAGAAGGCCCGACGAACAGCGCGAGCATTTGCCCCCTCAACAGCGGTACCCCGAAGGCTCTTCTGAACAGCCCGCGCCATTCCGACTGCTGGGGGCGTTCGGTCCCCTCAAGACTGTCGATGATCGCGCTCAAGCCAAGGATCTCATCAGGGCATGGAACCATCTTGAGGGTCTTAGGGGCCCTTAGACGTCCACCCGGCCTGACCGGTTCGGTGGAGATGCCGTTCCAGAAGATCTTCGGTGGTCTGTACGAGAAGCTCTCGTGAGACCGCTCGCGAAGGTGCCACCTGGAATCTCGTGAGCAGAGAACGAGAGGCAGATCGGTCATTGCTCCGGCCCGCATCGCCGCCTCCTGCACCATTGAGGACAGCTTCCGTAGGGCCGCATGGTCCTTCACCGATGGTACGAAGTACTGCCGCGCAGTCGCGGGCAGAAACGAAAGCACGGCAGGATCGACCTGTGTAAACCGGACAAGCCAGTTGTTTCCCGTGCGGTTCAGCAAGAGGTTCCCGATGCGACCATCGATGCGGTCGCCGATGCCGGCGTGGACAAACCCGCGTCCCTCGGCCCAGAACCAGATATCGCACCATCCTTCGCCGGACGACGCTCGGCAGAGCCAGACCTGATCATGTTGTCCGATCAGGCAGTTGACGTTCAGCACCGATGGATCGCCATCAAGGGCGGCCAGCATCAGATCGCGCCAGTTGCTCGTGACGAGATCGCACAAGACGTCGCGGAGTCGCGCTACGTCGTTGCTGACGACCTTGCTGCCGATGGCGTCCAGCTGTTCTGGGGTGAAATCGCCGGAGACGGAGGACGATTCCGAGACCCCCGGGTTCGGTGTACCCGCAAAGCGGCGTGTCTGTGTCCAGAAGGTCCTGCCCAACTGCACGGCATGCCAAACGTCGTCATGGCGCTGGCCTTCGGTCCGATCGATCCCCTCAGCGAGAGCCCAAGGATCTCGGCCGAGCGCGGCCATCCTTTTGGCCACCCGCGTCACCAGGGACTGCAGCGCATCCGCGGCGTTCATGTCCATCCGAGGTTGGCCCTCGCGTTCGTCAACCACGATCAGGCGCCCCCGGCTCTGCGGTCCAGCACCGGACCACTTCGCCGAGATCCGGAATGCGGCCATAGGTCGTGACAATCACGGCCTCCGCGATCCAAGCCGGATCGGCCATGACACGCCTATTCCCGGCCGACAGTTCCATAGGCGGCCCGAAGACCTGCCGCACGATCGCGGGGCTCGCTGCGTTCATGAGCACAGCCAGCGACTTCTCCGGGTGCTCGGGCACATAGCGGGGCGGCAGGAACATCAGCTCCGTCACCGCTTCGACGACAGGTCGACACACTGGGTCAAGTCGTCCGCAGACCAGATTGACGATGCCCGCCTTGCCGATCGCCATTCGGCGGCGTTGAGGCGCCGGAACGCGCGCGAGATCGCAATGGCGAAACCAGTCGGCGAGCGTGCACGAAACCTTCAGGTCCTCGCGCACATGGCGCTCGACGATGCCGCGGATGTCGGGGCGGTCCGGAAATGCGCGCTCGGCCAGCTCTGCACCCAGGTCGACATGGTGCAGCACCAGCCGGTGCCGTCGGTCGGCACAGCTCGCCTTAGTGGAGTCCAGGAACTCGTGAATGGCCAGATCGGCCGACCAATGGCGCTCTTTGGCCGAACTGGACCGCGCATGCTGCCACGGGCGCATGACCTCTTGTCCGACGAAAACGATAGAAGATGCCGCCGCCGGACGGTCAGTCGGCCCCGTTCTGGGATCGTGCTTGTCGCCTTAAGCGGGCACCGCAGACTAACGCGGTGCCCTCAGCCGTGCAGCAACTAAAACGTGCCTTCGAAGCGGAAGCCGTCGAGGTTGGATGCCATCTCGAACTGGCCGTCCAGCATCTGCCCGAGCCAGCGCCCCGTGCGTCCCATCCCGCCGAAGGGGAAGAAATGGGCACGCGTGATGCCGCAGATCGGGTCGTTGGCGCGGTATCGCGCCAGGGCCGCGATCAGGCGGTCGGGCATCGACGTCTTGGTCAGCTTGGCGATGTTGCCGGCCTGGCGCGTCAGCACACGCATGGACGCACCGATGCCGCACATGCGGGCATAGTCGATCAGGCTCTTCAGCTTCGCCGGCCCGGCGATGCCGATATGCACGGGAAGCTCGATCCCCTCGGCCCGCAGCCCGCGATCCCAGCGGATGATCGCGTTGGGGTCGAAGCAGAACTGGGTGGCGATGTACATCTCCACACCGGTCGACCGCGCATAATCCTGCTTCTCGCGCAAGGCGGTCCGCACTTCTGCGTCCGGAATATCAGGATTGCCTTCGGGATGCCCCGCCACGCCGATCCGACGGATGCCGTGCCGCTCCAGAACGCCGCTTTGAAGCACCTGCACCGTGCGGTCCAGGCTGCCGACGGGCCGCGACACGCCGCCGCCGATCGTCAGCACCTGGTCGACCTGCGCCTCGCCGGCAAGGCGGGCGATGTAATCGTCCAATTGCGCCACGGATGCGAGGCTTCGCGCCGCGACATGCGGCACCGGGTTCATGCCCTCGCGCCGCAGCCGGGCGGCCGTCGCCACCACCGGGCCGTAGTCGGTGCCCGGCAGGAAGGCGATATAGACCGACGTGCCGGCCGGCAGCAGATCCGTGAACGACGGGATCTTCTCGGCGATCCCAGGCGTCGTCTCGATCGAGAACCCGGTGAGCAAGCCGATGACAGGCTCTTTGCCTGCCGTACCGCCGACCCCGACACCGAGTGGCGGGACAGGCTGCGTCTGAACGCGCTGCGAGAGAAAGGACATGTCGATCTGCGCCCGCCACGATCGTTAAGGTCACGCGCCACTATGTGTGTGTCTGCAACCCTTGCGCTGGCGCGCGCGCGACTTGTCCTATCCGCTGAGCGACATGGTAACCGGTCAGTGAACGGCGTGGCCCGCGCGTCACACCGTACCCAGCGCGCTCATGTACAGGTCCACCAGTTCCTGCTGTTCACGGCGGTCATTCGCTTCCATGCGGCGCAGCTTCAGCACCTGCCGCAGGATCTTCACATCGAACCCCTCTCCCTTGGCTTCGGCGAAGACGTCCCGGATATCGGCGGTGATGGCGGCCTTGTCTTCCTCGAGCCGTTCGATCCGCTCGATGAACGAGCGCAGACGATCGACAGCAATTCCGCCGTCCTGGGGCATGGTATTCTCTGACCTTTCGCTGATTACGATGGAAGATGAATGGGGACGGTGCGCGCCGTCTAGTGGCTGCCGGCGTTTTCCTGTTCCGCGAACCGCTTCAACTGCTCCGGCGTCGCCTCGGTCTGGTGCTTCTGCTTCCATTCCGCATAGGGCATGCCATAGACGATCTCGCGTGCGCCGTCATAGTTCATATCCAGGCCCCGCGACTCCGCTTCTGCCAGATACCACTTCGACAGGCAGTTGCGGCAGAAGCCTGCGAGATTCATCATGTCGATGTTCTGCACATCCGTCCGCTCGCGAAGATGGCTCACAAGCCGCCGGAACGCGGCCGCTTCCAATTCGGTCCTGGTCTGGTCGTCCATGTCGCTGATCCTTGTCGTCGTCTGCCCTGCGCAATCGTGCGACTGAGATAGGAATGGTAGCCACGGGAATGAAGGCTTGGCCGGGACCGTCGTCTAGACACCGTCCAGCGTGTTCTCCGAAAGCCAGTCGACCACCTGGCGCATGGCATCCCAACGGTCGGCGCCGGCGGCCCGGGCTTCGTTGAAAATGCGCAGCTGATTGTGCGCGCTGGTGCCCCGCTGGACGATGGTTCTGGCATGGGAGACTTCGGCGACGCAATCCAGCGCTTCCGCGTCCTGATGGATCAGCTCCAGGATTTCTTCCAGCAGTTCCGCATAGGGCACCATCTCGCGCCGGCCGAAATCGATCAGGCCGGAATCGAAGCCGTATCGTTGGGCGCGCCACCGGTTCTCGTGAATGAGGAAGGTCTTGTACCGCCGCCAGGAGATGTTCGTGCGCTTCAGACGCCACAGCATGCGCGTCAGGCAAAGGTATATGGCGACGATCGCAATGGTGTCTTCCAGCCGTGTGCAGATGTCGCAAATGCGCATCTCAAGCGTCGGGAACCGGGCGGAGGGACGGATATCCCACCAGATCTTGGTACCGTCCTGGATGACGCCCGTCTGCACCAGGGCCGCCAGGTGCTGTTCGTATTCGCCGAAGCTGATATAGGCGTCGGGGATGCCGGTGCGCGGCAACTCGTTGAAGACGGAGAGCCGATAGGATTTCAGCTTCGTGTCTTCGCCCTGCCAGAACGGCGACGACGTGCTGAGCACCAGAAGATGCGGCAGGAAATAGCGCATCTGGTTCATCAGATCGATGCGCAGATTGGGATCCTCGATGCCGATATGAACATGCATGGCGCAGATCAGCAGACGCCGCACGGGCGTGCCGATCTCATGCTCAAGCTGTTCGTAACGCTCGCGCTCCGTCGTCTTCTGCGGCCGCCAAGTGGCGAAGGGATGCGTCGACGCTGCGATCAGGCCCAGATTGTACTGGTGCGCGATCTCCGCCACCGTACGACGCAGATGGGCCAGCTCCTGCCGCGCTTCCGCCACCGTGTCGCAAACGGGCGTGCCGACTTCAATCTGGCAGCGCATGAATTCCGGGCTGACCCGGCTGGCGAGGCGTCCCTGACACTGCTCCAGCAGCTGCGCCGGTGGATCGGCGGCAAGGTCCCGCGACACCGGATCGATCAGAAGGTATTCCTCCTCCACGCCCAGCGTGAATGCGGGTTCGCGATGCCGGCTCACCGCTACCACCGTTGATAGAGGGCCGACGCGTCCAGGACCGGCGCCAGCGCTCCGGCCAGTCGCGCCGCCCAGGCCTCGGCCTTGGCCGGCGTGTCGATCAGATCCTGGCGCACCTCGATCAGGGCGTTGGGCCGCCCCTGCGGCAAGGCATGCGTTTCAATGGAGTACCCGTATCGCTGCTTGCCGCTGTAAGGCTGGTTGTCGCCGACGCACAGGCCGGGATCGCGGGCCAAGTTGTCCATCAACGGTACGGGAATCCGGTCGTCTTCCGCCCACAACACGCCGACATGCCAGGGCCGCGGGAACCCTTTCAGGCTCGGCGTAAAGCTATGCAGCGAAACAACCGCCGGCACCTGATCGCCGCCACTCATCCGGCCCAGCAGCCCCTCGACCGCGGCATGATAGGGGTGGAAAACAGCATCGGCCCGCTCGGCCGCCGCCTCGGGGCCCACCGACCGATTCCCAGGGACCACCTGCCCGTCGCTGATCATGCAAATCGATGTCGGGTCATCCAGGGGGCGGTTGGGATCGATCAGCAGGCGGGAGTACCCATGAAGGATGGCCGGCACGCCCAACAGATCGGACAACCGCCGCGCCATCCAGGCGATCCCGATATCATAGGCGATATGCCGGCCCAACGGCTCTGGGCCAAGGCCCAGGTTGTTAAGGGCCTGCGGCAGCGCATTGCTGGCGTGATCGGCCAGCAGCAGCACAGGCCGCGGCGCATCGGCGTTGATCACCGTGAAGACCGGCGGATCTTCCGGGCCAATCAGCGGATACGGCGGAGCAGATTCAACGGCGGCAAGCGAGGTCATGGCCGGCACTATAGCGGACGCGGTTTGCAGCGGAATAGTCATCGATGCCGAGGCCGTGTCGACAACCCGCGGCGCAGGGTGGCGGAGTGTCGGTCACACCGACTGACAGTCGCCACTTGCCCCTTGCCGGCTGCGCTGTGCGCGCCATCTCGCTGTGATGGCTCGCCTACTGCTGTGTCTGCTTGTCGCCGCATGCCTCACGTCGCTGCCATCTCCCATGGGCAGGGCGGAACCGCCGATGCTCGATCGCTTGTTCGAGCGCCTTCAGGCGACCGCGGACCCTTCTGAAGCCGAGATTCTCGAAGCGCTGATCTGGAGCGTCTGGTTCAGCTATGGAGGCGAGGATGGCGAGGTGCAGCGGCTGATGCAGCTGGGTCAGGAAGCCATGAGCGGTGGCGACCTGCAGGATGCGGAAGACCATTACGACGCTGTCATCCGGAGAGCGCCCGATTTCGCTGAAGGCTGGAACCGCCGGGCCACTGTGCGCTTCCTGCGTGGCGACTACGACGGATCCATCGCCGATATCGGCGCGGTGCTGCAGCGCGAACCGCGCCATTTCGGGGCGTTGTCCGGGCTGGGCCTCTGCTACATGAGCCTAGGGGAGCCGGAGCGGGCGCTTGCCGCGTTCGAAGCCGCTCTGGAGCTCCACCCACACCTGGCTTCGGCACGGGGCCATGCGGATCATCTGAGGACGGTCTTGTCGGGAGAGCCGATCTAGCCGCACTGCGCTCGGCCGGGCACGCCGGTTGGGCTCAATGGACCGCATGCGGCGGTCGCCCGGCGTCCGTTACGGTGTCCCTCTCGCCCGCCGGGCAGGCCTGGTGATGGGCCATCCGCCATGTCGGGCCCTCCGGCACGAACAGATTGCTGGCCGTCAGCACACTCGTGCCGATGACCTCGCGGCAGACGACCAGGGCCAGGCGGTCATAGGTCAGCACCTGAGCATCTTCGTGCCGAATGGACGGCGGGTTGCTGAGAATCATCTGCCAGCTTGCCATCACACGCTGGCGTCCAAGCATGATCGGCCAGCCGGGATGCAGGCAGGAGACCGGATTGTCGCCCGCCCAGACGCGGTCCATCGCCGCCAGGTCGCCGGCCGCGAAGGCGGCATAGAACGCCTCGTTCGCCGCCAGAACCTCGGCGACGGGGATGGATGGTTCCGTCACGCCCCGACCCACGCGATGCGCAGCACGTTGGTGTTTCCGGGCGTTCCGAAGGGGACACCCGCGGTGATCACCAGGCGCTGGCCTTCGCTGGCAAATCCGTCCTTCAGCGCAATCCTGCACGCCTTGCTGACCATCTCCGTAAAGGCGGAGACATCGGCCGTGTGCACGGCATGCACGCCCCAGCACACGGCCATGCGCCGCGCCGTGCGGGGACTGGATGTCATGCACAGAATGGGGACGTCCGGACGCTCGCGCGCCGCACGCAGCGTGGTCGAGCCTGAGGTCGTGTAGGTCACGATGGCAGCGGCCCCGATGGTGTGGGCCACCTGGCGGGCGGCTGCTGTGATTGCATCGGCGGCCGTGTTCTCCGGCTTGTACTGCACGGCATCCAGGATCGTGCGGTAGAGCGGATCCCGCTCCACGCGCCGGGCGATCCGATCCATCATGGCAACCGCTTCTCTGGGGAACTGCCCCGCCGCGGTCTCTGCAGAGAGCATCACGGCATCGGCGCCGTCGTAAACCGCTGTCGCCACATCGGAGGCCTCGGCCCGCGTCGGTGTCGGCGCGCCGATCATGCTTTCCAGCATCTGCGTGGCGACGACCACCGGCTTGCCGGCCATGCGGCAGTACCGGACCACGCGCTTCTGCAGGCTCGGGACGTCCTCCGCCGGCATCTCCACGCCGAGATCGCCGCGCGCCACCATGATGGCGTCGCTCGCCTCGATCAGATGTTCCAGGTGGTGGATCGCCGACGGCTTTTCGATCTTTGCCAAGAGATCGGCGCGCCCGGCAATCAGGCGCCGGGCCTCGGCAATGTCCTCCGGCCGCTGCACGAAAGACAGGGCGATCCAGTCGACGCCATGGTCGAGCGCAAAGTTCAGGTCCGCGCGATCCTTCTCCGTCAGCGGCGACAACGGCAAGATCGCTTGCGGAACGTTCAGGCCCTTGCGGTCGGAGAGCCGGTTGCCGACCTCCACAACCGTTTCGGCGAAGTCGGCGCCGCAGGCTTCGACCCGAACCCGCACCTTGCCGTCGTCCAGCAGCAGGTGCTGGCCGGGTGTCAGCGCTTCGAACACTTCAGGATGCGGCAGTTGAACCCGCGTTCGGTCACCCGGCGCCGGGTCGAGGTCGAAACGGATGGACTGGTCCGGCTCCAGGTGAATGGGTCCCTCGGCGAAGCGCCCGATCCTCAGCTTAGGGCCTTGCAGATCGGCCAGCACGGCAATCGGCCGGGCATACTCCCGTTCCAGGCTCCGGATCGTCGCCAGACGCTCGGCATGCTCGGCCTGCGCACCGTGGCTGAAGTTCAGCCGGAAAACGTCGGCGCCGGCGACGAACAGGCTCTCGATGGCTTCGCGCGTGCCGCTCGACGGACCAATCGTCGCTACGATCTTGGTCTGACGCGATCGCTTCACTGTCGGACGCTTGGCCATCTCGGCGTTCCCGCTCGCTCACAAGTCTCTCGGGGTTCAGTCGGTCTGACGGACAAGTTCGCCGTGAGGACGCACGCACTCGACCGGCGTCAGCAAACCTACGGCAGCAAAGCATATCCGCCGTGCCGCGCCAAGGCTGAACGGCGCGCCGTCGGCGGCACAGCAAGCGCTGCGAATCCGCTCAAAGCGTGTAAGCTCAGGCTATGCACCGTACCCTGATAGCGCTGGCCCTGGTCGCCTGCTCGGGCGATCCCGTCCCCCGTCCCCTGGGGGGCAGTTTCGGTGGTGGCGGTGCAGCGCCCACCGCCGATGGACAGGCCGACACCGGGGCCGATGGCGGCGGCGATAAGGCGCCGATCTTTCAGGTGTTCCGCGTGGTTCCGCAATGGGTCGTTCGCGCAGAGCGGCAGGAAGCCGGGTACACGGCGTGCGAGGCCCGGGCCTTCGACCAGGAACAGGAGACCGCGCTGGGCCTCCGGCTGGACGGCGACGGCGGCTTTGCGGTGACATTGCTCAGCCCCGATACGTTGCTGGCCCCGGGTTTCAGCCGGCCTAACGAGGTGACCGTGGCCGTGCCGTACGGCGAATCCTGGCAGTTTGCGTCGACCATGGAGGGGGGCGTGGAGCGGGTGCGCTTCGTTCCCGACGACGGTTTCGGCCTGGCCTACGCCCTCACGCGCGGATGGCAGGTGGAAATCAAGATCGGCACGCTGGATCTCAACTATCGGCTGCGGGGCGTCGCCGATGCGATCACACTCTTAGGTCAGTGCGTGCGGCTGTTCATCAACCCAGCCCTGGACCTGCCGCCGATTCCGCCGCCTGAGCCAAGCGACAGCTGACGCAGTCGATCAGCGCGGCGATCACACGCCGGCCAGAATGCGCCCGGGATTGAGGATGCGCTTGGGATCGAAGGCGTCTTTCAGCCGCTCGCTGAGCGAAGCCAGCGCAGGCGCCATGGGCTGGAACACATCCACCGCCGCGCGCACCGGCGCGCCGGCGCGCACCAGCGTGGCCTGGCCGTCAATCCCATCGAAGGCAGCACGGACCGCCGCCTGAGCGCCGTCATCGGCGGCCGGGATGGCGGCCCACACAAGGCCGCCGCCCCAGTCGAAGAAGCACTCTGCGGACAGATCCGCCACCAGCGCCGCGGCGATGGCAGCCGCCTCCGCCGGAGGGACCGAAAGCCGCCACACCTGCCTCTCATCGCCCGTCGCGGCAAAGGGTGTCACGTCACGGATGTTCCGCCACAGCGCCCGGCTCGACTCACCATCGATGACCCGCACCTCGCCCCGGCCCGTAAAGTGGGATGTCAACCAACCGCAGCGGAAGTCGACCGAAGCCGGGAAGCCTTCGATCCGCAGCAGCGTTGCGGCATCGGCCAAGTCCCCTGCCCCGATGCGCCCGGCCACCGACCGGGGCAGATGAGCCGCGCCCGTCACCTCATAAGGACTCTGCAGCGCCTCGGTCAGTCCAGAAACGGCAGCGGCATCGTCGAGCCCGAGGACCGCCACCGTGCGCGTGTCCACCGGCATGGGCAGCACCTTTATGGTGAGGCCCGTCATCGCCCCCAACGTGCCGAGGGACCCGGTCATCAGCTTCGACAGGTCATAGCCCGTGACGTTCTTCATGACCCGGCCGCCGGTCTTGAAGGTCTCGCCACGGCCGCTCACGCCCTCCAGACCCAGGATGTGATCGCGCACCGCACCGGCACGGATGCGGCGCGGGCCTGAGAAGTTGCAGCCAACGATGCCGCCCAGCGTGCCCGTGCCCGGCGCGCCCCCGAGCAGTAGGCCCAGATCCGGTGGCTCGAAGGCCATCAACTGACCTTTGGCTGCCAACGCCTGCTCAATCTCAGCAATCGGCGTGCCCGGGCCGGCGGAAAGCACGAGTTCCTCAGGTTCGTAGATACGGATGCCCGCCAGGTCCGACAGATCAAGCGTGCCGTCCGCCTGGACCGGTCGCCCGTAGGCTCGCTTGCTGCCGCCGCCGATCACTTCCAGCGGGATCTCCTCAGCCGCAGCCCAGCGGATGGCATCGCGCGTCTGCTCGGCGTCTGCAGGTTTCCAGCTCTCGGCCATATTTGGAGTATCCCGACTTCGGTCGCTGGCATCGCACACTACGGGTGCGGCTGTAGGCTGTCAGACAGGCTCAGAACCGCGGAATATCTGGAAACGGCATCTGGCCCTTGTGGATGTGCATGCGGCCGAGTTCCGCGCATCGGTGCAACTTTGGGAACATCTTGCCCGGATTGAGCAGGTTGTCGGGGTCGAATGCGCATTTGACCCGCTGCTGCTGCTCCAGATCCTCAGCGTCGAACTGGACTTCCATCAGATCCCGCTTCTCCACGCCCACGCCGTGCTCGCCGGTCAGGACACCGCCCACTTCGACGCACAGCTTCAGGATCTCTTCGCCGAACGTCTCCGCTGTCTCCAGCTCGCCCGGCTTGTTGGCATCGTAGAGGATCAGCGGGTGCAGGTTGCCGTCACCGGCGTGGAAAACGTTGGCGCAGCGCAGACCGTACTGCTGCGACATCTCGGCGATGCGCTGCAGCACGAAAGGCAGTCTGCCGCGGGGAATGGTGCCGTCCATGCAATAGTAATCCGGCGACAAGCGACCCACGGCAGGGAATGCCGCCTTTCGGCCAGCCCAAAATCGCTGGCGCTCTTCTTCGCTCTCACTCACCTTCACCGAATTCGCACCGCAGCGTTCCGCAATCGTCCGGACACGACCGATCAGTTCGTCCACCTCGATCGCCGGCCCGTCCAGCTCGACGATCAGCAGGGCTTCGGCGTCGCGCGGATAGCCCGCTGCCACGAAGTCTTCCGCCGCGTTGATGGCTGGCTTGTCCATCATCTCCAGACCGCCCGGTATGATGCCGTCACCGATGATCGCGGCGACGCAAGCCCCTCCGGCCTCGGAAGAGTCGAACCCAACCAGCAGCGCACGCTGCGTTTCAGGTTTTCTCAACAGGCGCACGGTCACTTCGGTGACGACCGCCAGCAGGCCTTCGGAGCCGGTGAGCACGCCGAGCAGGTCATAGCCGTCCGCTTGCAGGTGTCTGCCGCCGATACGGACAATGTCGCCGTTGATCAGCACGGCCTCCAGCCCAAGGACGTTGTTGGTCGTCAGGCCGTATTTCAGGCAGTGCACGCCTCCGGAGTTCTCCGCCACATTGCCGCCGATGGTGCAGACGATCTGGCTGGACGGATCGGGCGCATAATAGAAGCCCTCGTGCTCTACGGCCTCGGTGATCGCCAGGTTGGACACACCGGTCTGCACGCGCGCACACCGGTTTTCCAGATCGACCTCCAGAACCTGGTTGAACTTGCCCATGGACAAGAGCACGCCGTCGCCGAGCGGCAGGGCGCCGCCGGACAGAGAGGTGCCGGCACCGCGGGGAACAACCTTGATCCTGTTGTCCGCGCAGTATTTGAGGACCGCGGACACCTGCGCGGTGGTCGACGGCAGCACGGCGATCATGGGCAGCGTGCGGTAGGCCGTCAGGCCGTCGCTTTCATAGGCCCGAAGCTCGTCTTCGTCGACGATCACCCCTTCGCCCGGCACGATGCGACGCAAAGCTGCGATGATCTCGCTGCGACGGGACAGGACGCCCTCGTCAAGTGCGGGCATCTTCATCGCCATCCCCCTTGGGCTCGAACCGCGTTCTTAACGGCAGGCGATAAGAGCAGTTCGGGGCCGGACTCTACAAGTGCTCCGCGTTACCGGCAGGCTTCAATGGCCGGCGCTGTCGGCCCTTGCGGCTATAGACCTTCGCGCTCGGCTTGACCTTGTGTCCCAGCCGCCGCGTCGCCGGCACCAAGAGGTTGCGGCGCCGGGGGGCGCGTTGCACTGTCATCGCCCATCGTCCCAAATGCAGGGGTTGCGTTCGCGTGCGCGCCCGCCGGAGAGACGGCACCACCCAAGGCAGCCTAACCGTTCAACCGCTCACCGTTTGACGGCCGCCGGCTCGAGGCCGGCCGTCTTCCGGCGCCTCAAACGAAAACCGCGCCCCAGGGGCGCGGTTGGAACCGACGATCGCCTCTTCGAAGGCTATCCCTGGCGCGCCTTGAACCGCGGGTTCTGCTTGTTGATCACATACACCCGGCCCTTGCGCCGAATCACACGGCAGCCGCGATGCCTGGACTTGAGTGTCTTCAGCGAATTGGCAATCCGCATGGTTCGATCTCCAGCACTAAACAGACCACATCAACATAAAATGCGCGGGCCATCAGCCCGCGCGCTCTCGTATCTAGTCGCACACACTACGGTTGTCAATGTGAACCCGCCGCAAGTCTTGACGGGCGCGACCTCAGGCAACCCCGGCCGCAGAGTCCCCTTCACGACGCTTGGCGTTGGGCGACTGATAAGCCACCGCGGCATGTTCCTTACAGTAAGGCAGGCCGGCGACGGCCGGCCGGCCGCAGAAATGGAAGCCGGGCTCCCGCGGATCGCCGATCGGCCATTTGCACATGCGGTCCGTCAGACTGAGGATGGTTGCGCCCGACGCGACCTCCGCCTCGGCCGCGGGCTTCTTGCGGATCGGCGATGGCCGGCCGGACAGGCCCAACCGGTGCGCCTTGCCGATGACGGCATTGCGAGTGATCTCATCGCCCAACATTTGGGCAATTTCGCTGGCGCTCTTGCCGTTGCCCCAAAGCTGACGCAAAAGCGACACTCGCTCATCCGTCCACGTCATCGCGACACCTCCTTAATGA